>JAFLSS010000070.1 GCA_022510805.1 Akkermansiaceae bacterium
CGCGGAGCGGGGGGGATTCGAACCCCCGGTACGGGTTAATGCCCGTACGACCATTTAGCAAACGGTTGCTTTCAGCCTCTCAGCCACCGCTCCATTGCTGTGCAGGGAGTATAGCGGGTGTCAGCCTGCTCGTCAATCGCAAAATGACAAGAGAACACAAATTTTTATAAAAAATGTGCCATGAGTTGCAATTTGCATTGACCAAGGACGCGCGGCGCGGCATAATAAGCGGCGTATGAAGACTCCTGTAACTGTGACTGTGACCGGCGCAGCCGGAAACATCGCCTACTCTCTCCTGTTCCGCATTGCCGCCGGCGAGATGCTGGGTGCGGATCAGCCTGTGATCCTGAAGCTGCTTGAAATCACCCCTTGCCTGGATAAACTGCAGGGCGTGGTGATGGAGCTGGATGACTGCGCATTCCCCCTGCTGCAGGAGATCGTGGCGACGGATGATCCCGCCGTCGCATTCAAGGATGCCAACTGGTGCATGCTGGTGGGCTCTGTGCCGCGCAAGGCGGGTATGGAGCGCAAGGATCTGCTGAGCATCAACGGCAAGGTGTTTGTGGGCCAGGGCAAGGCCATCGCAGAAAATGCGGCTCCGGATTGCAAGGTGTTTGTGGTGGGCAACCCCTGCAACACCAACTGCCTCATCGCCCTGCACAATGCTACCGGGCTTCCCAAGGAGAATTTCTTCGCCATGACTCTGCTCGATGAGAACCGCGCCAAGAGCCAGCTGGCGGCCAAGGCCGGCGTGCCGGTGGAGGCGGTCACCAACATGACCATCTGGGGCAACCACTCCGCCACGCAGTACCCGGATTTCACCAATGCCAAGATCAATGGCCAGCCGGTGACAGAGGTCATCTCCGACCACGAGTGGCTGAAGGGTGAGTTTATCAAGACCGTGCAGCAGCGCGGCGCTGCCATCATCCAGGCGCGCGGTGCGTCCTCTGCGGCTTCGGCTGCCAATGCGGCGCTCATGACGGTGAAGAAGCTCGTGACCCCCACGCCCGAGGGCGATTGGTTCTCTGTGGCCAGCTACACGGACGGCACCAAGTACGGCCTGCCTGAGGGCCTGATCTGCTCGCAACCCACGCGCACCAATGCGGATGGCACCCACACGATTGTGGAGGGGCTACCCCTGGATGCGTTCTCGCGCGAGAAGATTGACGCTTCCTGCAAGGAGCTGCTTGAGGAACGCCAAGAGGTGCTGGGCTGAGTTCATCCTGAAAAAAACTTCATCACAGCCACCTCTTGAGCAGGTGGCTGTGTTTTTTTATGCTCAAGCAAGCCTCGCTCCGTCATACCCCTTGACGCTGCCTGTGAGGCATGGTACATTTCTTCATCCGAATTAACTACATCTATGGGCAAGACACTATACCAAAAAGTCTGGGAGGCACACACCGTCGGCACGCTGCCGGACGGCCGCACCCAGCTCTTCATCGCGACTCACTATGTGCACGAAGTCACCTCCCCGCAGGCCTTTGCCATGCTGCGGGACCTGGGGCTCCCCGTGCTGCACCCGGAGCGCACCTTTGCCACGGTGGATCACATCATCCCCACGGATAATCAAACAGAGCCTTTCGCAGACCCGCGCGCGGCAGCGATGCTGAATGCCCTGCGCCGCAACTGCGCGGAATATGGTGTCCGCTTTTTTGATCTTCCCTCCGGCCGCCAAGGGATTGTGCACATGATCGGCCCGGAGCTCGGCATCACCCAGCCGGGCATGACGATTGTGTGCGGTGATTCGCACACGGCGACTCACGGCGCCATGGGCGCTATTGCCATGGGCATCGGCACGACTCAGGTGCGTGATACTCTTGCGACACAGACACTTGCCCTCAGCCCGCTCAAGGTGCGCCAAGTGCGCGTGGAGGGCACGCTGCGCCCGGGTGTCACCGCCAAAGATGTGGCGCTGCACATCATCGGCCTCCTGGGGGCAGACGGCGGCCTGGGCTATGCTTATGAGTTCGCCGGCTCTGCTATTGAGCACATGGATATGGACGGGCGGCTCACGCTCTGCAACCTTGCCATCGAAGGGGCGGCGCGCTGCGGCTACGTGTGCCCGGATGAGACTACCTTTGCCTACCTCAAAGGGCGGCCGTTTGCCCCCGTGGGCGCGGCTTGGGATGCGGCGGTGGAGCGCTGGAAGAGCTTTGCGAGCGATGCGGATGCCGTGTATGATGATGTGGTGCGCATCGCGGCTGAGGAGATTGAGCCCACGGTGACTTGGGGTATATCTCCGGACATGAGTGTGGGCATCGGCGGGGTGGTGCCCGCCCCGGCAGATGCGGCAGACGAGGAGAAGCGCGCGGCGCGCCGGGCGGCGCTGGAGTACATGAAGCTGAGCGCCGGGCAGCCCATCAAAGGCCTGCCGGTGGATGTGGTCTTTATCGGCTCCTGCACCAATGGGCGCATCTCAGATTTCCGCGCCGTGGCGCCCCTGCTCCGCGGGCGGCGCATCGCGCCCGGCATCCGCGCACTGGCCGTCCCCGGCTCGCAGATGACAGCCCGGCAGTGTGAGCAAGAAGGCATCGCGCAGATCTTCCGCGATGCAGGCTTTGAGTGGCGCCTGCCCGGCTGCTCCATGTGCCTCGCGATGAACCCGGACAAACTGGAGGGCGCGCAGATATGCGCCAGCACCAGCAACCGCAACTTCAAAGGCCGCCAAGGCAGCCCCACCGGGCGCACGCTGCTCATGAGCCCGCTCATGGCAGCAGCCACAGCTCTCACCGGCTGCGTGAGCGACCCGCGTGAGGTCTTCCCCTCTTTGGCCACTGATCAGCAATAAACCACCCCTCTTTACCCTCTTTATCCTATGCCTCTTCAATCCATTATCTCCCTCAGCGGCAAGGCGGTGCCTGTGCCGGGAGCCAACATGGACACCGACCGCATCATCCCGGCGCGCTTCCTGAAGTGCATCACCTTCGATGAGCTGGCGGGCACCATGTTTTACGATGACCGCTTCGCCGCAGACGGCAGCTCCAAAGGGCACCCGCTGGATGCCCCGCAGCACGCCGGCGCGAGCATCATCATCGGCGGTGAAAACTTCGGCTGCGGCTCCTCGCGCGAGCATGCTCCCCAGGCGATCAAGCGCTCCGGCATCCGCGCCATTGTGGCTGAGTCCTTCGCTGAAATCTTCTTCGGCAACAGCTCCGGCATCGGCCTCCCCTGCGTGCGCGCCTCGGCGGAGGATCTCGCCGCCATCTCCGCTATCCTGAACCGAGCTCCGGAAACCACCTGGACGCTGGATCTGGACAGCATGACCTTCTCCTGCCATGAGGCCTCCTTTGCCGTGCGCATGCCGGCAGAGCCGCGCGAGGCGTTCATGCAGGGGCGCTGGGATGCCGTGGTCGAGCTCATGAACGCGCCCGACAAGGTAGCACAGCTTGCAGCAGAGCTGCCGGCGCCAACTCTCGCCCCGGCTCAGACCTGAGTCTCTCTTGCCTCCACCCGCTGTTCCCGGCATGCACTTCAACCTCACCCCTCTTGTTCTCCGCGGCGAGCTCGACAACACCCAGCGTGGCATCACCCGGCTCACGCTCTGGCTGGTTGACCTGGACTCGCCGCTGCACCTCGAATTGCAGGGGGATTGCTTGTATGACATAGCCGGGCGCAGCATCTCCTTTAGCTGTCCGCCCCCTGCGGCAAACGAGCACGAGGCGCTCCCGCGAGCCCTCAGCCGGCAGCTTCTTCAGCAAATCTGCACCGAAACCTACCTCCCGCTGGGAGATGCGATGCTCACCCCGGCCGATTCCCCCTCCGGCCACAAACTCTTCATCGAGTTTTTCATCTCCAACAAGATCTATTACAAGATCGAGACTACTCCTACCAACCTCGAGCAGCAGCCTCCCATGTGGGAAAGCTCGGAGAGCAAAAACCAAGCGCAGCTCATGCTCAACAAGATGGCCATGCAGGATTACCTGCGTCTCCAGGCGATTGTTTTCCTGCGTCCGGGCTTGGCCTATGCCGGGGAGGACTTCCCCTTCTGCGCGTGGGACTTCACTCTCAACCGCGTAGAGGTGCTCACGAACTTTATCGACTTTGTCTGCCGGAAATACGCTGACAGCCCGCGGCCGGATCTCGATATAGCCTTCGCGCTGGGGCTCCCCACCCCCCTGGAGAAGATGGCGGCAAGTGAGGAACTCTCGCCGGGGAAGGTGAAGTATAACACGCAGAAGTGGTGCACGGCGGATCTGCTCTCCGATGAAGAGCAGCGCTTCATGCACTATGTGCTGAACAATCCGCTCTATTCCTCCTTCGGGAAAATCGCAAGTATTATAGGCAGGTATCTCCTTCCCGTGGATGAGAGGTTTGATGATCAAAAGGAAGGCGAGCTCCTGGTGGAGCACTACTTGGGCGTCTTGTCCAATGTGCAGGGCACCATCCTGCTCACCTACAAGGACAAAATCCCCGTGCCCGATGTCACCAAGCGCATCTCACTCATCATCCGCCACCTCCGTGAGAACAAACGGCGCGCCGCCTGCCTCCCTGACCCGGCCAAGAGTCGCCTCATCCAAGCCACAGATGAGGCCATCCGTGATCTGAGCGACTATGCCCGGATGCTGGAGCAGTAACCCGCCGCCACCCCCCGCTCTCTTTCCTCTCATGTATGTCCCCCACGAGCGCCGCGCCCTCATCTTACGCCTGCTGGAGCAGCGGGGCTACCTGCGCTCTGCTGAGCTGGCGCGTGAGCTCGGCGTGACGGAAGAAACCATCCGCACCGACATCATCGCCCTGCACAAGCGGCGCCTGCTGACACGCGTGCACGGCGGCGCCAAATACACCCTGCCGACCGGGGGTGAGGAAGACGCCGCGCGGCTGGATTGCCAGCTTGCAGAGCGAGTCCTGCGCCACGTCCGGCCCGGCATGTGCCTTTACCTGGAGGGGGGCAGCCCTGCGCTGTCACTGCTGGGGCTGCTGGGGGAGCTACCCTGCCGCATCATCACCCCCTCACCGCGCGTCCTCATGGCCATCTCCGCCAAGGCCACCCCCCAGCAAGGCGTGATCGCCGGCGGTGAGCTGGATAAGGAGTGCCAGCTGGTATCCGCAGAGGCGGCAGAGGAATTTTTGGCGCGCCAGCAGCCGGAGCTCGCCCTGCTCTGCCCGCCTGCGCTTCCTGAGCCGGGGCGCATTGCCTACCACCACGCCACACGCGCGGCTTGGGCTGCAGCAGCAGCGGCCGCTGCCGGGCGCACCCTGGTGGCCGCTCCGGCACATGCCATCGGCGCCGCCGCGGCGCACAGCCTCCCCTGCCGCCCCCACCTGCTCATCACGGAGGATCACCTGCCCGAGGCTTTTTTCACCATGCCGGTGGAGCTGCTGCCCTACATTTCGGTGGAGGATCTCCGCCAGGATGACGACTCCCTCTCCCTGCGCTGAATCCGCCGCCCCTGCGCGCAGGCCGCCACCAAAACACCAAGCGGCCGCCTGCGCCAAAGCCGCTCATTGCGCCTCGGCAGCACCCGGCACCATAGTCAGCCACGCGCGCGCCGCACCGGGCGCCAACAAGCGGCGGATGAAGGCCTGCATCTGCTCGTGAGTCACGCGCGCCAGCATGTCAGGCAGGCGGTCAGCATAATCCGCCCCCAGCCCCAGCAGCTCATCCAGCGCACTCTGGGAGCAGCGGCGGTGCAGAGACTGCGCCGCCAGGAGCCGCGCCGCCACAGATGTGGCGCGTGCCCGCTCCAGCGCCTCGGGCGCCATGCCTTCCTCTGCCAGCCGGGCCAGCACTTCCTCCAGCGCGCGGCGCGCTTGCTCCACCTGGTCCGGTGAGGTCTCAAGGCTGAAGTACAGGCAGCCGGCATCCCCCCCCTGCAGGAGGGAGGAGGCCGCGTGATACGCCAAGCCGCGCTTCTCACGGATCTCAGCGTAGACCGGGCCGGCCATGTCCTGGCACCACTCGTCAAACAAAAGCAGCAGCGGCTGATCCGGGTGATCCGGCGGCAGAGAGGGCAGCGCCACAGCGAGCACGGCCTGCTCCTTGCCCGCCGGGGTGGCCAGCGCAGCATCCGCCGATCTCTGGGGCGGCGTGTCCGCCACCGGGGAAGCCGCTCCCGCCGGCATGGCAGCAAAATGAGCCTGCACCAGCTCCAGCATCTGCTCCGGGCTTACATCCCCCGCCAGCGAGAGCACGGCATTGCCGCCACTCATCAAGCGAGCATGCGCGCGCACCAGGGCATCGCGCGTGAGCGAGCTCACACTCTCCGGCTCGCCGGAGGGCATATTGCCATAGGACACAGAGCCAAAGCAAAGCCTGCGCAGGCGGCGGAATGCCAGCGCGACAGGGTCCTCCGCCTCATCGCGGAGATCTGCCAGCATGTCGGCGCGCGCCGTGTTCACCGCCTCCGATGGGAAGGAGGGACGCAGCGCCACATCTGCCAGCAGCTCCAGCAGCGCCGGGGCATCCTGTGCCAGGCCGCGCAGGGAGAGGACGATGGTGTTGTTGCCCGCGCGGCAGTGCAGCGAGCCGCCCAGGTCCTCCACCTGAGCGGCAATCTCCGCCGCGCTGCGCGTGGAAGTGCCCTTGGGCAGACACTCCGCCAGCAGGGAGGACACGCCGGACTCCGCGGCTGATTCATAGCGGCAACCGGCAGAAATAGCCAGCGTGGCGCTGAAAAGCGGCAGGCGGTGATCCTCCCTCACCACGCAGCGCAGCCCGTGACTCAGGCGCGTCACCACCGGCAACTCATCCGCCGCCGCGCAGGCGGCATCTTCTTCAGCCGCATTGCTCCCCACAGGATCCACACTAACCTCCACCAGGCGCAGCGGCTGCAGGTAAGTGGCGGCCACCCGCTGCACATCCTGCGGAGTCACCGCCTGCAGCGCAGCTCTCCATTCCTCATACCCCCGCGGGTTGCGCGCGTGGTGCCAAAAACTCCCCAGCAAATCCGCCGCACCTTGGGCAGAGGAAGCCGAGCGCAGGTAGCGCTCCTGCATGCGGCGCAGCGCGCGGCGCAGCGCGGCTGAGTAATCCGCCGTGCCCAGCGTGGACACATAGCGCAAGATCTCCTCACGCACGGCATCCCGCCGCTCGCGATCCACATCCACCTCCACCACCAGCGCCCCCTCGCCGCCATGCTGCGGCAGAAGCAGAGTCGCGACGTCATGCACCAGCGCCTGCTGCTCGTGGAAGCGCTCATAAAGCCACGCCGTGCGGCCCTCCCCCAATATCGTCGAGAGCAGCGCGAGGGGGGCGCCATCCGGGTGATGCACCTGCGGGATACGCCACGCGAGCATGAGCGTGCTTGTGGGCTGCGGGAACTCACGGCGGCAGAGGCGCGGGCCCCACTGGCGGGGCTCCTCGGGCAGAAGCGCCTGCGGCAGCGCACGCGCCGGGATACCGCCGGTTTCCGCCTCCAGCGCTGCCGCCACAGCCTGCGGCTCCACATCCCCCACGATGCAGACAAACATATTGCCCGGCACATAGCGCGCGGCGTGATAGCGGCGCATGTCCTCCGGGCTGAGAGCATCGAACGCCGCGCGCTCGCCGATCACCGGCAGGCGGCGCGGATGCCGCGTGTAGAGCGTCTCCACCAGCGCGCGGTACGTGGCGTCATTCGGGTCATCGCGGTACATGTCCATCTCACGGCGGATCACCTCGCGCTCGCGCTCCCACTCCTCCTGCGGGAAAGTGGGATGCAGCGTGAGCTGCAGCAAGATATGCAGAAAACTCTGCCAATGCACCGCCGGGCCGTCGATGTGGAACACCGTGCGGTCGGTGCTGGTGTAAGCATTCCACAAACCGCCCAGCGCCGCCACCGCCTCATTGAGCTCTGCGGCAGAGTACTCCTCCGTGCCTTTGAAGACCATGTGCTCCAGCAGGTGGGACACGCCGGAGCCCGCCAGCTCCCCCTCCAGCATGGAGCCCGTCTCCACCCACACCTGAAGCGAAACCACGCGCGCGCGGGGCTGCTGCTGCACCAGCAGAGTCAACCCATTGGCGCAGGTATGAACAAAACAGGACTGCATTTAACCGGCGGTGTAGGGGTAGCACATTTCCTCTTTCAGGGCAGCGATGCGGGACTCACAGCCCAGATACGCGCCCAAGGCAAAACCAAAGTCCAGCGCCGCCCCCGGGCCCCGGCCGGTGATGATGTGCCCATCGGTCACGGCTTGCTCCTCAGAGATGCATTTCACGGAGGTGAGCTCATCCCGCACGCCCGGCGCGGGGTAGCTGGTCACCCGGCGCCCGCTGAGCACTCCCGCGGCCTCCAAGACAATGGGCGCCGCGCAGATGGCCGCCACCAGCTTCTCAGCGCTGTGCATCTCACGCACAAGCGCCAGCGCCGCCGGCGTGTCGCGCAGAGTCCACGCCGCCTGGCCGCCCGGCAGAATCACCCCGCAATACTTCTCCGGCTCCACATCCACCAGCAGCATGTCTGCCCGCACGCAGATGCCATGCGCTCCCTCCACTGTCAAGCCACTCACGCCGGCCAGCACCACCTCAATTCCCAGCCGCCGGAGGATATCCACAGGAGCCACAAGCTCCACTTCCTCAAATCCCGGGGCTACCAATACTATTACAGGTTGTTTGTTCATATCATCAAAAAAAGGGGGGAAAATTCAACAAATAGAGAGAAGCGCCCGCGGGATCAGGAGGGAAGAGCCCGCCGGATCAAGAGGTGTATGAGCGCTTGTTGAAACGCGACACCTCGCGCTGCGCCTCGCGCATCTCCGCGCGGGCCTTCAGATCATAGCGCTGGTCGCGGTGCGTCTTGCCGCGGCCGGTACCCAGCTCCACCTTCACCTTGCCATTCTTCCAATACATGCGCAGCAAGGGCAGCGCAAAACCGCGCTGCGCCATGCGGATCTCCAGCTTGAGAATCTCCTTCTTATGCGCCAGCAGGCGGCGCGGGCGGCGAGCCTCATGCTGAAACCAGCTACCGGCCGTCTCCCACGGCTGAATATCACAGCCATACAGGAAAAGCTGCCCTTTCTCCACTCTGGCAAAGGCATCTGCCACATTCACACGGCCGGAGCGGATGGATTTCACCTCGGTGCCGCGCAGCTCGATGCCACACTCATACCGCTCCAGGATCTCATAATCGCGCCCGGCCTTTTTATTGCTCGCAATGAGCTGCCCCTCCAGAGTCGCTTTCTTTGCCATGACCGTGAGTAAATAAGGCGGGGGACCCGGCTATGCGGCGTCCCCCGATTCGTCTTAAAGGAGTCAACTCAGCTCTCAGCAGCGGGGGACTCCTCCTCCGCCAAAGCGGCAAAGGGATCCTCCTCAGTAGAGAGTTCTTCCTCTGTAGCTTCGCGCCACACGAGTTTGCCCTCCACAATCTCCGTGAGGGCGATATCCCCAAGCCCCATCTCCGGGGTAGTGGGCACATAGGGATCCGAACCGTGGCTCAACTGCTGCACTCGCTTGGAAACGATATTGATAAGCAATTGGTTATCAGCGACAATCCGGCTAGCTTTCTCGATTAGTTCAGTTTTCATGGGTGGAAACGCCTACACCGCGGCTCCGGTGCAGCAGAGAGAATACTACCACAAATGGCGCCTCGTGGCAAGTGCAAATTAATGGCTTATCCACCGCCGCACGGCAGAAAGCTGCGTTTTGTCGCAGATTATGCTTGCCATCTGCAAAAATTATGCTAAGATAAACTCATCCAACGCGGGTATAGCTTAATGGTAAAGCTCCAGCCTTCCAAGCTGATCATGCGGGTTCGATTCCCGCTACCCGCT
>JAFLSS010000071.1 GCA_022510805.1 Akkermansiaceae bacterium
ACCCGTGTTGCCCGCGTGAAAGGCGAGAGTCCTAGGCCTCTAGACGATCCAGACTCAATGCGTGCGTTAGCACAACGCAGCGCAGTATAGCACATGCCGGGATTGTTGGCAAGACAAATTGTTTATTTTTTCTCTATCTCGTTCTCTCAGCATGATGCCTAAAAAAATTGTTTTTTTCTGTCGCTTTACCATCAATCTATCACAACAATCCGGTCGCTGCGCCTTAATTTCTTCGCTGACTCCGGCGAATTTTATTGTTATAATATCTTTCCTAAAACTTTCAACATATGAAAAAGAAAAACGTCAGAATTATTTCCTTCCGCGCCACGCAGCCCATGTGCGCTGCTATTGAACGCATCATGGATTCCCGTGGCATTGACCAGACGAGTGTTATCAAGCTTTCGCTCTATGCATTGGATGTGTATCTGAACCGCTCCGCGACAACGGAGAAGGATCTTTTTGACATCGTGCGCGAGCTTGAGGATGAGGCGGCGCCGCACCTGCCCTCGTTTGCGCTTTTCAGCTTGGCTTCCAGCCCGCAGGAGGAATAGGGAGCCTCAGCTGCGCGCGCGGCGGATGGCTCGCTGGGCAGCGAAGATGAGGCTCAGGTCTTTGAGTCCGGGGAAGATCTCAACTCCACTGTTGAGATCAACCCCATCCGGGGTGCACTGCGCGAGGACGCGCTCGAGGTTGTCCGCGCTGAGTCCGCCGGCAAGGATCCACGGGTGCGGGAACCTCAGCTTATCAAAATCACTCGCGTTGAGGAGTCTGCCTAGGCCTCCGGCCTGGCCGGTCTGCCCGGCATCCAGCAAATAATAGGCGCAGAAGGGAGCCCAGGTATCCAGCTGGCGCTGCAGGGCGGCGGGTGTCTCACAGGACTCCGGCCAGAGGACACGGATGACTCGCTCGGGGCCGATGCGGAGGGCGTCATCTGGGGTCTGCTTGCCGTGCAGCTGCACGTAGTCGAGCCGCGCGCGCGCGATGGTGTCGAGTATCTCACCGGCACTCTGGCGCACAAAGACTCCCACCCGCTTGGCGGCGCCTGTGTGGATGCCGGCGGCGCGCTCAGGGGAGATGCTGCGCGGGCTGCTGCGGTGGAAGATGAAGCCGATGAAACGCGCTCCTGTGATGAGGGCGTAGTCCACGCTCGTGGTGTGGGTCTGACCGCAGATTTTGATGAAAGGAAGGGGACGGCTCATGATCTTAGGAGGAGGCGTTGGAGGCTGCTTAGGGGTGAGCTGCCCTGCATGAGGGCCGTGCCGACAAGGGCGGCCTGGTAGCCGGCGGCGGCGGCGGCCTCGAGGTGGGGTCTCCGGCTCATGGCGCTGGCGGCTATCCAGCATTCGCCGGGTTGGCGGTGGACGGCGAGTTTGAGGCCTTCCTCGCGGTCGGTGCGGAAGGTTTCGAGGTTGCGGGCATTCACTTGGATGATGCGGGCGCCGCTTTCGCGTGCGAGTTCAAGTTCACGCTCGGTGAAGATCTCCACCACGGCGTGGATGCCCCGGCTCTCCGCCAGCTCGCGCAGGGCGCGCAGTTGCGCGGCATCCGGGGTGAGGGCGACGATGAGCAGCAGGGCGCTCGCGGGGGTGGCAAAGGTTTGCCGCACTTGCAGCTCGCTGAATATGAAGTCTTTTCTCAGCAGGGGGAGTCCTGCGGGCGCGGCGGCGTCGAGATCTCGCGTGTGGCCGCTGAAGTAGCGCTCTTCGGTGAGGACGCTCATGCAGCTGGCGCCGCCGGCGGCATATTGCTGCGCGGTTTCGGCCGGGGTGAGGCGGTCGTTGATGACTCCGGCAGAGGGGGAGGAGCGCTTGAACTCCGCCACGACATGCAGGGGGTGCCCCGCGGCCGGCGGGGCCTGCAGCGCCGCCAGAAAATCCGGGCGTGCCGCAAGCCGGGGCTCAGGCATGTGGCGGCGCAGGGCGGCCAGCTCGTCCCGCTTGGCATCAATAAAGCGTTGTAAGTTCATGACCAGCTGCGTACAACTTGTGATCCCACTCCATCTTTCACTGCCCGGAGGGCGCGGGCGGTGCATTCTTGTTTGCTGAGTTCGGGGTGAAAAAGCCGGAGCGCGACGGCCACATTGAATGCCACCATCTCCGCCATGTCGGCAGAGGCGCTCCCGGCGAGCAGGCTCTGCAGGGCGGCAACGGCGGCCTCGCGCGTGTCGACCCGCAGGGCGGCTTCGTTTTCCGGGGTGAGGGCGCGAGGCGTCAAGCCCCAGTCAGCGGGGTGGAGCTCCAGGGGCTGCACTTCCCGCCCCTGCACCAAGCAGGCGGTGGCGGCGCCGAAGAGGGTGAGTTCATCATACTCCCCTGCTCCGCAGAAGACGAGGGCGCGCTTGTAGCTTGCCCCCTGAGCCAGCACCTCTGCGATGCCGGGTACCAGCGCGGGCGAGGCCACCCCCAGCATCATGAGCGGCGGGCGGCTGGGGTTGATCATGGGGCCAAGCAGGTTGAACAAGGTGCGCACGCCGAGCTCGCGGCGGATGGGGCCTATGTTCTTGAAACTAGGGTGAAAATGCGGCGCAAAGCAGAACGCGAAGTTGTGCTGCTGCACCGAGCGGGCGATGCCGGCGGCATCCTGCCCCAGCGGGTAGCCGAGACTCTCCAGCGCATCGGCGGCGCCGCTGGAGGAGGAGACGGCGCGGTTGCCATGTTTGACGATGCGGCAGCCGAGGCCGGCCAGGGTGAGGGCGGTGGCGGTCGAGCAGTTGAAGCAGTGCTTGCCGTCACCGCCGGTGCCCACTACATCTGCATAATCCCCGGAAATAGGGGGCACGAGGTGGGCGCGCTTCAGGGCGCCCTGCACGGCGGCGCTCATCTCCTGCGCTGTTTCGCCTTTGGTGCGGAGGGTGAGCAGGAATGCCCCGGCCTGAGCGGAGGTCATCTCCCCATCCAGCAGGGAGGCAAATGCCTGCTCTGCCTCTTCGGGGGAGAGGTGGTGCCGCTCTGCCAGGCGGTCCAGTATGGTAGAAGTTGTCATGATTTGTTGTTTATAGAGAAGGTTGTGTTGAGGAGGGCAGCAGGCAGCGCGCACTCATGAGCGCTGCGCCGCCGGGCTGCGAGCCCTTTAGATGATGTGTTGGGGGAAATTGCCGATCAGCGTCAGCCCCTCAGGGGTGAGGATGGACTCCGGATGGTACTGCACACCTACCCAGGGGCGGTCCTTGTAGCGCATGCTCATGACCTCCCCATCCTCATCGCGCGCGGTCACCTCCAGCAGCGGGTGCGCCTCCGGCACTTTGACGACAAGCGAGTGGTAGCGGCCTATCTGCATGGGACTCGCAATCCCCGCATAAAGGCCTGTGCCCGGGTGGGTGATGCAGCTCGTCTTGCCATGCATCACCTTGGGGCCGCGCACCACCTCACAGCCGGCGTGGTGCCCCAGGCACTGGTGCCCCAGGCACACCCCCAGCACGGGGATATGGTGCGGCAGGCGGCTCAAGAACTCCAGGCAATACCCGGCATGCTCCGGGTTGCTCGGCCCGGGGGATAACACCACAGCCTCCAGCTCCGGCGCTGTAGCCAGCTCGAGCACGCGCGGGTTGTCATTGGTGAGCACGAGCGGCTCCCGGCCGGTGCGCAGGAAATACTGCACGATGTTGTAGGAAAACGAGTCGTAATTATCAATAAAGAGAATCATGAGAGAACGAGGGTAAGGTGTTAGTCTTCACTGGTGTAGAGGATGGTGTCGATGATGCGGCCTTTATTCCGGCACTCCATCCATTCGTACTTCGGATCCGAGTCGTACACGAGGCCGGCGCCCATCTGCCAGTACACGCGGTCTCCCCGCCTCCACATAGAGCGGATGGTGATCCCGGTGTCCAGGTGCACGGCGTCCTTATCCAATCCCAACCAGCCGATGCAGCCGGCATACGGCCCGCGCGGGCGCTCCTCGATCTCGTGGATGATCTCCATGGCCCGCACCTTGGGCGCGCCACTCACTGTTCCGGCAGGGAACGCGCTGGCCAGCAGGTCCAGCCCATCCCGGCCGGGCGCCAAGTCTGCCGTCACGCGGCTGGTCATGTGCATCACGTGCGAGAAGCGCTCCACATCCATCAGCCGCTCCACCTGCACCGAGCCGCCCACTGCCACGCGCCCCAGGTCATTGCGCCCCAGGTCCACGAGCATCACATGCTCGGCACGCTCCTTCTCGCTGGCCAGCATCTCCGCCGCAAACGCTTCATCCTCTGCGGCATCGCGCCCGCGGCGCCGCGTGCCCGCAATGGGTGAGAGCAGCAGCTTATTGCCCGTGCAGCGCACCATCACCTCCGGCGAAGCGCCAAATAGCTCTATGTCGCTAAAGCGCATATAGAACATATAGGGAGAGGGGTTGATGCCGCGCATCCGGCGGTACAGAGAGAAGGTGTCCCCCTCAAAAGGCGCACTGCACTGCGTAGAGCCCACCACCTGTATCGCCTCCCCCGCGTGCAGCATCCGGCGCACTTTCTCCACACCTGCCTTATACGCCTCCTCTGAGGGGCAGCGCTCTGTCTCGCCCACTGCATATGTGCCCGGGTGGCAATTCATCAGCACCGGCATATTCACCACATCGCGCGGCGTGCCGATGCTCAGCTGGTAGAGCTTGTTGTACATGTGGTCAAAGACCAGCACCGTGGCGGCCAGCGCCAGGCGGCTCTCGGCATCGCTCACCCGCAGTGTCTGCGCCAGCTTAGGCTGAAACACCGCCGCCATCTCATACCCCCAATACCCGTACAATGCCCGGGTGATGGGCGCCATCTCCGCATTCTGCGGCACCACTTCCAGCGCATCCAGCACCATGCGCATGCCCTGCATGTAGGGCTGCCCATCCGCCGCGCGCAGCCCCGCCACACTCTCATCATGCACCTGCACCGCCAGTTTCCCCTCTCGGCACGACAGCTCGCAGAGGTAGTCCGTAGCAATCACGCTGTAGCGCCCCCATCGTCCATCCACCTCAGCGCTTTCCAATAGAATGGCCTGCGGGGTTTGACGGCTGATTTGCATGAACAGGCGTATCGGAGTCTGCGTATCGCCCTCCGCCAGCCTGCGGCACGTTTGCTGTAGCGTGATCTTGTTCATCTTTTTATTGGGGGGTAAAAATAAAAAAAAGCCTTGGCCTCCAGGAAGCCAAAGCGGTATGAAAGTTTATTTTTCCTTAGGGGGAAAACAGCGCCCTCGCGCCAATTGGCTTCCTATCACGACTCACACAGGCCAATACCAACCCCAAGCCCACGTCAGGCAGGAGTCACCGGTATAGCACGCATTCGTCTTGTAAAAAGCCATCGCAACTCATCCTAGCACGCGTAGGCAAGTCATCAAGCAAAAAATTTGTCATACTGCGTTTTTCTCCTCTTCTCTTCGCCCCCACTACGCAAAAAAACTTGCCCCGGGCAGCCCCCTCCCCTATAATGTCAAGCGTCATGAGACTCCTGCTTTCCACCCTGGCAGCCGCTGCCTTGCTCTCCTCCGCCCTGCCGCTCTCTGCCGCGGGCTCCACCAAGTCTGCGGCAGGCGCCGCCAAATCCACCGCCGCCCACCTGACTGATGCCGAAGCGCACCGCGGCGCAGAAGCGCTCAAGACTCTCCCCCGGCTCGTCCGCGAAGCCTTCATCGCCGAAAAGCTGGGGCTGCTTTTCAAGCCGGATGGCAGCCCGGCCTACTCCGGCGCCCTCTCCTCCACCAAAGGCAACAATCAGCACTACTTCATTGTTTACGAAGGAGCGCAATTTGTGAGCAGCGAGGGCGAGCTGCACGACTACCACGCCGAAATGGCCAAACTCACCTCCAAAAAACACAACACGGCGCTCGACAAGGTGAAAAAAGCCATTGCCTCCGCGGGTGAGGACGCCGTCTTCAGCGCGTTCTCTAAAGAAAAGGACGCCCTCTGCCTCCACACGGCTCAATACTGGCTCGACTCCCTGCCCGCCCCGCTCCGCGAAGCGATCTTGGCTGACACCGCCGGCCTCCTTTTCCGCGCAGATGGCACCGAGGTCTACAAAGGTGAGATTTCCTCCACCATCAATGGCTCCACCCGCCCCTTCATCATACGCCAGATGGCCAACAAGGTGCGCTTCATCGACAGCGAAGGAACCGAGCAGGACTACTCCGCCATCATCCGCAAATCGGATGCCAACAAAGCCTACCTCCGCGCGCGGCAACTCATCTCCTGGTGCGTCCAACTCTCCGAGTCAGAAGCACTGCTGGCGCTCTATGCCGACACCCTCAGCGCGATGAAGCAACACGCTCAGGAACGCGAGTAACAAAAAATCAGTTTTGCTCATATTTAGCTTTCCCTGTGGACCATAACATGGTAACATATAGCCATGAGGGGAAGCATCCGAAACATTCCGGCAGCCTGTATCCGGCAGGGGCTGTGGGCAGGTGTCCTGCTGGCCGCCGTCTTGCTGCCCACAGCGCCGGCGCGGCTTGCTCCGCCCCTCGCCGCCGCTGCGGCTGACTCCCGGCAGGACGCTCCCTACTGGATCAACAGCCAATCCGGCAAGACCCACAACCGCAGCTGCCGCTACTACGCCCACTGCAAAGGCCGCCCCAGCCAAACACCCTCCGGCAACAACTGCAAAATATGCGGTGGCGCACGCAAACCCTAACTCCTCCCACACCCCTCTCTCTCTCCCACATGAAGCCCACCGCCGACACCACCGAAAAGGAAGAAAAGGGCGATTACGTCACCATCGCCTTCCGCTGCCCGCAAACACTCGTCTCCAAACTCATACTAGCCTCACAGCAAATGGACGTATCGCGCAAGGATATCATCCAAGAAGCCCTGCGCATCTTCATCAAAGAAGTACACAAGCGCAAAGGATTCATCATCCCGCCCTACCCACCCTCCGGCACCGCCCTCCCACCCCAAGAAGACACCGAGGATCCCCCCCGCCCCCTGAGCCACCCCCAAGCAAAGCACAGCTTCCCTCCGGCATACGCCGCCACCCTCAGCAGCCATAATACCGGGGATTCGCCTTGGCAAACAACTCCTGCAAATCCCGGTTGATTTCCTCCACTTTCGGCACAACAACCAACTCCAAAATCGCACACTGCCGAGCCTCCGCCTCAGCCATGCGCTGCGTCAACTCCGCGCGCAAAAAATAATAATTTAACCCCTCCGGGTGAAAAATCTCCCGCTCAACCGCAAGATCCATCTCCGAATCCGTCAGCCCGGTCCTGCGGCACGCCTCCTCGCGCGTACAATAAACCTCATCCCCCGTCGGAGCCTCAATCCCGTAAAATCCAACAGGAGAAATCCCCAGCGCATAAAAAAGAGCAATCAACCGCTCCTTACTCGGAAACCTCTTCCCTTTTCTCCAGGCAGATAAGGTCTTCACGGACACACCCACAAAGCGCGCAATCTCCTCCCAACTCATCACCCTTGTCTTGACCCGCAACAAATCAACAAACCTCGCTTTCTGCTCATCATTCATACCCGGCTCCTGAAAATCAACACTCTCATCCGTGACACGCCGCCACACTAGCGGCCACTCTACCATTGCCAAGCTATTTTTAACACACCTCAGTCACGATAACAAGCATAAATGTTATGACAAGCACATTTATCCCAGCCCCTCCGATCCTCGCCCCTCCGGGCGCGTGCTTCACACACGTCCAGCCACCCTTACAGCCGTCGGGTGTTTTGATTCGGACTCGCCCCATCGAGTCCTCACCCCTCCGGGGCGCGTGTCTGTCGGCACGCGTCCAACCGCCCTTACAGCCGTCGGGCGTTTTGATTCGGACTCGCCCCATCGAGTCCTCACCCCTCCGGGGCGCGTGTCTGTCGGCACGCGTCCAACCGCCCTTACAGCCGTCGGGTGTCTTGCGGTAGATGTAGCGTTCGTGCAGGGGTGTTTCGCCGTTTTACTCTACTTTCTTCCAGATGCAGCGCCCCATGCGCCATGTGGTCAGAGAGATCATATGATTCGCATCATCATAGGCAAAGACGGCGGGCTGTACGCCTGTGCCGTACTCTGCCACCTTGCGCCCGCACACATCGTAAGCGCGGGAGGGTGGTAAAAAATGATCTTTTGTAGAACCGGGGAGCATGCTGCCTGTTTTACTGGAAGATGATCTTTCTGGCAGGTTTGTTCCAAGTTGATTCAATTTTTCATTGTCTATATGGGCTCTTATGGAGGAATATTGATAAAACATCCATACGAGGGAAAGCGAAGTTTTCTGCAGCTAAAGCGATATGGGGTACAACACTTCCATGTAGGTACGGTCACTGAGCTCAAATATTAAATCATCTACAGACTTCTCTATCTTTATACCAGACTTAATAGACTTATTATACCCATGATACATATAATCTGCCCAAAGCGCATGATAGGTTTTAAATGGCACGCTTTCTCGGATTATTTCTACTTGGCTCGCATATTGTTCAAGCCCCTTTTCCTCCCATATTCTCAGATATCTACTCATGAATGCTTCTGCCTCATCGTATCGCCAAAGCAACAGCTGATCCAGCTTCTCTTGTTCCCCCTTGCTCAGCTTGTCTTTAATCTCTATATAATATCCGAGCATGTCCAAATCAACCATTTCTTCTACATGCCGTGTAAGTATTTCCCCGGCTTCAATCGCACTCGCCTCATCATGAATCTTGCTCGCCGCCTCCAGCATCTTCTCGCGTATATCATTTAATTTAAGACACCTAGCTGCAAACTCTCTAAGCTCTGCGGAGTATGCGGAATCCCCGTATATATCTTTGTAAGCAGCTATGATCGGCTCAGTGGAGACATAAAAACTTGGCAAGTATAAAGAATGATTCCAAAGGCCAAGCAACCTCGGGTTCAACTCTCTTTTCAGCATGTCGTATTGGTATAAATTTTTACCCTCGATACAGCTCACCATTTTCTTATATACATTCGCGCAGTCCATTCCTTCCCATTCATACAAGTGGGCAAGTAGATAAAGCTCCATTTTGTTTGCTTTCCGCTTGGCTCTAATAAAAGCCTGCCGAATGTCCATTCCGGCCACTTCTTTATCATATTCGATGATGCGCTCTACTGCGGACTCAGCACTCTGTTGATCATGAACACTCTGTATCAGCTCAATCATGCTTTGCCTTATGACAGATAAGCGATACCTCTTACTTGCATATTCCCGAAACTCACGTGAATAATTCTCATCTTTGCTAAATTCTTGATATAAAGCAGGACGCTCCTCAATAGGAATCACTAAGGCCGCCCGTTTCGAGAATGCTTGAGATATTAGCTCCGGGAGTTCTCGTTCCATCTCCTCCGCCCCAACAGGCAACAGAACAAACAATGCTAGGACTGTCGTTCTGAAGAATATGCGTATATTCCATGCGCTCATCATCAATAGTTTCATAATTCAAAATTCCGAACCTTCGAAAAAATTACCCTGTACGATTTCTCCATCTAATTCTACATAGCTCTTTTCTCCATCACAATAATCCCATGCCGCAACCATTCTGTGAGAAACAAAGGATTCTGAAAATGAGGATTCTTGATCCCACCAGGTAGTTGACTCGGACTCGCCCCATCGAGTCCTCACCCCTCCGGGGCGCGTGCTT
>JAFLSS010000072.1 GCA_022510805.1 Akkermansiaceae bacterium
AAGATAGTTTGATACAGTTCGACAAGCCCGCAAGCCCTAGAAGCTGCGGGCTTTTTGCTTGATAGGGTGCGGCGCGGTGTGATAAAGAGGGTGGCGTTCTGGGTGGCGCACAGGGTGACGCGACCGTCACCCACCCCCGGAGAAACGCAAAACACACCATAAAAAAATGGCTTGGATTACCAAAAAAAAGGATAGGGCTTGCTGGATAGCCTGCTGGCGACAAGACGGCAAGAAAGTTATGCAATCCACGGGGATTCCCGTTGAAGAGCACGGCAAGAGTGCAAAGCAACTGCGGCGCACGGCTGAGACGCAGGCCGAGGCGATGGAGCGGCTCGCAAAGGGGCGTTGCACGCTGGACGAAGCGCAAGATGCCTTGCGGGCGGTGGCAGTAGCTAACGGCATGAGCAGGGCGGTGCCCTCCGTGGTGGAGCTGCTGGACAGTGTGCCGCGCGATTCTACGGCGAGTTCTGAGCGCAACCGGGAGCGGTCGCACAAGCTCTTCATTGAGTTCTTGGGCAAGCGTGCTCATGAGCGCGTGGACATGATAACGGAAGATGACTGCCGCGCGTTTGTGAAAAGCCTGCTCGGGCGTGTATCATGTGCCACGATTGTGAGCCGCAAGGTATATCTGAGCAGTGCATTTCAAAAGGGCGTGCGCGATGGATTCCGTTCCCGCAACCCGTGGGAGGGTGTATGCGTGGCCAAGATAGCCAAGGCCGCCGGCGTAAATACGAAACCGCAGGAGCGAGAGGCTTTTTCCGTGGAGGAAATGAAGATCATCCTGACGCAGTTCCCCGAAGTGTGGCGAGATATGGCTGCCGTTTCCTACTACTGCCACGGCCTCCGGCTCTCTGACGTGTGCCTGATGCGGTGGAGCTACGTTGATTTTGAGCGCGGGCGCATATTCATTCCCGCCGAGAAAAAGACAGGCAAGGCGCGCGCGTTTTTGCTGGAGGGTGCGCTGCTTGCTATCATGGAACGCCGGCAGCAAGTCGCTTGCCCGGATGATGAGTATATCTTTCCGCTGATGGCTGAGCGATACAGGCATTCACCCGGCTATCTCTCTACACAGTTTACTGACCTGCTGCGGGCGTTTGGTATACTGGGGGAGGATGACGGCCGGCCGGCGGCTGGGAATAAGTATCGCATGAGCAAAAAATCGTTTCATAGCATACGCCACACGGCTGTTTCCGGACACCGAACGGATGCAAACCTGACCCCGGATGACTGCCGCGCCCTAGTGGGGCACGATAGCGAGAAGATAGAGCGTGGCTATTTCCACCTATCCGAAGAGAAAGAGCGTTACGCCCTGCAACGGCTGGAAGCGGCGGTGCGATAATCACATATCGCAAAGGGCAGTATATAGCGCGGGTGGCTCTGCTGGGGCTGCTCGCGCTTTTCATGTGCCGCCGCTCGCGCGCGTGTGTGTGCGTATAAAATACTGTCTACTTGTATACCTTTATTATTATATATCTTATTATCAATGTGTAGAGATAGAATAAAGGTAGACAGTAGGTAGACAAAACAGGCAAAAAGGTAGACAAAAAGCGGGGAAAAGTAGACAATGGAAACACCGCCGGCGGGTAAAATGGCGGCGAGATTTGCGGCCACTACGCGCGGGGGCATGCGCGTGCGCGAGGATATTGACTCATGACTATTGATTTATAGTGGATAGTGCGCTATAATAGCGGCATGAAGTTGAGAGAGTGCGCAGATGATAGCAGGGTAGAGCGGAAGCCGGGGAGGCCTTGCGCCTATACGGCGAAGGTGGGGGCGGCTGTGTGTGAGCTGATCGCTGATGGCGCGAGCCGGAGGGAGGCGGCGCGGGTGCTGAATATCCCCCGGCGTACGCTGGAGGCGTGGCTGGAGCGCAAGCCGGAGTTCAAGGCTCGGTACGAGGTAGCGGCGCAGGCGCGGCTCTATCTGATGGAGGAGAGGCTGCTGGAGCTGAGCGAGGAGGCGGCAAGGGTGGCGCAGGAGGCGCAAGACGCATCACTTGCTCGCGTGCGGCTGGAGGCTATCAAGATGGAAATGGACGCGGTAAAATGGCAGCTCTGTAAGCTGCTGCCGCGCAAGTATGGGGATAAGAGCCAGATGGAGATTTCCGGCAAGGATGGCGCAAGTTTGCTACCGAGACATACACGCGAGGAAGATGTGGCTTTTGCTGCCATGATAGCCGAGGTGCAGGAAAAGCTGCGCCGGAAGGAAGAGGAACGCCGCGCGTGCGCAGTGTGAGGTAACAGAAGGACAACAAATTGTGGACAAAAGCGGGTGAAAATGTGACAAAACATGGACATTTTATGGTGAAAATTGACAATGCGAAGCACTTGCAGAAGCGGGAATGCAAGTTTGAGTTTGCCCGGCTGATTAGCCAAGGGGTGAGGCGTGTAGACGCTTACCGCCAAGCATTTAATAAGCCTTATGTGTCTGACGCGGCGGCAAAGATGGGAGCGTGCCGGATGTTACGAGATGATACAGTCTGCGAGAAACTGGCAGAGCTGGAAGCGCGGGCAGATGATAACGCAGTACTAAGCAGGCACGAGCGCATGGTGATATTGTCGCGCATGATACGCCGCTGTGAGGAGGCGGGGGACGTGTCCGGGCTGGTGCGCTGCATTGCTGAGCTTAACCGGATGGATGGAGCCTATGAGGCGTGGAAGGTGGAGGCTAAGACGGAGCAAAGCGACTTTTCGTGGATTATGCGAGAGATATTGAACGAGACAAGTCAAGAGCCGCTGGTGAAGGTGAGCGGGGCTACGGCGTAAAAATCCTGCCATGCGTAGCAAGTGACACATGGCAGGCGTGCAAGTGTAACGCGAATTTAATCAAGAGTACTGCTTATAAAATCGGCGAGATTTGCAAGCCCTTGCTTGTGGGCTTCCTTATTTAGCGTGGATATTACCCATTCCGCGACACTCTGATTATTCAGTGATATAGCAAGCTCAATGTATACAGATTTCCATTGCTCGCTTATTATGGGTATTGATAGAGTTTCATATTCATCTCCCGTTTCCGAATCTCTGTCTTGTGTCAAAATATCATATCCTCCAAACAAGCGCAGATCGTCACCACACCAAAACAGATTTATTTCCTTTTTGCTCTTGTTGCGGAACAATGAGGAGTCAAAATGTTGCTTATTGTGTTCGTAAACGGGACGAAGTATCACAGCAGCTTCTCGCATAAGTGCTCGCGTTGCCCATTCTGCTAGTTTTCGTGAATCGCTTTTTGATGCGAAGGCAATGAGATTGCGTTGCTCTTGGTAGGGGTGCTCTTCTAGGTTTCTCAAAGTGAAGCAAGACATAGGTATTTCTGCGGCAATGCTCCAAGCAGGGAAATCAGGCATCACCGACCACTTAAACGCTTTTATGCAGAGCCAGTATATACTTTCGTGTTCAACTCCCTCCAATCCTTCATCCATGGCTTTTTGTATGGCTGCCAGTTTTTCGGGAGTGATGTTCAAATTGGTATATAGGAGGTTTTTTGTGCTACCTTCTGACATACCTATTTGCGAGGCAAGCCATTTCATGTTTTTATGATTGTATTTCATCCATTGCTTTACCTTCTCGCGGTAGGCTTTTAAGAAGTCAGCTCTTTCTCCGTTTTGCTTTGCGTAAGATGAGACTTCTACTATATCCCCGTTGAAATCTATAAGTGCACGGTCAATGTTGAATCCGCTAAATTCGTCGTAGTATTGGCTGGCCATGGTGGTGTAACTTTGTGGTCTGTGTGAATAATGTAGCATATTATGCATGATAAGCAAGAAAAATATCCTAGTATGACACAAAATAATCCTTGCGTTACATTTCTTTGTGTGCCATATTAGTCATATGGCAACAAGTAGCTATACAATGATGACGGGGCGAGAGCTTGCTGAAACTCTTAAAGTGAGTCGCGCCATAGTATCGAAATGGACGAAAGAGGGCTTGCCCTGCTCTTATATTGGCAAGGTGAGGGAAGCGCGCAGGGGCTCCCGCCCGCGTTATGATATGGATGAAGTCAAGGCATGGCTGCGCTCGCGTTCTAATGGTGGCGGGCGTGGTATTGCTGAGGATGCTGCGCTTACTGTAAGCAGGGGGGTGACTTTCAATCAAGCGGTAAAGGAGGTGATGGCATGAGTGCGGGGGTAGATGTGGATGAAGAGAAGGCCATTCTCTCCCGGTTGCTGGGGGCGGGCACGTCCCCGGTGTCAACTCCGGAGATGCTGGCGGCAGGGCTTCAATGGGTGCTTACGATGGTGCGCAAGGAGCTGGAGGAAAGCTCCGGCGCCGGCGGTGGATGCTCATATTTGACATTTAGCAAGCTGCGGCAGCGTTTCGGATATAGCAAGGAGCGCATGAGCTCATATCTGCGCCGCATGCGGGCAGAGAATAAAGTGCGGATCATTCAACCCACGGATGAGAACGGCAAGAAAGGCGATTGCCGCTATCATGTGGGCGATGTAGAGTCTTGGATGCTGATTGCCGGCCATGGACAAGAAAAGCGTTGATCCGTTGCCCTGCCTGCTGGTGGACACTCGGGAGCAAACGCCGTTGACGTTCTCTCACTTGCAGAGCGCGCCGGCGACGTTGCAGAGTGGTGATTATTCCGTGCGCGGGCTGGAGGATGTTTTTGCCGTGGAGCGTAAGAGCATAAGCGACCTTGTGGGGAGCTTGAAGAGCGGCAGAGATAGATTCATGCGCGAGCTTCACCGCCTGCGCGGCTTCACGTTTGCCCGCCTGCTGGTGGTGGGTACGGCGCAGGAGCTCGCCACGCTGGTGGCGCGGGGGCGCGTCTCGCTGGATATGGTGGAGCACAGCCTGCTCAGCATAGAACAGCGTTACGGCGTGCCGGTGGTGCGCGTTGACACACCGGAGCAAGCAGCCTTGCGGGTGGAGTCGTGGGCATTCACCGCGTGGAGAGATGCCGCCGCCAAGCTGGGCTTGCGCCTGCCGTTCCCGGAGTGGTGCGCCGGCGATGCGCTGCGCCTCAACCGCCCCGCGTCCATAAGCGAGATTCTGACTCATGCGAGCGATGAAGATATGCCATGATGACGTGGAGGCTCTGAAAGCCCCGGACGTGCTGCGAGCGTACTGTGAGCGCGAGCTGGGGGCAGGCCGCCGGCGGGGTGTGCTCACGTTCTACCGCTGCCCGTGGGGTGCGCATACGCGGCTCAAGCTGGAAGTGACGGAAAAGAACGGCGTGGGGCTGGCGATGTGCCGGGCGTGCAATCGTGGCGGCTCTGTGCTGGACGTTGCCGCCGGCGTGCTGGGTACAGATGCCAAGCGCGATTATGCCGCCGTGGTGGAGCACGTGGCCGAGGCGGTGGGGTATTCCTTGCGAGCCGATGACACGCCCCACCGAGGCAGGCGCACGCCGGCGCGGCGCAGATTTACCCCTACGCGCCCGCAGGAGCCCCGAGAACGCGCCGATGGTGCCCCGGCGGAATACTTGCCAGCAGAAGCAGAAAAGGCGGCTCTGGAGGCCGTACGGCGCGCGGCTGATAATCCCGCCGCCATGGCTCGCTATGCTGATGAGCTGGGGCTGCCGCTGCGTGACCTGATGACGCATACGGATATGGAGCTTGCCGGGCGCGGGATGCTGGGGCTCTCCCCGGATGGACACTTGCTCTATGTGTACACCTGCCACGACCCCGCCGGCGCGGTGCGCGTGCTGATGGTGAAGATGCGCTCATGGCCGGAAGATGTGGCGCAGGGCAAGCAGAGATTCTACTGCGGCAAGGGCTCTCACAAGCAAGCTCTGTATGGGGCAGGCTCCATATGTGCGAGCGAGAGCGTCATCATCACCGAGGGCGAGAGCGATTGCCTCGCGCTGCGGGCGGCTCTGGATGCGTGGCTGGAATATGAGCTACACAATGAGCCGGACACCTACCCGCCTCTGGAGCTGATCCCCGCCGTGGTAGCCAAGCCGGATGCTGGCACGTTTCGCCCGGTGTGGGCTGCGCCGCTGCGGGGGCGTGATGCGATTCTGTGTGTGGATAATGACGAAGCAGGCAGAAGAGGGGCGTCTGATACGGCTGCCATATTGAAAGCCGCCGGCGCGTGCCGTGTGTACGCATGGAGCCCGGCGGGAAAGTGCAAGGATGTTCGGGAGGCCTACCGCCTGGGAAATCCTTGCGAGCTGATAGACAACTTACTGACCAATAAAACAAAAATATGAGAACGGAACAAACAGGCAACAAAGGCCGCGCCGCACGTGCGCAGATGGACAAGGAAGCCGCCGAGCGAGCGGCAATCAACGCCGAACGAGCGAAGGAGGAAGCCACAAAGGGCTTGCCGCCGGTGGTGCCGCTGGGATTTATGGAAGATGCCAAGACTGTGGCATATTACGCCCGAACACGGCGCGAGGTGGTGAAGCTAAAGCCTAGCGAGCACAAGGCAGAGTTTTTGCTGATGATGGCAGATATATCAGAGTGGGCAAGCTGGCTATTCCCTGATAAAGATGATGCGTGGATAGAAGAGCATGAAGCGAAGATATGGAAAGAGGCGCGGGTGCGGCTGATGGCTGCGGCGCGAGCAGCCGGGCGTTTCGATGCTGAGAAGCTGCGCAAGATAGGTATATGGGAGGAAGTAGTGGAGGGCAAGCCGGGGCTCATATACAACGCCGGGAACGCCTGCTATTTCCTGCCGATGGCCGGCGGTGCCCCGGTGAAGGTGGATTGCTTGCAAGAGCGGCATATCTACGCCGCAGACAAAGCCATGCCCGCCCCGGCTGATGAGCCATTATCTTATGAAGATGGCTTGCGGCTGGTGGAGTATTTGAGCGCGAGGCAATGGGAGGTTGCAGGCTCGGGCGAGCTGGTAGCGGGGTGGATTGTCAACAGCCTGCTTGCGGGAGTGGCAGAACGTCGCCCGCACTTATGGATTACTGCTCCAGCAGAGACCGGCAAATCCTATCTTCATGATGATGTGGCGGCTATTCTGGGAGATGCTGCTGTGCTTCTGGAGGGTGCGTCAACGTCAGAGGCAGGCATGCGGCAAAAGCTCGCGGGATACGCCCGCCCGGTGCTGTTCGATGAGCTGGAGGGTGATGGCGTGGACAATAAAAAAATTGAAGATGGCGCGTTGAAGATAATGCGCACGGCGTACGCGAGCGAAGCCGGGGCGATTACCAAGGGTGGCGAAGATGGCACACCGAGAGAATATCCGGTGCGCTGTGGGGTGATGTGTTTCTCTGTGCTGCCGGCGCTGGAGAAAGCCACGGACAAGAGCCGATGCCTCAACCTGCGCATGGTGCCCTTGCCGATGGACAAGCGGCGCGAGATATGGGCGAGGCAGGATGACGGGCGGGAGATGGTGAAGCAAGACGGCTTTACCGGGCGGCTGATACACCGGGTGATGGTGGAGTGGCAGCACATAAGGGAGAACATAAAGACCTTGCGCGAGCACTTGAAAGATGAGCTTGGAGCTCGCCGCGCTGAGCTGATAGCTCACCTGATGGCGGGCTGCTACGCCCTGGCGCATGGCGGCGCGGTGGATGCTGCAGCCCTTGCTCATGCCCTGGACGTGGCGCAGGCGTACGAAGAGACAGAGGAAAAGGCTTGCGAGGAAATGGAGTGCTTAGCCGTGATTCTGGATACGCTCGCGCCGTACGAAGGCATACCCGGCAAGAGTTACGCCCGCCGGCTCTGTAAAGACGTGAGCGCGGGAGGAGCAGAGGAAAAGGCCGCCGCTGAAAGAGCTCTAGCCTCACGGGGTATGCGCTGGCGCACGGATGGCGAAGAGCGCTTGCAGATACAGGGCTCGCCGGCTCATGAGGGAATAAAGGAACTGCTGGCAGGCACACGCTGGGCAAGTGGGCAGATTGTGCGAGTTATTGGTGCCGGGTGCGTGGGAAGCAATCCGAACGCGTACGGCATAAAGGTAAGCACGGCCAAGAAATCCAAGGAAGTGTGCCGTGTGATCCTCATTCCCGCAAGCCTGATTCTCCCCGACGATGGCGAAGAATGAGCGCAGGTAGACAAGCGACATTTAGCAGGTAGACAAAACATGAAAACGCAAATCGCTTATTATCAACACACTCAAAAAGAGGTAGTCAATGGTAGACAAACTGCTGTCTACCGCTTAACTTATTGACGATTAAAATATAATGAAAAAGGTAGACAGGATCCCAAAAAGATATACACACACGCGCGTATGAGAAGCAAAGAACCGAAGCAACAAAAACGGGCTGGGCTGCTGCGAAAATTGCAGGCTCTGACGGATGAGCTATTGGCAAACAACGCCAACGACACCCCGCTTGACGGGATCCCGGATGGATATGTTTCTTGTGCTCATGCGTGTGCTATGCTGCGCATATCTAATAGCGCTCTCCGAAAACACATTGACAAAGGGCACATCAGCTCAAGCTCAAACGGCTGGCGGGTGTACTGCTCGATTGACGATATCCGCGCAGAGATCGTCAGACAACGCGAGAGGAAGCAGGCCGCACAGAAGCAGAATGAGCAAAACTCGCCAGAATGCCCCGTGTGAGCGTTTGCCTGCTTGTCTGGGTAAGCTTGTGCAGGCGGCGCGAGAAAGCCCCGTGTGCAGCCTGCTGGGCGGCAAGAATGGTCAAAAGGTACTGCCGGCGCACGCGCTAAATGCGCACCCGCTGGACCCCGATATAGGCGCATTTTCAAAAAAAAGTTCAATTTCGTTTCACCCCCTGTAAACCCCAAAAAAAGCACAAAAAAAACACAAAAAACAAAACCATGGAAAACAAAAAAATAGAAATAAAGAAAGATGAAGTCGCCGTATGCACCGCTGAATATCTGGCTGAAAAGCTAGGAGTATCAAAGCGCCATGTGTACACGCTGGGAGAGAAAGGCGTATTTCGCACAACCAGCACAAAAAACGGAATGCGATACGATATCATCGACAGCCTGAAAGGGCTTGCGGAATACAACGAAGCCAAGAAAGCAGAAAAAGCAATCGGCGGTATTTCAGGCGGCCATTTTTTCACAGTTGACGAGGTGCGAAGCAGGCTTGCAGAATGTGGGATTGTTGGCGTTGATGATGATTTATTGCGGATTATCGTTTGTACTTCTGTGCTTTTGTCCGCAGATCCGGCTCAAATTGGCACGGCATCCGACAATGACACATGATTTGCCCGTTGCCGGCGCCAGAATGCCCCGTGTGAGCGTTTGGCGCAGTTGACGCATATTCCCCCGCCCCGAGGGACGCCGGCGCGCTGTAGATGGCTCTATACGCTCGCCGGCAGTCTTGCGGGCTCATGATGAAAAAACCGCCCGGAAGCCTCACGACCGCCGGACGGATTAAAATATGGTATGGATATGCCCCTGTTATACTCGCCCGCGCCGGCGAAGTCAAGACAATAAAACGACACCCCGCCGGCATCGCGTCCGCCGGCTCTGTTCGACCGAGTATGACACAAAAAGTCAGAAACGCGTTACAGGGTGACAAAAAGGGTGACGCTTGCGCCGTAAATCATTGAAAATACAATGCGTTTGTGCTTATATGCTCCAGCCTCCGTTTTTTCGGAGAAAAAACTTCGGCTTGGCAAGCCTTTTG
>JAFLSS010000073.1 GCA_022510805.1 Akkermansiaceae bacterium
ATCTCGGTTCCTTAGGGACTTTCACCCCAGTTCGCATATCGCGTCGGTCGTACAAAAGCAGCCCTACTGAGATGAAACTCAGTAGGGCGGGTGAAAAGAGGCTCAAATGGCTTTGCCGAGAGATTAGGGCATCATGCCCAGGCCATCCTCAGGGAAGAGGCCGGGCTGGCCGGCATCTGCTCCGGGGCCCTGGCTCTCCGCGCCGCGGGAACGCACGGGCTTGCCCATGGCGTCGATGATGTCCGCCGTCACGAAAATGGTGAGGTTCTTTCTCGTGTGGGACTCAGCATTGGAGCGGAAGAAGCGGCCGATGAACGGCAGGTCACCGAAGACGGGCACCTTGTCCTCCACTTTCTGCACTTTGTCCTCCACCATGCCGCCGATGGCCACGGTGTGTCCATCATAGAGCGAGAGCATGGTGTTGACCATCTTGCGGGAGAAGACGGGCTGGTCGATGCGGTTCTCGGTCAGCACGATGGTCTCAATCGTGTTCTGGTTGGCGATACCGGAAATAATCGGCGAGCCGTAGTTGATGAAGCCCTCGAAGTCCACGACACGCACGATGAAGCGGTTGAACTTGATGATGTTGTTGGCCGGACGCTCGTCCACCTTGAGCACCATGACGAGACCCACTTCTTCCACACCCCAGGCAGACGGGTTAGCCGGGGCAGCCACAGGCACGGACATGGAGCCGTTGCCGTTGTTGTTGCCGTTGTTGTTCGGCGTGTTGTCAGGGATATCGGGGGCTTCGTACTCCGTCGGGAAGATGAAGCGGCGCACCACTTCGATGCGGGCCGAGCCGTCACCGCCTTCGATGGCGCTGGTCAGCAGGTCATCCACCGGGCCATCAGGCACCTCACCGCCGGGGGTGAGCACAAGAGAGGGGGCAGACATCACATCCGCGCCTTTCTTCTGCGAGAGGCCGCGCATGATCATCTGGAATGTGCCCTCATTGTAGATGCCGGAGAGGGAGAGGATGCCGGGAGCCGGAGAGGCATTCGCCGTGGAGATGGGCGAGCCGGCTTCCAGCAAGGAGTCCATCTTGGACGAGGACAGGGCGCCATCGCCGGAGCGGAGGCTGCCGGTCATGAGGCCGTTGGTGATGGTGTCATCCGAAGAGGCGTAGCTGGAGCGGTTAGTCACCGGCCAGGAGCCGTTGTTCTTGTGGTACTGGGTGTAGGCCGAGCCGCCGTTGGTCACGAAATCGTTGTAGGTGCGGTTGGGCGAAGAAGAAGCGCCCGTCACACCGCCGAGATACGTGGTGCCGTTGTTGGACACGGAGAAGGGATTGACGACCCAGTCGAAAGAAAGCTCCTCGTCATTTGTCTGCGTCACCTCGATGAACTTGGTGGTCACCTTGATCATGGGGATCTCAGCAGCGCGGTTCAGAGAGATCATCTCGTCGATGGCGTCGATGGCATCGGGCGTGTTGTACACCGTCAGCGTCTGCGTGCGGCGGTTGTAGTTGGCAAAGGAATCCTTGGGGGCCCAGCTGATGGAGGCGCTCTGCGTCAGGATGCGCTGGATGTCCACTTTACCCTTGCTCTTGGAGCCGGAGGTGAAAGCGTCCTCCTCATCATCGCCGCCGCCGTCCTCATCGCCACCCTCGCCCTCGCTGAGGTATTCGAGCGGCACGTCATACCACACCTTGCGGACCAGGTCCATGGCGCTGGGGTCACCCTTGGTGTAGATGTACACACCCGTGTTGCGCACCACGTAGGTGCAGCCGGCCTGGCTGCAGATCTGCTTGAGCAGCTCGCTGAGGGAGAGATTCTGCAGAGAGATGGTGACCATGGGCTCCTTGTACGGCTGAGCGGTAGCAGTGCGCACAGGAGCGGCAGGGGCGGGGGTGTCATCGCCATCCTCGGTATCCGTATCCTCTTCATCCTCCTCCTCGCTGCTGCTCACAGCCACAGGGGCGGCGGGAGCAGGCTGAGCGGGCTTGACAAAGTTCACATTGATGTGCTCCGCACCACTCTTCCTGATCTCGCCGAGCAGGAAGTCCACTACGTCAGTGATGGGCGTATTATCAAAGTTGACGCGCGTGACGCGGATTTCATTGAGGGACTGGTTGATCTTGAGCACCTCCTCAGGCGTGCTGCCCGTGGAGCTCATGTGCGTATCACCCTGGTGCACAGTGCCCTCAAAGAGGGGCTGAGCGTTGTTCCACATGGCGTCCACCTCAGCAATAGCCTGGGAGCGATAAGTATTGTACTGCGCGCGGTAGTACTGCTGGCGGCGCACCTGCACAGCCTCAATACCACGCTGAGCGGCGATGTTGTACGGGTCAATGCGCAGGATGTTACGGAACTCCTGCTCGGCCTCATCATACTTTCCAAGCTCATAAGCCCCCCAACCCAGGCTCAGCAAGCGCTGCACCTCTTCCACATTTTTCACGTGCTCAGGAGTGAGAGCAGGATTGTTGCGCACGGGATCGCGCACCAGAGAGAGCTCTTTCTTGGCACGAGCATTGTCGGGGTCACGCTTCAGCACGCCCAGCAAAAGCTGTTCGGCATCATCATAGCGGCCCACTTTGGCATACTGGATGGCGACGGCGATGGAGGCGTCAGAAATGCAGTTGCGGATGTACTCCTGCATTTCTCGCGTAGCGGAGGCGTGCGGGACGCGCTCCCAAGCCTGGGTGTACTTGTCGAGCGCCTCGGTGTATTTGCCCTGCTGGTACGCCGTGCGGCCCTCTTGAAGCAACTGGAGAGCAGCGCGCTGTTCTTCACGGCGGCGAGCCTGCTCACGCGCGTCGATGCTTTCCTTACCGGCATATACAGCCGTGGGACCTACCTCGCTGTATCCGGCAGCAGTCGAGGGGCTCAGATAGCCCTCCGTGCCGGCATAGGCGAATGAACCGGTGAGCGAAAGCCCAACGGCGAGCATCTTAAGTGTGGGGGGTGTGAGAGATGCGTTATTCATAGTGGTGTTCTATTTATGACAGAATTTTGATGCCTTGTAAAGTCTACAATTCAAAAAAACGAAGAATTCGTGCGTTAAAAAGCTATTTTGTTTCCTTATTGGGGGAATTTTTGCCGTTTTGGACGCGAATTTCCTTTTCACCGATCTTAATACGGACATCTTTTGGCGATGCTTTGACAAGAGTGCATGACACACCCGGGAAGCCGGGCACGGTAAAAGTGTCGCCCAGTTGGACAGGTGTCGGCAGCTCTTGATCCTTATTCGGACCGGCCGTCAGGCGGAAGGAAACCGTGACATCTTCCACCACGTGCATCTGATCATCTTTCGAGCCCGGGCGGAGTTTGAAAGTGCGCTGCTCCGGCACTTTGGCGAAGGAGTCTTCGATTTCGATGAACTTGCCCGTGTCATCCGCCCCGGAGGTGGAGAGGATCTTGAAGCGTGATTTGTTCAGGGGGCCGGCCTTGTCATCATCTTTATTCAGGCCGAACGTGCCTCCCTCCTGCATATTTTTGACCTGATCATGGCGCACAGGGTTGCGGGAAGCGCCCTTGCCCTGGAAGATGCTGATGTCGATCTCCCCGGTGTACGGGAACATGGAGCCCAGAGAAAGCGTGTGCGCCACAGACTTGCGGCCGATGGCCACCATCTTCACGCCGTCCTCGCTCATAAAGGGAGGCATGCTGGCGCTGTCCGACGGGTTGGTACCGGCGGCCAATTCCTCCCCATTGGAGAAGCCGTCGCCATCCTGATCCTGCTCCAGGGCATCAGGATCGCCGATGATGCTCTCCAGCCCGTATTTGAAGAACTCCGTATTCGGCACAGAGCCGTACACGCTTTCGGAGTTCGGGTGCAGGAGGTCACGCACATCATCACGCCCTTTGTCCGCAACGCGCCAGAGTTTCGGCGCAAAAAAGAGCGGGGTGAAGCGCGGCGCCCCTCCGTTCTTGGCACCGAATCGGGGGATGATAGCGCCCTCCGGCGCCACATCTGCCACCACACGCACCTTGAGCGCATCGGCCTTGATCTGCTCAGCCTCCTGAGTAAGGGAGGGAGTCTTGCCGCCGGCCATGTTCGTATCAATCTTCTGAATCGGGTCAGAGGAGTAGATGTAACCGCCTGCCGCCGCAGCGCCTATGCCCAGCAGCGCGCCGGTGAGGAGGAAGTTTCTCCCTGTGTTGGATGAATCTGCCATATTGGTATGAGACTATTGCTGGAAGTTGGAGAGAGGAATTGATCAGGATTTTGCAGTCGTGAAATAGTAGGCCTGGATGCTGAGGTGAACATTCACGCGATCATCTGCGCCGCCGAGGATGAGAGTGGCCTTGCGAGCCTGCTCAGCGCTGGCCGCGGCATCATCTGCCGGGGCAGCCTGCGCCGTGGAGCCGGACACCGTGGGCGGGTTCTGCAGAGTCGACACGGCCACACCCGTGACCACATAAAAGATCTTCTGATCCTGCGAGAGCTTGTTGAGCACTTGGGGAATCACGCTGAAGGTGTCGGGCTTTTCCGGGTCGATCACCTCACTGCGCTTTGCCGTGAACGCGATCTCGAAGCTCAGCGGGAAATAGGCCAGCTTGAGGTCTTTTCTGGCGTCTTCCTTGTTGAACACCAAGCCAGCCCCGGATGCCACCTTCGGGTCTATGGAGAAGTACACCGCGGGGCGGCGCGCTGTCAGCTCCTCCTCGGGCAGCGGCGCGCAGTACACGCGCTCAACAGAGGGGGCGCCGGCATCAATGATGTGGTGCACCGCGCCATTCACCGCAGAAAGCAGGAAATTGTAATACGGAGCCGCAATCTCAGTGGGGGCCTGGTTTTTGAGGTTGGTCATGCCGAAATCGCCCACGGCGTTGTTCAGCACGCAGTGGTCACCCAGGTCTTCATTGATCTTGGCAGAGAGGGCGCGGAGGCGGTTTTGGAAATCCACCGGCGAGGCGTTCGGCCTGTAGGCCAGCGCGCCCTGGCTCTCACCCCGGATGCAGAAAGCTGCGTATTTTTCGACATCACGCGCGAGCTCGACGGCGCATTTTTCCACCTCATTCGAGGCTTCAATCAAAAGTTTGTTGTTCTTTTGAGTCGGCTGCAGTTTTTCGCTGGCAAAGCCCTGCACCTGGGAGTTCTTCCGCTCGATTTCTGCCCGGACGGACTGGAGAGTATCGTAGCTCTCATAGCCCTTGTAGCATAAGCCCGCGAAAAGAACGCCCATGACAGCAGCAATGGCGGTCACTCGCTTATTTTCCATGATATTCATAAAATGTAATGGAGAGAGAAAGGGGTTCGTATTTATTTCTTATCACCGCTGAGCTCCGGGATGGCCAGAGGAGTCTTGAGCGGCATGACCAGGTAGAACTGATCCACATAATCGGGGATGATGTTGTTTCCCTTGGACGCCTTGGAGTCCTGCACCATGAAGTAGTTGTTCATGTTCTTCGTCACGTCCTTGGACTGGATGGAGAAGAGAGACTCCGGATGCGATTCATTGAACTGCGCAGAGACCAGCTCATCGAGGAGCGGCATGCTGTTCTTGCCGGCAGATTTCTTGAAGATGTAGCCGCGCAGGCGAATAGCCGTGACGCGCGGGGCCTTGTTGCGGTCTTTCGCATCCACGGGCTCCGGCGCGGGGTTGATGGCAGAATCTGCCGCCGTGCGGCTCTTGACCGTGTTGATCAGCGTGGTCGTGTTGCGGTCGCCCGACTGGGCATCGCTCACAATCGTGCTGCGGACATCGTAATTGATCAGCGCGTCAAAGTCCGAGAACCAGAACGTGGTGCTGGCCGTTTTCTCCGCGAGCTGCATGAAGATGTCAGCATATGCAGTGCGCGCGGCATACAGCTCGCCGCAGCGGCGCAAGAACTTCATATTGCGGTCATACTTCGAGGTGTTGTGCTGGATGGTGGAGTGCAGGTTTTCCAATTTCCGCAGCTCAGGCTCAGCCTGCGATAAGACACGCTGCGCTTCCGAGAGTTTCTGGTGCGCGGTATACGAGAAGAAGCCGGCGCCCAGCAGGGCAATCGCGCCGGCGGTGAGCACCAGCGGGATGAGCTTTTTCTCCGCGCGGTCCTTGCCCACACTCGTCGGCACCAGGTCAATATTGAACACACCGGCCTTCGCGCCCGACACAGCAGCACCCACCACAGGGCCCAGGCAGAGGGCATCCATCTCCAGCTCCTCCGTATTCACCTTGGCGCCCAAGGTCAGGGACTTGAGCGGATTGAGGAACTCCACGGGGATGCCCAGTGAGCTCTGCAAGAACTCCACCATGAAGGGCAGGCGCGCGCCGCCGCCGCAGATATAGGCCTTGGCCGGGGCGCTGCCCTTGTACTGGGCGCGGTAGTGATTGATGGTGCGCTGCACCTCCGAGCTGAGGCGAGTCACGGCATTGCGGATGATGGACGCCAGGGAGGCCTCCGTCTCGCTCATGGAATCCGTGTGGCCATTGCCGAGGGAGATGGCGCCCTGCTCCAGCTTCATCTGCTCAGCCTCGCGGAAGCTCACATTGAACTCACGGGCGATGGAGTTTGTCACATAGGCGCCGGCCGCTGTGACCGAGCGGGTAAAGAAGCGGCCGGACTCAGCAAAGATGATATCCGTCGTCTTAGCGCCGATATCCAGCAGCATCACCGGTTCTTCCTCCTCGGGGTAGCTGGCGCAGAAAGCATTGTAGAGCGAGGTGATGGAGCAGTCCACACTCTTCGTATTCAGGCCATTGGCCTCCACCTGCCCGTTGAGGTCATCCAGCTCATCTTTTTTGATGGCCACCAGCAGCACCTCCTGCTCGCCATCCTCAGCGCCGCCGAGTTTCTGGTAGGAGTAGATGATATCCTCCGGGGGGAAAGGAATGTGCTGCCGAGCCTCATAGCCCACCTGCTCTTCCAAGTCCTCCACGGTGTCAAGGGCCGGAAGCTTGATGAAGCGCATGAACACCTTTTGCCCGGACACCACATCGCGCACATCTTTGCCGCGCACCTTGAGCTCTTTTACCAGCTCGCCGATGGCGTGGCTCACGTAATCAATGCGCATCCCCTCCTCCACCGGGTCGAGCAGGATCTCCTTGCGGGCATAACGAGAGAGCGCAAAGCCGCGGCCGGCGGGGGAGAACACCGCCATCACCACACTTTGCGCGCCGATTTCTAAAGCAACTGTTGTCTTATACTCAGCCATGATAGTGGGAGAAATCTATGATAGTAAGTTGGGGGGAGGGAAATCAGTGAACAGAAGAAGAGGAAGAAGAGGAGGAGCTGCTGCTACTGCCGGAGTCCGGCGGCACGGGAAGCGCATCCGGCGCGGCGGGGGTGCCGGAGTCCGCGGCGCTATTGCTCGGCGAGCCATACAGCGGCTTGGTGGCAGGATAATAAGTGTAGTAGAACGGCGCAAACGGCGTCTCGGAGATGCACATCACCTCCGCCTCCGAGGGAGTCATGCTGTCATGCGTCTTGCCTTTCCACCACAAGGCATCACCCACAATTTTCTTGAGCGCAGGCTCGAAAATGCGTGAGTTCGGAGTCACACCCACCGCCTTGGTCGAGCCCAAAGCCTTGATATCGACCCTATCGCAGGGGGCGCCGCGGAACATAGCCGTCACCGCATAAGCGCACACCACACCGGACTTCGTGAGATCACTCGGCACGTCCGAGCCCGTGATCTTGAAGCCGGAAGTGCGGGGGATGAAGAGCCCTACGCTCATATCCGCATAGCCCACCTCATTGCCACTCTCCACCTTGGTGCTTTTATCAAGGGGGATATTGACATAGGTGATCGTCTTTTCAATGATGCTGTAATTAGCCCCTTTGTCGGACTTGGACGAGCCCTTGGAAGAAGATTTGCCGCCGGCAGAGGGAGTCTTGTAGATGACATAGGCCGTCACCGTCAGCTCATTCACACAGGAAGCAGGCGCTGTCTTATTCTGCGCATTGCGGCCAGTCGCGGTGATGGTGATCGGGATATTGAGCACATGCCACTGAGCCGTCTTCTCATCATTCGACAGAGAAGAGAGCGGCACCCCATTCTTAACCCCTTTAAAAACATCATTTTGGGGCATAGGCAAGGGCGCCAGATCCGCACTCGAGCCGACCTTATTCTGGTTGATGGCCACGTGCACCTTAGTAGCCTCTACAACCTCCTTAGCGTGAGCCGGCAAAAAGCCAAGCAACGCCGAAAAAACTAGATAAATAAACGTCTTCTTCATGTTCGGAAAACATGTGTTCGCTTTATCTATATACACCCCGGCACGCGCCTTGGCGAGAAAAAACTTCTGAAACGACACGATTTTTTTAAAAAACATATCTACAGCGCCACCTCACACCGCAAACACAAGCCGAAGATCGGGATAGGACTTGTCACCCCGAACAAGATATGCTATAAAGCGGCTCAACCATATGAGCACGCTCGCCGACATCTACATCCACCACCTCGACCCCATCATTATCAGCCTCAATGGCCCCTTTGCCATCCGCTGGTACGGCTTGGCCTATGTGGCCGGGTTCATGCTGGGCTATTTTGTCCTCATGCAGCTCTCGAAGCGGCAGCTATACAGCATCCCGCCGGACAAGCTCGGAGACTTCATCACCCTCATCTGCCTCTTCGGCGTCATCATCGGCGCGCGCCTGGGAGAGTTCTTTTTCTACTGGCTGCCGGAGCACGGCGCGGCAGGCCTCATCAGCGACCCGCTGTGGGTTTTCCGCGTATGGGAAGGCGGCATGGCGTCCCACGGCGGCATCATCGCCACACTCATCGTAGCCATCATCTACTCCCTGCGCAACAAATACTCCATAGCAGGCGTGTGTGATGGGCTGGCCATCGTCTGCCCCATCGGGCTTTGCTTCGGCCGCATCGCCAACTTCATCAACGGCGAGCTCTACGGCCGCCCCTGCTCCCCGGACAACCCGCTGGCCATGAAGTTCCCGCAAGAGCTCCTTGAGCTCCCCCTCCAGACCCAGCAGGAAGTCGTGCAGCACCTCGAGCAGGTGGCCGGCAAGCCGCTGAGCGCCCTGCGCGACATGGGGGGAGACCCCAACATCATCGAAACCGTGATGCGCATGACGCGTGAGAGCGAGCCGTTCCGCCAGGCGCTCGGCGAGCACCTCACCCCGCGCTACCCCTCCCAGCTTTTTGAAGCCTTCGGCGAGGGCTTGGTCATCTTCCTCGTGCTGATCATCCTGCGCTTCGTGTGGAAAAAAGCGCCGCACGGCATCTTCAGCGCCCTATTCTGCCTGCTGTACGCCGCAGCGCGCATCATCTCCGAATGCTTCAAGGAGCCCGATGCGCCCACCTGGGGCATCATCACGCGCGGCCAGTACCTCTCCTTTGCCATCGCGGCGCTGGGACTCGTCTTTTTGGGAATTGCCCTGCGCAACCTCAAAAAAGCCCGTCAAACACCCGCCTGAGCCCCAATAAATGCACTTTTTTACAAAATTTGTGACAAAAAGTGCATTTTAGACTTGCAATGGCAAAAAAAAGAGAGTAACATGGCGGCGCAAGCTGTCCACGGGCAGCTGAATCAGGGGGCTCGGTAGCTCAGTTGGTAGAGCAGCGGACTGAAAATCCGCGTGTCG
>JAFLSS010000074.1 GCA_022510805.1 Akkermansiaceae bacterium
GCACTTCCTCAAAGCCGCCGAGCAAGGCCACGCCGCCGCCCAAGGCTACCTCTCCGCATGCTATGGCACGGGTAAGGGTGTGGCGCAGGACTTCGCCAAGTGCGTCTACTGGGCCAAACAGGGAGCCGCGCAGGGAGATGCCCGCGCCCAATTCAACCTGGGCTACAGCTATATGCATGGCCAAGGCGTGCCGCAGAACTACACGGAAGCGGTGAAGTGGTTGAAACTGGCTGCTGATCAGGGGAACGCCCTCGCTCAGTGCAACTTGGGCTTGTGCTATAGTAACGCCACGGGAGTACCGAGGAATTATACGGAAGCGGTGAAGTGGTTGAAACTAGCTGCCGATCAAGGGGAGGAGAATGCCCAATACTGTATGGGCGCGTGCTATGAGGACGGCAATGGAGTCCCGCAGAGCTACACGGAGGCAGTAAAGTGGTACAAACAGGCGGCGGATCAGGGGAATGCCTATGCCCAATGTAGTCTGGGCGATTGCTATGCGAACGGCAATGGAGTGACGCGGAACTACGCAGAAGCGGTGAAGTTGTATAAACTGGCCGCCGATCAGGGGGATGCCTTTGCCCAAAACAATCTGGGCAACTGCTACTATAACGGCAATGGAGTGACGCAGAGCAACACGGAAGCGGCAAAGTGGTATAAACTGGCGGCGGATCAGGGGCATGCCGCAGCCCAAAGCAATCTGGGCAGATGCTACTATAACGGCCATGGAGTACCGAAGAATTACACGGAAGCAGTGAAGTGGTATAAGCTGGCCGCCGATCAGGGACAGGCCGTAGCCCAAAGCAGTCTGGGCACCTGCTACTATAACGGCAATGGTGTACCGCAGAACTACACGGAAGCGGTAAAGTGGTATAAGCTGGCCGCCGATCAGGGGCATGCCTTTGCCCAAAACAATCTGGGTATCTGCTATGCAAATGGCGAGGGCGTGACGCAGAGCAACACAGAAGCGGTAAAGTGGTATAAGCTTGCGGCGGAACAGGGGTATGCCGATGCCCAATGCAATCTGGGCACGTGCTATACGAACGGTAGTGGCGTACCGAGGAATTACACGGAAGCGGTAAAGTGGTATAAGCTTGCGGCGGATCAGGGGCAAGCCGATGCTCAGTGCGGTCTGGGCATCTGCTACTATAACGGCCAAGGGGTGAAGAAAAACCGCTCAGAGGCTATCCGATTGCTCAGGCTGGCTGCGGCGAATGGGAGTAGTGAAGCGGCCAATTCCCTGCGCAAGATTGGTGTCAAACCATGAGGCGCAGCGCGGGGGCGGTTTTGATTTTTGCGGATCTTGCCAAAGCGGCGGCGCTGTGGTAGCATGGCGTCATGCTGCAGGAAACGCTGGGTCATCCGCTGGTGTTGGGAGGGGTGTTGTCTCTCTTTGCCGGGTTGTGTACCGGGGTGGGGGCGGCTGTGGCTCTGTTTGTGCGGAGGTCGGATACGCGCTTGCTCACGTTTGCGCTGGGGGCGAGCGCGGGGGTGATGGTGTATATATCCTTCATGGAGCTCATGCCCGGTGCGGCGCGGCTGCTGGCGGGGTGTGAGGGCAGCAAGTGGGTGCTGATGGCGGCTTTTTTCGGCGGCATGGCGCTGGCGTGTCTCATAGATCACCTGATTCCTGAGGATGAGAATCCGCATGAGATTCACGATGTGGCGGAGCTGGACCGGGTGCAGAGTACGGGGCAGTTTGCCGGGCGGGAGAGTGTGCGGCGCGGGGCGCTGCTTTTTGCGATTGCCATCGGGGTGCACAATTTTCCTGAGGGGATGGCGACGGTGGCGGCGGCGTTTGATAACGCGGATACGGCGTTTTCGGTGGCGCTGGCGGTGGCGGTGCACAATATTCCGGAGGGGATAGCGGTGGCGGTGCCGCTGCTTTATGGCACGGGGGACCGCGGCAAGGCGTTCCGGCTGGCCACGCTCACCGGCTTGGCGGAGCCGCTGGGGGCGCTGCTCTGCATGCTGGTGCTGATGCCTTTGATGAGCCATGTGGTGCTGGCGGCGCTTTTTGCGGTGGTGTCCGGGATTATGGTGTATATTTCTTTTGATGAGTTGCTGCCGATGGCGGAGCGCTGGGGGCACCACCACCTTTCGATCTATGGGGTGACGGCGGGGATGCTGCTCATGGCGCTCACGCTTTGAGAAGGGGAAGGGGCGCGCGCGTGTGCGTGTGTTTTGACGCAATCCGTACTCGACTTGGTGTGTTTTTTCTGATAATGTGGGTGGGTATGTGGAAGTGGCTGGTAGCAGCTCTGGCTCTGTTGACTCTGGTGGCCTGCCGGCCTGAGGAGGGGGAGAGCCGTGTGGTGCGCATCGGCTGCTTTCCCAATATTACGCATGTGCAGGCGCTGGTGGCGCGCCACATGAGCCGCACGGGTGAGGGGTGGTTCGAGCGCTATGTGCCGGGCTATGCGGTGGAGTGGCAGACTTACAATGCCGGGCCCTCGGCGGCGGAGGCGGTCTTTGGCCGCACGGTGGATCTCACCTACATCGGCCCCAGTCCGGCGATCAATGCTTATGCGGTGTCCGCCGGGCGTGAGATGCGCCTGCTGGCGGGCGCGGTGAATGGAGGCTCTGCCCTGATGGTGCGCCCGGGGGCGGGGCTCGCGCGCGCGGCAGATTTCCGCGGCCGCAGCATTGCCACGCCCCAGCTCGGCAATACGCAGGATGTCTCATGCCGCGCGTGGCTGGCGGCGCATGGCCTCAGCTGCACTCTGGAGGGCGGGGGTGATGTGCGCGTGGCGCCCACGGCGTCTTCCCTGCAGCTGCAGCTCATGAAGCAGAGGAAGCTGGATGCCTGCTGGACGGTGGAGCCCTGGGTCTCCCTGCTGGAGGCGGGGGCGGGGGCGAAGGCGCTGGTGCAGGAGCCCGGGGTGGTGACGACGGTGCTGGCGGGGCGTGCGGCGTGGCTGCGCGCGCACCCCCGGGAGGCGGCGGCGCTGCTGCGCGCGCACCGCGAGCTGACGCAGTGGATACTCGACCACCCGGAGGAGGCGCAGCGGCGGGTGGCGGAGGAGCTTGCGGAGCTCACGCAGACGCCGGTGGATCCCGCGCTGGTGGCGAGTGCGTGGAAGCGCCTGACGCTCACGACGGAGGTGGATACGGGGCATTTGAAGCAATTTGTGCGCGAGGCGCAGGCGGCGGGGCTGCTCGACCGCGTGCCCCCCATTGAGGGGCTGCTTTGGTCATCTCTTTCTCCAACACCATGAATCAGCAGACAGTACATACCGAGATACACGAGTTTCCCACGGCGAGCCTGAGTGTGGAGCATGTGAGCAAGGTCTTTGTCTCGCATGTCGGCCCTGTGCAGGCGCTGGATGATGTGTCCATCAGCATCAGCGAGGGGGAGTTTGTGTGCTTTGTGGGGCCGAGTGGGTGCGGCAAATCCACGCTTCTGAATATCATCGCCGGCCTTGAAAAGCCGGATCAGGGGCAGGTGCTGATGAATGGCGCGCCTATCTCCGGCCCGGGGCGGGACCGCCTGGTCATGTTTCAGGAGCATGCGCTCTTCCCCTGGCTGGATGTGATGGGCAATGTGATGTTCGGCCTTAAGCAGAAGCCGAATCTCAATGATAAGGAGCGCCTGGAGGTGGCCAAGTATTACTTGTATCTCGTGAAGATGGACAAGTTTGCGCATTCGAATATTCATGAGCTTTCCGGCGGTATGAAGCAGCGCGTGGCGCTGGCGCGCTCCCTGGCGCCCAACCCGCGGATCCTGCTCATGGATGAGCCTTTCTCTGCGCTGGATGCCATGACGCGTGAGCACCTCTACGGCGATATTCAGGATATTTGGCAGAAGCGCCGCAAGACGATTATTTTTGTGACGCACAATGTGCGCGAGGCGGTGTGTCTCGGGAACCGCGTGGTGCTCTTCTCGCCGCATCCCGGCCGCATCCGCGAGGAGTTTCAGGTGCCGCTGGCTCGCCCGCGCAGTATCAATGACCCCGTGCTGGCTGATATCTCGCGCAGCATCACCTCGGCGCTCAAGGGCTACCAGGCCGAGGAATCGGATTGATTGTCTCCTCCCTCTCTCCACCGAACATGAAAAACATTTTGCAGACATGTCTCTTTTTCGGGGCGCTGGTGCTGGTGTGGGCCGCGCTCACGGGTGATCTGGCTTTTCTGGGGTTAGAAGATGCGCTGTGGTCGCCCTATGTGCTGCCCTCGCCCACGATGGTGGCGCAGTATTTGTGGGATAATACGCTCAACGGCAAGATTCCGCTCTCCATGCTCATCACCCTGCGCCGCCTGCTCATCGGCTATGCCATCGGCCTGGTGATCGGGGTGCCGCTGGGGATGCTGGCGGCGCGTTTCCGCGCGGTGCGCAATACGCTGGGTGTGCTGGGGCTGGGGTTTCAGGGGCTGCCGAGTGTGTGCTGGGTGCCGCTGGCGTGCATCTGGTTCGGGCAGACTGAGGCGGCGCTGCTCTTTGTGGTGATCATGGGCACGCTGTGGAGTGTGCTGCTTTCCACGGAGAATGGTATCCGCAATGTGCCGCCTATCTATGCCCGCGCCGCGAGCACGATGGGCTCTTCCCCGCTGCATACGCTTGTGTTTGTCACGCTGCCGGCCTCTGCTCCCTTTGTGGTGAGCGGCATGAAGCAGGGCTGGGCCTTTGCGTGGCGCTCGCTCATGGCGGCTGAGATCTACGTGTCGGTGGTGTCCGGGTTCGGCATCGGCCAGTATCTGCACTACGGCCGCGAGCTGCAGCGCATGCACCAGGTGGTGGGTATCATGTTCATCATCATCATTGTGGGCCTGCTGGCGGACAAGATTCTCTTCTCGCCGGCGGAGGCGTGGCTCCACCGCCGCTGGGGCACCGGCAAGAATGATTAAGCGCGCCTGCGGTGTGCGGGTGTGTGTGTGTTGAGGAGTTGGGCTTATGAGCTGGATATCAGAGTTGAAAGAGCAGCTGGGTGATGCCTGCATCCGCACGGATGCGGAGGCGCTGCAGGCGCATGCCGGCGATAAATGGCACGCGGCTGTGCTGCCGGAGGCGGTGGCCCTGCCGGAGAGCACGGAGGAGGTGGTGCGCATTTTGCGCGTGGCTTCGGCCTATGGTATCCCGGTGACGCCTCGCGGGGCCGGGGTGGGTTATGTGGGGGGCTGTGTGCCGGTGCACCGGGGGCTGGTGCTCTCGACGGCGCGCATGAATAAGATTCTCGAGATCAACCCGGCAGATGGGGTGGCTGTGGTGGAGCCGGGGGTGCTCACGGCGGATTTGCAGGCGGCGTGTGCGGCGCAGGGGTGGTTTTACCCGCCGGATCCCGCCTCGCGCAAGGAGTCGAGTATCGGCGGCAATATCGCGACTAATGCTGGCGGCCCCCGCTGCCTCAAATACGGCGTGACCCGCGCTTACGTGCTGGGACTCAATGTGGTGTTGGCAGATGGGCGGGTGCTCTCCTGCGGCGGGCGGACGCACAAGAACAAGCAGGGCTTTGACCTGGTGAGCCTTTTCTGCGGGAGTGAGGGGATGCTGGGCGTCATCACCCGGGCCACGCTGCGCCTCATCCCCGCGCCTCCTGCGCGCGCGGCGCTGCATGCTTCTTTCCCCCGCTTTGCACTGGCGGCGGAGGCGGTGCAGCGCATTCTGCAGGCGGGGCATCTGCCCTGCGCGCTGGAGATCACGGATGCGTTTACCCTGGCGGCGGCGCGCCGGCACATGGGGGGCAGCGTGCTGCCGGAGGCGGCAGAGGGGCACCTGATTCTGGAGATTGACGGCCAGCCGGAGGCGGTGCGCCACGAGCTGCAGGACTTGGTGGCGCTGCTGGAGGGGATGGGGGCTGTGGGCATCTCCCCCGCGCTCAGCGAGGAGGCCATCGAGGAGATCTGGCAGCTGCGGCGCGGCTTCTCGGAGAGTCTCAAAGCCACCGGGCTCACAAAGCTCAATGAAGATATTGTCATCCCGCGTTCCCGGCTGGTGGAGCTCGTGGAGTTCTGCGCGCAGCTGCAGCGCGAAAGCGGCATCCCCGTGGCCTGCTTCGGGCATTCGGGGGATGGCAATATCCACACCAATATCATGGTGCTCAAGGATGAGGAGGGAAATGACCGGCGTGACCAGGCAGATGCCCTCGTGCACCGCCTCTTTGCGTGGGTGCTCTCGCGCGGGGGCAGCATCACCGGTGAGCACGGCATCGGGCTCGCAAAGGCGCGCTGGTTCCCCAGCGCCGTGGGTTCTGTGGCCATGGAGGTGCACCGCTCGCTCAAGCTTGCGCTTGATCCGCAGGGAATTCTCAACCCCGGCAAGATGAGCCTCTAGTGCGCCCTCTGCTCCGCCCGCCCTTGCGTGAATAGACTTGACTTTTTAAGAAGTTGGGGGTATGGTGCGCGAGCAATGGCAGGTGATCAAAAGCTGGAGGAACTGGAGAAGCGGTCCATATGGCCGCTTCTTGTAAGCTACTCTCTGCCTGCCATTGTGGGCATGGTCGCCATGTCCGTGTACAACCTGGTGGATTCCGTCTATGTGGGCCGCTGGTGCGGGGCATTCGCCATCGCGGCCATGGCCATCGTCTTCCCGATCATGAACCTCATGGTCGCCGTGGGCACCCTGGTGGGCCTGGGCAGCGCCGCCACGGCATCCATCTGCCTGGGGCAGGGGAAGCGCGCCCGCGCTGAGCGCGTGCTGGGGCATTGCGTGAAGATGGGGCTGGTGCTGGGTGTGCTTGTGGGCTGGCTGCCGCTGCCATGGCTTGAGGATATCTTGCGCCTTTTCGGCGCCACTGAGAACACGCTGGCCGGGGCGTATGATTTCATGCTCGTGCTCATGCTCGGCTTCCCGCTGAGCAGCTCATTCATGAATCTCAACCACGTGATGCGCGCCAGCGGCTACCCCAAGCGCGCCATGGTGAGCCTGCTGATCTCCATGGTGGTGAATGTGGCGGCGGCGCCGGTGTTCATCTACGTGCTTGACTGGGGCTTGTCCGGCGCGGCGCTGGCCACAACGCTGGCGCAGCTGGTGGGCATGGTGTGGGTGCTGCGGCATTATATGGACAAGCAGAGCGTGCTGCATTTTCGGTGGGGGATCTACCGCTTGCGCTGGCCGCTGGTCCGGCGCATCTGCAGCGTGGGCATGCCGCCTTGTCTGCTCAATATCTGCGGCTGCGTGGTGGTGGTGTTCTTCAATTTCCGCTTCATGCAGTATGATGGGGACATGGGGGTGGCGGCCTATGGTGTGGTGAACCGCGTGGTATTCTTTTTTGCCATGATCGTGCTGGGCATCACCCAGGGCCTGCAGCCCATCGCCGGGTACAACCTGGGGCTGGGGCGCTACAGCCGCGTGCGCCTCGTGCTCTTCTATGCCATGGCGTGGGCCACCTGCATCACCGCCCTCGGCGCGCTGAGCATGGAGCTCTTCCCGCGCAGTATCGTGAGCATCTTCGCGCGTGAGTCAGATGCCAACGCCGCCATGCTTGTCGAGCTGGCCACACGCGGCGTGCGCCTGCTGGGGATATGCTTTGCCCTTGTCGGCTCGCAGATGGTCATCGGCAACTTCTTCCAAGCCATCGGGCGGCCGGTGCTGAGCATCTTCCTGAATCTCACGCGCCAGCTCCTCCTGCTCATCCCTGCGCTGTGCCTGCTGCCCGGCTGGCTGGGTGAGCCGGGTATCTGGCTCTCGCAGACAGTGGCAGATTTCCTCTCCTCCTGCATCGGCTTCACCGTGCTCTACCTCTTTTTCCGCCATTCCCTCCCGAAAAAAGATCTCACCCCTGATGACCCTTTCTCATGAACGACCTCATCATCGCTACCCAAAACGCTCACAAGGCTGCTGAGATAGCCGCCATCCTCCCGGCCGGCTGCCGCCTCCGCACCCTGGCAGATTTCCCCGACCACCGGCCGGCTGAAGAATCCGGCCGCACCTTTGCCGCAAATGCCGCCCTCAAGGCCACAGCGCTCTCCGCAGAGGCGCCCGGCTGCTGGGTGCTGGCAGATGACTCCGGCCTCTGTGTGGACGCGCTGAGCTCCTCTCCCGGCATTCTCTCCGCGCGCTTTGCCGGCGAGCATGGGAATGACGCGGCCAACGTGGCCAAACTCATCCGCGAGCTCTCCGTGCTGCGCTGCCTTGAGCCCTTTACCGCGCGCTTCGTGTGCGCCCTGTGCCTGGCGAAGGATGGCCGGGTGGTGGCAGAGTTTGAGGGCGTGCTGGAGGGCTGTATCACCCTGTACCCGCGCGGTTCTCACGGCTTTGGCTATGACCCTGTCTTTGAGCCCGTGGGTTATGCCGGCGCCACGCTGGCAGAGCTGGCCCCCGACCTCAAAAACAGCATCTCTCACCGCGCCCGCGCGCTCAGCCAACTGGCCGCCTGGTGGAGCAAGCACGCCGGCGCCTGACCCGCAAGCGCTCTTGCAGCTGCCTGTTGAAGCATTTGCATGAGGTGATGACAGCAAATTTAATTGACAGGCGCGCGTGCGCGCGTGTAGAATGCTGCTCGTATGAGCGAAGAGATATTGCCCACCGGCGCTGCCGAGCAGGTCAGCACCGGGGCTCCCCAGGAATACAGCGCCGCGCAGATTGATAAATTGGAAGGTCTGGAAGCCGTCCGCAAGCGTCCCGGTATGTACATCGGCGACCCGGATGAGCGCGGCCTGCACCACTGCGTGTTCGAGGTGCTCGATAACTCCATCGACGAGCATCTGGCCGGCTTCTGCACGAAGATCGACATCCTCATCCACACGGATGGCTCCATCTCCATCGTGGACAATGGCCGCGGTATCCCGGTGGACATCCACCCGAAGTTCAATATCCCCGCAGTCGAGCTCGTGCTCACCAATCTGCACGCCGGCGGCAAGTTCGGCCAGGGCGCGTACAAATACTCCGGCGGCTTGCACGGCGTGGGCGCCAAGTGCGTGAATGCGCTTTCAGATTGGTTCAAGGCTGAGGTGCGCCGGGACGGCAAGCGCCACGTCATCACCTTTGAACGCGGCAAAACCAAAGAAAAGCTGCATGTAGTCGGCACCTGCCCGGCGCAGCTCACCGGCACCACCATCACCTTCCTGCCGGATCCCACCATCTTCACCGACACCGTCGAGTTCAAGTTCGACTTCCTCGCCCGCCGCCTGCGCGAGCTCGCTTTCCTCAACCCCGGCCTGATCATCGAACTGGTGGATGAGCGCACCCAGCCGGAGCCCCGCCGCGAAACTTTCTTTTACAAGGACGGCATCAAGGAGTTCGTGAATCAGCTCGGCGAGAACAAGACCCTGCTCACGGCAGAGCCCATCGTCATGTCGGGCGTGCGCCACATTGAGGTGGAGTACGACGGCAAAAAAATGGCGGATGATGTCATCGTGGACGTGGTCATGCAGTACAATGATAGCGACCGCTACCAAATCCTCTGCTTCGCCAACTCCATCTTCAACGGCGATGGCGGCACCCACCTCTCCGGCTTCCGCGGCGCGCTCACCCGCGCCATCAACCAGTACGCCAAGAGCAACAACCTGCTCAAGGA
>JAFLSS010000075.1 GCA_022510805.1 Akkermansiaceae bacterium
ACAGTAGGCTGGAAGACCAACTTCTAACCGCCAACCGCAACCGAACGACGAACGATTCTCGTTCGTCGTTCGTCATTGACAAAAGCCGCCGCCCTCAGAGGAGGTTTTTCTCCTCTCAAGGCGGCGGCTGTGTTGTTGAGGATGATGGAGGGTTATTCCTGCTCGGTATCCTGCGGAGCTTCTTCGGATGACTCGCCGCTCGTCGTTCGCCACTCGCCACTCGTCGTTGTTCTCAAAATCTGAGGTGGCTTGGCGTGGGGGGCTTGAAGAAATTTGTTGCGCTGATGCGTGTGCCATATTTTTTTTCTTGCATGTTGGAGTAAATGTGGGATAATCTCTTGTACCTCTAGAGTAATTTTCTCCGCCCTTTTTTATTAGCTTCATTTCGTGTCATGAAATTACATCTTCCCTTCGCTCTGCGTCGCTCGCTCATGGGCTGTCTGGCGTTTGTGTCTTCGTTCTTCTCTCCCACGGTGGCTACCGGTTCGTTGCTGGCTGCAAGCGGGTGGGTGATGTTCTCGCTCGCTCCCCAGGCTCAAGCAGGTGCGACTGTCAGGACGAATAAGACAACTGAGCGTGACGGGATTACCTATTCCGGTCTGATTCTCTCGCTGGAGTCTTCTCGTGATGGCAATAATAACCTCAACATGTCTGCTGCTACCTATACGTGGGATGGCAATTCGTATGTAGGCACAGATAAGGTCAATGAGAATGGCGCGGGAGGTGGCGGTGCCCTTTGGCAAAACCTGCTTTGCGGTACAAACGCTGTTGGCGATAATACAGGTACATATGGGCACACTTTGCGCTTAGCTTCCAGCAATAATGGACCAACGAGATTTACATTTGATTTTACCCCCATCACGCTGGGTGGTCTCATTGTGGAGGCGAATACGGATGATGCTACGCGATGGTATACGCTCTACATGAATAATCGTAACCTTTTCTGGGAGTCAAATGGGGATACGATTCTGAACATCAAGGGTAATATGTCCTTTACCTCTGAGAGCGGAGGGGCGTCGACTTCTGAGTTCCGAAACACGACTCGCTGGATTATTGATTCAATTCATCGACTGACGTGGGTAGGGTTCAAAAATACGCTGAAGGGTAACCTCACCATTGAGGGCGGTGGCGAGGTGTGGGTGATTTCGAACGGGATGGAGGGCGCCAGCACGATGACGGTAGATGGAGGGGCTACGGTTGATGTGACAGGTGGGACGCGTCTGAGCTTTATGGCTACGAATAATGGGGCTACGGAAGGCGGGTTTGTGTTGGGGAATAATGCGAAGGTCAACATTGGTAATGGCACGATCTCGCTTGCGGAGTTGACGGGACCCACCACCGGTGCAGGCCAGATTTCCGGCACGGCCGGGTGGCAATTTGCTGATAACGCCAAGATTACCGGCAATATTGCTGCCGCGGCGGATACGACTCTCACGCTGGGTAGCTCGCTCACTTTCTCCAATGCCAAGCTGGCGGCTGTCGGTGAATCCACGTTCTTGCTGACCAGCCCCGGGACGCTGTCGCTGAAAGGAGATGGCACGTTCAATGGCGGTAGGATCAAGACGGATGGCGTGGTGTCCGTGGATGGCACGCTGACTGTGGCGCAGGGAACATGGGAGTCGACCAACAGTTTGGATCTGCACTCGGGGTCAGTAACATTGACCGGTACCTCGACTTTGAAAGTGTCCGGCAAGTTGAACTTCGGCGGTGCTACGCTGGCGGTTAGTGGCGGGAGAGGTATTCTCGATCTTGCGGATACTATCACCATCTCCGGCGCGGGGGAACTCGGCTTCGGCGTGATAAACGCCACGGGCAACGGGAGTATCACGCTCGCGGATGGCGCCCGCCTGGCGATCTCGACTGATGGTGCCAAAAACCTTAGCTCGAAGGGGATCACGCTGAATACCGGCTCCACTCTGGTGGTCAAGAATCTGTCTAACTGGTCCAATGTGGGCAATATAAATGGACCGGGTGTTCTGGCGCTGGATATCGGCGGGTTTAACCAAGCGGATTTAAGCACGAATACGTTCTTCAACTCTTTTTATACCGGTAATGGCGCCGTGGGGGATCTTTTTGCCGGCACGGTGACGGCTCCGGTGCATGTGGTGAACAACTCCTTCCTGCAGGTGGGTTTCCATACCACTAATAAGCAGGGTACTAATGGTTGGAATACGCAGGTGGGTGCGTTCAATAGTCTTCCTTACCTGAAGATTGAGGATGGCAGTGCTCTGGCTTTCCGCCCGAGTGGAGATGCCTCCATTGGCTCGAAGAATCAGACGATAGTGGTGGAGGGCAGCGGCCAAGTGGTGACTGGCACCTTCGGCTCGTATTACGGGGCGCTTCTTTTCTCCCCGGATACCACCACTAATGCCAGAACGACACGGCTGGATTCCAATCTGGTGCTTGCCGGGGATGCGACAGTGTATGTGGCCAATCCTGTGGGCGGAACTGCTAATAATCATCACAAGGCTCTCTTGGGCAATTCCGCGAATAGCGGCTCGCTCACATCCGGCGGGAATACTCTGACCAAGGTGGGCGGCGGCTCGCTGATTCTGGATCGCTATTTCACGACCTCGGACGGAGATACGGGTGATGTGGAGGTGGTGGAAGGCTCGGTGGCGCTGCAGTATGCGGATGCCGAGGCGCTGGCGGGTTACCGGGTGCGTGTGGGAGAGGGCGCGGCGTTGATCCTCAACGCGCAGGCGGAGAATGACGGCGGCTATGTGCTGCAGGGCTTGGGCTCTGTCGGCAGTGCCTCAGTGGGCTCGCTGGAGCTGAGCGCGGATGGCGGCGATATCCCGGTGCTGGTGTTCCACAACAGTGACACGACACCCACGAATGCCAATACCTTCACCGGTGATATAGTGACGAATGGGCAGGAGTTCCAAATGCGCATGGAGGCCGGCTACCAGCGCTTGGGCGGCAGCTTGGACGGCACGCTGAATCTGGAGCTGGCCGGCGGGTTGATGGACCTCACGGGCTTGGATGAAGCGCGCCAGGAGAACGCCCTGCTGCAGGTGACAGTGAGCTCTGCTGCGGCGCGGGTGGATGGCCTGGTGCTCCGCGGGGAGGATGTGCTGGATGTGAATCGGCAGGCGGCGTCGTTCAACTTCACGATGAAGGGCGGCAAGCTGCTCAATGCCACGAATTATACGGGGCAGGTGACGCTGGATGACAGCGACACGCCGGGGGTGTGTGAGTTCAACCTGCAGGAGCTGAACACGAAGGCCCGGGTGAATGTGCGCGCGCTGCATGCTGATGCCACGAGCGCGAGTATGGTGAGCACGGATGCGCTTTCGCTCACCCTCACGGGCAAGAATTACCTGACACTCGGCACCTACCTGCAAAAGGGGGAGGACGGGTTTGAGACGGCCGGGTTCTTCAACATGGAGAGTGTCACCGGCAGCTTGGTGCTGGACAAGGGCGCCACGGTGATGGTGAGTGTGGTGGATGTGATAGACGCCATCGCAGCCACGGGGGATGATGGGGCGCTTTTCCGCATTTCCAACCGCAGCATTGAGGGGCTGGAGGGCGCGCTCAGCTTTGGCGCGGAGCTCTCGCTGTTCAATATGGCGGCGGAGCTGGCAGATGAGACCGGCTGCCTGCGCTTTGTGCGCCTGACGCCGACGCTCGACCACATCTACCAGTCCACGCAGGATAATGTGGACAACTCCAGCACCTGGGCGGCGGGGGATGATGTGTACGCCAGCATGGACAACTTTGCGGCGGTGTATGTGGACCGCTACACGGAGATCGACCTGCGCGGCGCGGAGATGAACGAGCACACGGAGGGTCTGGTACTCAAGAATCTGATGGGCAAGAGCGGCTCCAACCTCACCGTACAGGGGGATGGCAGCGGACTCTCCAAGATCACGATCTGCAATAACATGAGCGATGAGTACCTCCGCCAGCTGGCAGATGAGCTGCAGGTGGATATCCGCAACACGCTCACGTTCGGCGGCAATATCTCCCTCACCAACACGGATCTGCAGGTGCGCCACCTGGAGGCGGATTCCACGACAGTGGTGCTCGGCTCCCTTTCCCTGGCGGGGGATGCCACGCTGGAGATGACTCAGGGCCGCCTGGAGCTCAAGTCCGCCGCCGGCAATGAGCTGGGCAATGGCGGGGTGAGCTTTGGCGGGCACAACGCCCAGCTGGCGCTGGTGGGTGGCGTGTCGGCGCTGGGGGGGCACATCTCCCTGGCAGAGGTGGACACGGATACCCTCACGTATGAGGAGCAGCTTTCCCTGACCGGCGGCGCGCAGCTGGATCTGCGCGCGGGGTCGAGTGTGGATGCCGGCATCACCATCGGCAGCGCGAGCGAAACAGACTACGGACAGCTGAATATCCACGGCGGGTCGTCCATGGAGTCCGGCGCGCAGCTGCGCAACCTGGTGCTGCACCTCGCGGCCGGGGCAGAGCTGAGCGTGGTGCCTGAGGCAGCGGGCGCAGAAGCCGCGGGGGTTATCATGCGCGCGGCGGTGCCGGCCATGCCGGGCGCGACAGAGTGGAAGCTGCTGGGGATGACCGGCAGCGGCGCGCTGAGCTCGGCAGAGGGCGCGGCCCCGGTGGAGATTCTCCTGACCCCGGCCGGTGAGAACCGCACATTCAGCGGTGATTTGTCCAAATTTGCGGGGCGGATCCAAGTGCAGAGCAGCGGGTACCGGCAGACGTTCTCCGGCGTGAAGGGCGGCAAGCAGTGGAGCCTGGTCAACACGGCGGGCGGGCGCGTGGAGCTGAATCTCATGGGCTCCCGCCAGCTCAATACGCTGGAGATGCAGAGCCTCACGCTGCAGGGCGGCTCGGACACCACGATCTTGCTCGACATGATGCGCGTGAATGCCGCGGCCGGCACAGGCCTGCAGCTCGGCACGCTGCAGGCAGACTCTACTGCGGGGGTGACTGTGGGCCACCACCTGGGCAGTGTGCGCCTCACGGGCGATGCAACCGGCCGAGTGCTGGTGTGCTTTGGCAAGGCGGACAACGCCGCCACGGGCGAGCTGGAGGGCTGGGAGATCACCGGCGTGCGCAACATGAAGGACAAGGAATACCGCGCCTATGTGGAAGACGGCTATGCCTATGCTGAGATCTTTGTGGACTCGACCAACAAGTGGGCCGAGCATGCGGATGACGACAACGCGCAAGCCGGCGCCGGCATGCTCTGGCAGGTGGAGGACACCGGCGCTGTGGGCGGCGACCTGGCGGCGCTGGATAACGCTGTGAGCGCGCTGCTGAGCGGCGATAACTGGAAGACACCCGGCAATGTGGACAAGGCGAACAAGATCCTCGCGGCAGCGGCGGGCGCCAGCACGGCTGTGCTCGGCCAAGCCTTTGCGGGAGACCTGGAGCGCCAGATGCGCACCATCCGCAACCGCACCACCAGCATGGGCTACTCCGAGCTCGACACCCCGCAGTCCGGCGAGATGCCGCGCTGGAACGTGTGGCTGAATGCTGAGGGCAACTACGCCAAACTGGCGGCAGATGGCAACCTGCCCGGCTACAAGATGTCCGGCTGGGGCGGCACTGTGGGCCTGAACGTGGACACGGATGAGGAGACAACGCTGGGATTTGCCCTCACGGCCATGTACAATGACATCGACTCCGATGGCCCCGACGCGCTGAAAGGCAACCTGGATACCTACTACCTGAGCGCCTTTGCCCGCTTGTCCAGCGGCGCGTGGCTGCACACCTTTGTGGGCAGCTTCGGCCTGGCGCAGGTGGATGCTGACCGCACCGTGGACTACGGCACCGGCAGCTACACCACCAACTCCAGCACGCAGGGCTACGCCATCGGCCTCATGTACGAAGTGGGCTATGGCATGGCGCTCAACCAGTATGGCACGGTGTGCGTGCAGCCCGTTGTCAACGTGGCCTGGCGCTACACCTCCCTGAACGCCTACACGGAAGACGGCGGCACGGCCGCGCTACAGGTGGAAGGGCAGACATATAGCACCGTCACCCTGGGCGCGGGCGCGCGCGTGCAGTCCATGATGGGTACGCACGTGTTCAACCGCTCCGGCCTGCTGGAGGCACGCGCCCTCATCAAGCTGGATGTGGGCGACCGCCGCGGCAGCGCGAGCACCGCCTTCCGCCACGCCCCCGAGGGACGCGGCTCAGTGAAGAGCGCCGAGCGCGGCGCCGTGGGCCTGGAGCTGGGCACCGGCTTCGCGGTGCCTCTGGGCGGAGAAAGCGGCCAAGAACTCTTTGTGGATGTGAGCGCCGAGCTGCGCAGCCAAGCAACAGAGCTCAACGCCACAGTCGGCTGGAAGATGAGCTTCTGATCCGGGCAGCCCCCACCCCACCACCACCGGGCGGACACCCTCTGCCCCATTCCCAAAAGGTCTTTCTTGCAGAGGAAGGCCTTTTGTGCTATTCTGGCGGCATGAATAGCACAGAACGCATGATGGGAATCCTGCTGCCGCTCTTTTCACTGCGGCGTGAGGCCGATGCCGGCATCGGCGATTTGGCGGCGCTGGAAGAGTGGATCGACTGGGCAGCAGAGCAGGGCGTAGGCTTCCTGCAGCTCCTGCCGGTGAACGCCCTGGGAGACGAGGACACGCCCTCACCCTACTCCGCCATCAGCTCCGTGGCGCTCGAGCCGCTCTACCTGAGCCTCGAGCGCGTGCCGGGCATGCCCCTGCCGCTGCCGCCATACCCGCAGGAAACACCCCCCCGCCAGCTCCCCGGCGGGCGTGACTGGGTGGACTACGCGCAGGTGCGCAGCTACAAGGGACACCTGCTGCGCCGGGCGTGGCGCCGCTTCTGCGAGGAACCGGAGCACGCAGAACTCCGGGAAGAATGGGCCGCCTGGGTGCGCCGGGAGGAAGAGTGGCTCCGGGACTACACAGATTTCCGCGTGCTGAGCATCCAATTCGGCACCACCGCCTGGTGGCGCTGGCCCGTGCAGGATACGGATGTGGCGCGCAGCAGCATCGCGGCCAATCCGCACGCCGCCGAGCAAAAACGCTACCAGGAGTGGCTGCAGTGGCTCTGCGCCCGAGAGTGGGCCATGGTGCGCCGCCATGCGGACACCAAAGGAGTGCGCCTGATGGGGGACGTCCCCATCGGCATCTCCGTGGCCAGCGCCGATGTCTTCTTCCGGCGCCACCTCTTCGACATGGAGTGGAGCGGCGGCGCCCCGGCCGAGGGCAACTTTGCGGAAGACCCCTTCACCGCCAAATGGGGGCAGAACTGGGGCATCCCCCTCTACCGCTGGGATGTGATGCGGCGGGACGGCATGGCCTGGTGGGTGCAGCGCATCCGCAAACTGGCAGAGGTATTCAGCATGTACCGCGTCGACCACATCCTGGGCTTCTACCGCATCTACGCCTTCCCGTGGATGCCGGACCGCAACCGCGAGTTCCTGCCCCTCACGGCCGATGAAGCCGCCGCCCGCTGCGGCGGCCGCCGCCCCGGCTTCCGCCCCCGCCCGGATGACACCCCCGAGCAGCGCCGCGCCAACCTCATGGAGGGAGATGAGCTGCTCAGCACCATCCTGCGCGCCACCCCCGGGCAAATCGTCATCGGCGAGGACCTGGGCTGCGTGCCCGACTACGTGCGGCCGGACCTCTCGCGCCTGCGCATCGCCGGCTTCAAGATACCGCATTGGGAAATCGACGCGCGCGAACACGTCATCCCCGGTGAGGCGTACAACCCCTGCTCCTTTGCCACCTACGCCACGCATGACTTCCCCCCCCTCTGCAACGACTGGAATGACTGGTACAGCCGCGTGCAGGCCGGGCGCGAAGCCGTGCAGAACGAAGAACTCACCGGCGAACCCCTGCGGGATGTGCTGCGCGCCGCGCGCGACAGCGCCCGCGTGCTCTGCTGGCTGGGAGAGTTCGCCGGCCTGAGCCGCAAAGAATCCCTCGTGCCCTGGAGCCCGCGCATCAAACAAGCCCTCTACCGCGCCCTCGCCGCCTGCCGCTCCCGCTACGCCGCACTCATGTGGACCGAGCTATTCGACATCCCCGTGCGGCTGAACACCCCCGGCACCGTAGGCGGCGGCAACTGGCGGCCGCGCATACCCTTCACCGCCCGGCAAGCCCCGCAGGTCGACATCACCTTCCACCGCCCCAGCTAAGCCCCGCGCGACACCGCGCCCGCCGACACCGCGCGCCCGCGCCCCGCAACACCCCGCACCCGCACCCGCCGACACCGCGCACCCGCCCGACCGAAGGGCAGGGGAGAAGCGTGTGTGGGGGGGCGGCGGGTGCGGAGGGAGGCAGGGGCAGTCAATCATTCTGCAACGCATAGGGCTCCCGCACCGCCGGATTCTGCTTTGTCGCCAGATCCAGCGCCGCATTAGTCACCGCCTCCGAATCCAACTCAAAGCGGTAGCCCCCGCAGTACGAGCACTCCTCGACATCGCGCTCCAAAATATTGAAACACACCAGACACAGCTTATAGAGCGAGGGACGTCCCGCCGCAAAGCTAAGGAAATAATGATACGAATCGTTTTTGACCATAAACGGGAGAAGAAAACGCTACCCCCATTATGCCCGCCCCCCCACCCCCTGTCAAGCCACCTAAGCGACAGCACACACGCCCATGCCCCGCCTGAGACCACCAGTTATCGCGACCTTTCATCAATCATCAAATCCACCCCATACACATACAGCCGCACCTTCCTCTTCAATGAGGCTTCATACATCTAAGTCGTCGGTATTCTGTCCAATATCAGATCATACTGTTCTCACTGCATTTTATCCGCGGCACAGGCTTTGCGTATTTTGATAATAGTTTCCGGTAATCCCTTGAGAATGTCATCATCTTGCTCAGCAAGCTCCGCAATGCGGTTGTC
>JAFLSS010000076.1 GCA_022510805.1 Akkermansiaceae bacterium
GGAAGATGTGGCGCTGGTGCTGGCGGAGGATGAGGGGGGAATGCGCCGGGGTGATGTGGAGTTAGCGCCCGGCGAGGTAGAGAATATGGTGGTTGAGTTCCAAACGCGGTTAATCAAGCGCACCGGCAAGAGTGCGTGGAAGCTGCGGCCGAGCGCGCCCATATGCAATGATTTGCCTTTTGAGGTGATGGTGCAGAAACCCTTTGGGGTAAGGGAGCTCGACCTCCAAAAGGAAGAAACAAGTGAGGATGCATTTGTGTTGCCTGATCCTGACAGGATATGGGAATACTATGAGAGGAGGAATAACCCCGGCATACACCGGGAAGAGCCCTCGCGCCCTCGGCAGGAGTGATGTGCCCCACGCAGATTCTCATGCCTTTTCTGAAGAAATGATGCGGCAAGACGAAATCTTCGCGTGATGCGTTGAACATGTGGTGGGGATGCTGTGTCTAACGTGTGATGAGTCGGGCGGGATGTCCGGGTTGTCACAAGGAACCATAAGAGCTGAAAGCATATGAAAAAAGCAGAGTTGATGGCCGCGCTGTGTGTAGCGTGGGCGCTGGTGATGCCGGCGCTGGCAGATGGTTATTTTGTCTCCGGTGAGTATACGCGTCCGGAGCTTCCCAGTACAAAGTATTTCGGAAGTCATGTCATGACGGCGGCCGATGCCTATCACCAGAGGCCCGGCGCAGATACGCGTTCGCAACTGATGGAGGCGATTCTGCAATATCCCAATGAGATCAATGATTTTATGTATGATCATGGGCTGTATTCTCCTCTGGGTATAGCCATCCGGCACAATGACTATGAGCTGGTGAGTTTTTTGCTGGAGCATGGGGTGTCGCCTGTTTTTGATTCATATGGCGAGATGGAGAAACTGCTGGCTCCTGATTCAAAGGTGGATGAGCGGATCGTGAAGCGCGTGCGCATCGATTTGAACAGCGTCGCTTTGAAAGAGGCTTGTGTCAAGGCATCGCTGCTGCCCGAAATTCACCCGTGGGCAGCTGGTAACTTCTATGATTACAGGCGGGAGCTCCCGCAGGCGCTGGGGGTGGGGCGCGCTTTTTCACGGCTGCCGGAGGCGGCAGTATGGCAGAGTGCGGAGGATGACCGGGCGAGCTCTTCGGCTGTGGTGGCGCTGGAGGGTCTGCGGCGGGGACACGCTTCAGAGGAGGGGGCTGAGGAGGAGGGTGTGGAGTTCCTCCGGGTGGTGCTGGGCTTGTCGGACGATGGGCGCCTTGTGCGGGTGGAATACATCACATTGCCGGAGGCGGGGGCTGAGGAGCCGCTGCGGGATCGGATACGCACGGCGCGATACCTGATCAGCATGGTGCCATATGTGTTCACCATCCCGCGCCGGGATGGCAAAGTGAGTATCCTGAGCTTCAGCAAGAAAGCACAGAAAGTGGTGCATACCCTCATCGGTGAAGACGGGCAGGTGGAGAGCTCGGAGACGCTGTGTCCGCGCGTCCCCCGGGCAAAGGCATATCAGCAGGTGGAGGGGCACACCTCCACAGAGGGGTGGGAGATACCTGCGGCGGAGTGGCTGCTGGAGGAGTAGGCCTGCACCGGCGGTGAGTGGAGGGCGGCATGGAGCCTCGGCTTTCTCATGAGCCGGGGCTTTGTGTTCAGAGGGTAGTCTTTTTGCGCGGGGTGGTGGCGGGGATGACAAACCCCTTGCGCTTTTTTACTTCTTTGACGAAGACGCGGACGGCTTCTGTGACGAGGGCCATGCGCGAGACATTCAGCTGCTGGGCGGCAAAGGCAATTTTGAAGAGGAGCTCTTTGGGGCAGCGAAAGGAGACGACGACAAAGGGGTCTTTTTGTGCTGTGGGAGGGGCTGCTTTCTTTTTCATTGCACGCGCGGTTGGTGGGTTATGTTATACTGCTCTTTGGGCGTGGATGCAAGCTTATTCCGCCGGAGAGACGGTGTGAGGAGGCGAGTCTTGGCGGAAGATGAATTTTGAGGCATTTTTTTATTGCAATGCGGGGCGCGGAGGGATATGATGACAGAGTGGGTGGCGTGTGGTATTGCGCTGCTCATTTTAACCAGAACAAACCATAAGGAGATAAGACGATGCCAACTAATGATGAAATGAATATTGTTGTTACCGGACGCCATATTGAAGTGACGGATGCCATCCGGGACTTCGCGCAGAAGAAGATCGCGGCGATTCATATTGATTATCCGCGGATCGTGGAGGCTCGCGTGGTGGTGGATGTGCAGAAAGATCGTCACGTAGCGGAGATTGTGCTGTTCTGTGCAGATCATATCACGATTCAGGCGTCGACAACAGGGGCGGACATGTATGCGGCCATTGATGAGACGGTGACAAAGATCATGCGCCGTATGCGCAAGCATAAGACGCGTCTTATGAAGCATTTCCGCCCGCATCGTTCGCAGAGTATCCGCAAGCTCGAGGAGAAGGTGTATGAGGAGGATGTGCTGGATTATGGGGTGGATATGGATGCACCTGAGGATCCGAAGCCGGTGCGCATCACGCGTGAGGGCTATGAGCTGAAGACGATGTACAAGGAGGATGCGATTATGGAGCTCGAGATTTCCGGTAAGCCGTTTGTGCTGTATCGCAATGCGCGCCGCAATGTGCTGCAGATTGTGTACCGCTTGCATGAGGGTGAGTACTCGATTATCGAGCTGGGCAGTGAGCTGAAGGCCTGAGTTCGGTGATGCCTGTTGTTAAGCCGCGGCGTTATGCCGCGGCTTTTTTTGACGCCCGGTGGGGCGGAAACAGGGGGGGGTAGGGGGTGGCGCAGAGGGTGTGTGAGTACAGAGTGTTGGGGTGCCTAACGCGCTGTGTATGCGGAGGTAACGTTGGAGAAAAGAAGTTGAGTGCAGCGGGGGCTTGTGCTATGCTGTGGGGTATGAAAAGAAGTGTTGCTTTATTGGTGGCGCTGCTTGCGGCCTGCTCGCCATTGGTGGATCAGCGCACAGCGGCGGCGGCTCAGCGCGCGCAGCAGAGTGCGGATCAGCTGCGCGGAGCTGTGGCCAAGGCGGAGCGCGCTAAGGTGCGGGTGATGCTGAATGGCCGGGATCGGGAGAGGGAGTTTGCCCTGCCGCCGCAGGAGTTTGGCGCACTGTGCGCGGCGTTGAAGCATGTGGCGCCGGCGCCGCCGCCGGATCCGGCAGCGGCGTGGGTGGCGGCGGGCGGGGGAGTGGAGCTGCCGTATTATGCGGAGTTGGTGCTGGTGGGGGCGGATGGAGTGGAGCTGACGGGAGTGGTGGTGAATGTGCTGCCGTGGGTGCGGGAGTCAGAGGCGCGCCGCCCGCAGAAGCGGCGTGGGGGAGATGCCCCGGAGTGGTGCTTGCCGGATGCGGATTATGACACAGTGGCGGGGCTGCCGACGCTGGCGCGGGCCAAGGCCTGGGGCGCCGGGCAGGGGGGTGAGGCGCCGGTGGATGATTTTCCGCCGGATGAGGGGTGGCCGGGGGAGGCCTGAGCCGCGTGCCGGGCGGTGTGGGGCGGGGATCCTGCGGCAGAGAGAGGCATTCGGCGCCAAACCGCTGAACTTTTGACTTGTCAGCAGAGGCAGAGCATGCTATATACAATCGTGCAAGACCATGAATATTCAACCTAAATACACCCCCGAGCTGGACCCGCACTTTGTTGCGCCGGCCCTTTGGAACAAAGCATTTGAAGAAAAAGTGGCGGCGACTCCCGGTGCGCACACGGTCGATATCGCCCTCACCCGCACAGATGGCACCTGCTTCCGCTGGAGCGCGAAGCTGCTGCCTTATGAGGGCGAGAATGCAGAGCTGAACAACCGCTATGTGGAGCGAATCATTAAGTTCTTGCTGTGGATGAAAGGCGGCTGCACCATCCTTGTGGCCGGGGATGACCGCATCGCGGACATGCTGGCGGCGACATACTGCAAGGGCGGCGCGCGTGAGTTTGATTGGGACTTCATCGGCAAGCTGATCTATGATCAGCCGATTGAGGTGAAGAAAGTGGCCAGCGCGGCTGAGCTGCCGGCTGAATATTCTTCCTCCATCTCGCTGGGGCGCAATCTGGATGGCTACCGCATCGGCTTCGACCTGGGCGGCTCTGACCGCAAGGCTGCTGCTGTGGTGAATGGCGAGGTGGTGTACTCTGAGGAGGTGGTGTGGAACCCCTACCATGAGAAGGATCCGCATTATCACCTCGAGGGTGTGGATGATTCTCTGCTGCGTGTGGCCAAGCACCTGCCGCAGGTGGACGCCATCGGCGGCTCGGCTGCCGGTGTGTATGTGAATAATGAGCCGCGCGTGGCTTCGCTCTTCCGCGGCATTGCTCCGGATGATTTCAAGAACATTATCCGCCCCATGTTCCACACGCTCAAAGAGCGCTGGAGCGAGCGCATGGGCAAGGAAGTGCCTTTTGAGGTGGTCAATGATGGCGAGGTGACGGCGCTGGCCGGCGCCATGGGCATGAATGATGACTCCGTGCTCGGCATTGCCATGGGCACTTCTCTGGCTTCCGGCTATGTGGACCCGGAGGGCCATATCATGCCCTGGCTCAATGAGCTCGCCTTCGTGCCCGTGGATTATCAGGAAGACGGCGGTGTGGACGAGTGGTCCAAGGATAAGGGTGTGGGCGCCATGTATTTCTCCCAGCAGGCTGTGGCGCGCCTGGCGCCCCGTGCCGGCTTCGATTTCGGCGATATGCCTTTCCCCGAGCAGCTCAAGAAAGTGCAGGCTGCCATGGAGGAGGGTGATGAGCGCGCGCGCAAGATCTATGAGACGATCGGCATCGAGTTCGGCTACTCCATCGCCTACTTCTCGCGCTTCTACTCCGTGCGCAATCTGCTCTTCCTCGGCCGTGTCGCCACGGGTGAGGGTGGTCAGGTGATCATCGACAAGGCGAATGAGGTGCTCAAGGGCGAGTTCCCGGAGCTCTCCATCACCCTGTGTGTGCCGGATGAGCGCACCAAGCGCCACGGCCAGGCTGTGGCTGCCGCTTCTCTGCCCAAGCTGGGCTGAGGTGTTGCAGCGCCTTGCTGCATAAGCGAGGGGGGGGAGGTGCCCTCATGGGTTCTTCCCTCCCTGTTTTTTCTCCGTGGCCTCCGCCGGTTCCGCTTTTTTCCTCCCCGCGATTCATGGTTGCCAACAGCTCAGATATATGGGTGTGCCCACACTGCAGAAGCAGCGTGGATATCTCCGCCTTGGGGATATATGCCAAGGTGTGTTGCCCGCGCTGCGCGCAGGAAGGGGTGGTGCACACGCAGCTGGGGCATTTTGTGCTCGAGCGCGTGCTGGGCATCGGCGGCATGAGCGTGGTGTACCGCGCGCTGGATGTTGAGCTGAATCGGCCGCTGGCGGTCAAGGTGCTCAATGAGTCCTTCCGCGGCCAGCCGGAGCGGGTCGAGCGCTTCGAGAACGAATGCGCCATGATGGCGCGAGTGCGCCATGAGAATGTGACCTCTGTCTACTCCGCCGGGCGGGCATATGGGCAGTTTTACATCGCCATGGAGCTGGTGGAGGGCAAAAATCTGGAGCACATGGTCACCGCCCGTCACCCGCTGGAGCCCAAGCGCGCGCTGAGCATCATCCGCCAGGTGGCCATGGGGCTGCAGGCGGCGGCTGAGGCCGGGCTGCTGCACCGGGATATGAAGCCGGGCAATATTCTGATCACCCCGGAGGACAAGGCCAAGGTGATCGACTTCGGGCTGGCGGTGGAAAGTGGTGAGGGCGATACGGAGGAAATCATCTGGGCGACTCCGTATTATGTGCCGCCAGAGACGCTGCAGCGCGGCCCGGAGGATGAGCGCACTGATATTTATGCCCTGGGGATGACGCTGCGCTACATGCTCACCGGCGTGGAGAGTTTTCCCACTCCGGCAGGCACTCCTGCGGAGCTCACGGAGTGCAAGCGCAAGCTGCCGCCCATCGCATGGCTCAAGCGCTGGCTGCACCCTGAGGTGTGCCGCTTTGTGGACCACATGACCAAGTTTTCAGTGGCGGATCGCCCCAAGGGCTATGCGGAGCTGCTGGAGGAGCTGGACCGCGTGCAGATGGAGCTGCTGGAGGATGAGCAGCTTCAGCTGACGCCGCCGCGGATGAAGCTCCGGCGCTTTGTGCTGCCCCTGCTGGCGCTCAGTGTTCTGGCCGGTGGGGCCCTGGCGTTCTACCGCCTGCCGCCCAAGCCGGAGCCGCAGCAGGCCCGCCTGCAGCTGCTGCCGGCGGCTCTGCCCAAGTATAGCGCGGCCGGGCTGGAGGAGGCGCTGGCGCAGCTGCGGCAAAAGGGCAATGAACAGGCCGCGGTGACAGCGCTGCTTCAGCTGGCTGAGGAGCCGGCGGATCCCGGCATGGGGGCGTGGGCTGCCTGTTTGGCGCAGGCGCTGCTGGGCGCTCGCTGTGCCAATGCTGATGCGGCCGAGCAGGCGGCAGCGCTGCTGAGCCGCCACCTTGCGCCCGCGGCAGAGGCTCAGGTGCCCGAGCCCATGAAAAAGTTTTATGCCTTGCTGGTGAAGCAGGCGCAGATGCAGGAGCAGCTGCGGGGTAAGCAGGCGTGGACACCGCCGTCTGCGGCGGAGTTGCGCGCGCAGGACATCGCGCTGGATGCCACCCCCCTGCCGGAGCCGCTGCGCCTGGTGCAGCGCTTTATGCTGGCCGAGCGGGCTTACTGGGCAGGGGAGGGGGCTCTCTATGAGCAGCTGCTGGAGAAAATTCGCACCGCGCCCGTGCCGGAGGCTTATGCTCCCTTGGCGGCCCGGCTGGGAGAGCCGGCAGATGTGTATGCGCGCCGCGCGGCTGCTTTGGTGGATCCGCGTGCGCGGGCGGTGGGGCTGATGCGCCAACACCGCGTGGTCGAGGCGCGCCAGCTGCTCGGTATGATTGCTCGCGATCAGCGATACGCGGCAAAAGCCGGGGTGCTCAGTGAGGTCTGCATGGTGGCGCAGGAGTTGCTGGAGGCGCTGCGCCGCAAGCAGCCTGAGCTGTACTCTCCCGGCATGGACAGCTCCCGCCTTGGCGCCCTGGCCGGGAAAGTGGGCGCGGCGGCCAAGCCGGCGCGGGCAGAGCTGCGCGATGAGGCGCGCCTCATCGGCCTCCTGCTCGAGGGGGATCTGGCAGAGGCCTTCCGCCAGGCTCATGAGCTGCGGGAGAAGAATCAACTGTCGGCCCCGTTTTCCGTGCTGCTGAGCGATTGGCAACGCCGCCTCGACAACCTGCCCCCGGAGCAGCAGTAAGCAGGCGCGCCCCCCGCGGGGCACAAAAAAGCCCCCCCCGAGTGTTGGCACGCGGGGGGGAGAGGAAATAGAGGAGGGGCGCTCAGATGAGGAGGCCGACAAGCATCACCAGCGCCACAGTAAACGCCGGGGAGTCCAGCAGGTCAAAAATGCCGCCGATGCCCGGCAGGAGGCTGCCGCTGTCTTTCACCTCCAGCCCGCGCTTGATGAGCGAGCCGGACAAATCTCCCGCCACGGCGAACACGAAGATGACCGGCGTAACCAGCAGAATCTCGTAGTGATGCTGCAAGACCCCCATCAGCAGCGCGCTGACCATGGTGAGGATGAAGGAGCCGATGATGCCCTCCCAGCTCTTTTTGGGAGACACCACAGGGCTGAACGGGCGCGAGATGAAGCGCCGCCCCAGCAGCACGCCGCAGACATAGGCCCAGGTGTCGCTCAGCTTCGTGAGGAGAATGAGCACCAGCAGCGGGGTGGGATCAGCCCACAGCCCCATGAGGAGGGAGAAGGCAAACATCCACACCGGGTACACGAAAGCCAGCAGGGTGATCCCCAGCCCGGCCAGGGCGCGCTGCGCCGGCAGCCCCCGGTAGTCCATGCGCCACAGCTGCACCCCAAACGCCACCAGCGCATACCCCACCAGCGCGATCAGCGGCATCTCCCAGGACGACGGCAGCGAAAAGGCCAGCTCATTGTCCGCGCAGCGGACCCATCGGACCCATGCCAGCAGCCAGGGGTACACCAGCCCGCCGAGCAGCACCAGCCAGCGGCAGCACTCTGCACGCCGCTCGCGCAGCATGCGGTACCACTCGATGGTGGTCATGTTGCAGAAGAGGCAGATGAGCGCCGCATAGCCATATGCGCTATTCCACGCCACCGCCCCGCCCAGCACGGCCAGCAGAATGACCGTGCTGAACAGGCGCTTGAAGAAGGTCTGCGCTTTGGGGCTCATGGCTCTCAGTCATCAGTGAGCACAGCCGGGGCAGGCCCAGCCGGCGCGGATATCTGCAAAGAAATCATGCCCCTTGTCATCCACCAGAATGTAGGCCGGGAAATCTTTGACCGTGATCTTCCAGATGGCTTCCATCCCCAGCTCCGGGTATTCCACGCACTCGATGGAGGTGATGCAGTTTTTCGCCAAATCTGCCGCCACGCCGCCGATGGAGCCCAGGTAGAATCCGCCGTGCTTTTGGCAGGAATCTGTGACGCATTGGGCGCGGTTGCCCTTGGCGATCATGATGAGGCTCGCCCCGTGGCTCTGGAAGA
>JAFLSS010000077.1 GCA_022510805.1 Akkermansiaceae bacterium
GGGCGGTGTGCGGGTCATGGCAGTCCAGGCAGGTCACCCCGGCAGCGCCCATGCGGCTGTGGCGCAGGCCGGTTTCGCAGTAGGCCTCATCGCGCTGCATGGCATTCGGCCAGAACACGCCGGGCAAGATGGGCAGCTCCAGGCGGAAGTGGTCATCGAAGCGATCTCCGGCGCGGAAAGCGTCATCCAGCTCCTCGCGGCGCGCGTGGCAGGAGGCGCAGTTGTCGCGCGCGCGCTCAGGGCTCAGCTTGCGGTCGGCCGCCGCCACCAGGCAGCCATTCTTCGGGTCAGGCGCGGCGGCCATGCGGTGGCATTGGATGCAGGTGACCCCCGGCTCGCGGTGCGTCGCGGCATAGGTATCCTTCGCCGCATTATAATTCTTGCGGAAGCCGGTCATGTGGCACCACGCGCATTGGGAATCCCAGTTCATGCCGCGGCCGAGCCAGTGTCCCCAGTCGCCGGGATTCCGGCGCGCCAGCCCCTCCGCGCTCAGGCGCGCATCCTGCTCAAAGAGGTCAAACCACTCATGCTTCTCCGTGTCCCACGCCGCGCTCGGCGCCTGCAAGCCGCCGTCCTTCCCGCGCACAAGGTACTGCACCAGCGGCGTGCGCCCCACGACGGAGTGCACCTCAAAGGGCTGATCCACAGCGGCATCGCGCAGCAGGTACTGCCCTTTCGGCGTGGTGTTGAAGGTGATGGACGAGCCATGCGCCTGCAATTTCTGGCGGTGGAAGGCCTCCGCATCCCGCGCGGCATCCGGCGTGCGCCACGCCCACGCGTGGTCGCTGCCCGCCCACTGCTCAAACTGCTCCGCATGACACGCCGCGCACTGCAGGGACAACGGCACCTGCGCCTGGTCCCAGTGCTCACTCTGCCCGGTGTACACAGGCGCCTTCGTCTCCCGATCGCAAGAGACTAGTGCCATACTTAGCGCGATTATTGCGATGATACGCCTCACGTCCGTTATTCTAGCACATCTTCTCCCACATGGCAACACGCTTCCTTGATATTGCACGGCAGCCATGAGGCACAGAGTCATACCTATCCTGTGCATTCTACACGAACAGAGAAGGCAGAAGAAATCTGCCTTCCCATGAAATTCGTGCTTGACAACAGGCTGATAATCTGTATAATTGGTTCCGGAGGGACGTCAACCTTTCATCTCAAGAGCGGGTATGATGTTCATTACAAATCCATTTTACCATAGCTCTTGAAGGTTGGCAATCCTCCATGCGTCAAAGCGCGACTAATCTGACACAGTGCCAGTTTTCTTAACTAATATAGATACAGTATGCTACGACAAGTTTCCTCGGCAGCAAGATATCTCGTCATCCTACTTCTATCCCTATTCATTTTTGCGGCATATTCTCAGGAAGAAGAGCCGAAGATGAAGGATAAGCCACTCGGGGAGGGTACGCTCGATTATTTGTCCGGCAGTGGCAGCGCCTACAAACTGGAAAAAGATGACGAAACCGAATACGATCCCTCGGAGGGTGTACCGACCGGAGATTTGCTGCGCTACGATAAAAAAGACATCAGCGCATGGCTCAATAAAAGCACCGGCGAGGTGGTGTATACGGAGCCCTCGGATACGGAGAATTACTACAGCATCACCCTGAAAGAGCTGACACCCGAGCTTTATTCCTTTCAGTTCAAAGAAAACATCACGAATCTCAGCTACGGCTCCGCGCCCTATGATGTAATAGAAAACATCGCGGTTGAGATCCCCACTCTCACACCGGAGAACGAGCCGTATCAGTTCACGTATAGCTACAATACGCAAGATCTACAGACAGCCCAGTCACCCGAAAATGCCACCGGTCTCATTACCGGTGTATTTAAGGGGTTTAATAACGTGCCGGTTTCCAATAAAGGTAATAACAACAGCTCTTCCCCCATCATCATCAAGGCTGATTTCATCGGGAACACCAATGAAACCAGCGGCCACGATGGCAAGGGCGGCGCCGTACGAAGCATAGACAGAGCCTATATCGAAAGCGTGGAGGGAAATTTCATCGGGAACCATGCGACACAAGAAGGAGGCGCTATCTGGAACTGGGGAAATTCGAGCAGTGCCTATATCGTCACCGGCAGCATCTCGGGTGTTTTCATCAACAACTACGTGAGTAATGAGGATGCAAACCCCCACCGCGGTGGCGCCTTGTTCAACGCCGACTACTCCACCATTGAAGAGATTAGAGGCGCCTTCATCGGCAACTGGGTCTACGGCCGGAGCAGCAGCACTGCGAGCTCAACCAATGTCGGCGGCGCTATATACAACGCACAGGGCGGAAAAATCGATGCCATATACGCCGATTTCATCGGCAACTATGTGAGCGGCAAGGGGCATGGCGGAGCCATTTACAACGGAGGTGGCGGCGCCAATGGTAATACGGAGCCGGCATCCATCATCAAGCGCATCGAGGGTGACTTCATCGCCAATCACGTCACCATGCCGTCAAACCTCAGCGAATATGAGACATACGGCGGAGCCATAGCCAACCAGGCATTTTATAGTGGAGGCTACCAAGGCGGTGCTGTCATTGAGCACATCAAGAGCGATTTTATTCGGAATTACACCCACAATCACGATGGCACAGCCGGCGGTGGCGCCATCTACAATAATCGCCAGGCACAGATATACACCATCGAGGGCAACTTCATCTCCAACAGCGTCACCTCAGGCGCAACCGGGCTGGGCATCGAAAATGATTTCCACTTAGCCAGCGGCGGTGCCATCATGAACTTTTTCGCATTGGATAAAAATTACGATATCACCAATCCGGATAACTGCTCCACCATCTGGACGATCAACAGCAATTTCTACCACAACTATGCAGAAGCGACTTCCTTGTCCATCGCTCAGGGCGGCGCGATTTCCAACCACACTGGCGGGTCCTATATCGGCACCATTGTGGGTGACTTCATCGGCAACTATGCCAAGGCCGTGAATAACTATGCCCGAGGCGGCGCTATCTTTACAGATGACAACAGCGTCATCCAAACAATCTCCGGCAATTTCTACAACAACTACGTCATCTCCGAAAACGAGCGCGCCAACGGCGGCGCCATTCGCAATGGCGGCGCGATGGACACCATCCTCAACGCCGTATTCAAAGATAACTACGCCGAATCGCATTTTACGCCGAGCAACGACAAATACATGTCGCGCTTCATCGCCAAGCCGGAAAATCGCACCCTGTGGTACAACGGCAGCGACCATAATAATGTCGGCATATACTACCAGATCGGCGCATACGGCGGCGCCATTCACAATGAGGCAGAGCTCACCATCGTGGCCGATAAAACGGAAGGAAGCGGCATTGTCTTTTTCAGCGGGAATAAAACGATACAGGGAGATAAAACGGAAAGGAATGAAGCCATCTACGGCCGAGATGGCTCCGAGATCACCCTGAAAGCCATCAACAATGGCGCGATATTCTTTGACGACAGAATACGCGGCGAGCAGTTGTTTGCCCTTGTGGGCACCAAGGACACGGTGCTGGCCGTGCTGAGCAATACCAGCACGAGGGACATAGCCACGCACCAAGATGAGCTGAAAGCCACCTTCGGGAATTATGAGCGCGTGGAGCAGGTGGGCTCCGGTTTCAAGCTGAAGCTCACGGGCGACAACACCGACTCATCTGTCGTTTTCTCCGCGCCGGTGAGCTATGCAGACGTAGAGATGGAAAAAATCTCGCTCGTGCTGCATGTGGACAGCGAATCAGATGTGACGGAGGATCTGAAGAGCTCCTACCTCGACAAGCCTTTGCTGGATAAGTATGGCGACGATTACAGAGTTTCCTACATCCTGCGCGCCTCGTCGCTGGATGCGCAGTCCGGGCTGGTGGGCCTGCAGGATGGCCTGACCACGGAATATTTCATCGGCACCTTGAACACAAATGGAGCAAAGAGCCTCGACGGTTTCACCGAGATACCGGAGAACTACACCGCCGACAACGTGCTGTTCAACATCGATGTCAACCTCAACAAAGGCGTGTCGGATATCTTCACGGTGTTCGGGGTGAAGGATCACCGGGACGATGCCAATTGGAAAACGGTGAACTGGGGCAGCGATCGCCGAAGCGTGAGTACGGGCTACTTGAGCATCTCCCCCACCTTCCTGCTGGAGGGTAATAGCTACACCTATGAGAATCAGGAGCTCAGAGAAAAGATGTTCACGGTGCAGGTGATCAACTTTGTGGTGATGGAAGGGCAGCAGGGCACCGTGGTGGAGGATGATGATTACTACAAGAAGCGCTTCCGCGAGCCGAATACAGACATCATCCAGCTCACGGAGATACCTGCCTATGCGGAATGGGCTCGCAGCTACATGAACAGTAGTGATGTGCTCAGCAAAGGCATCTGGCTGTCGACCACCAAAACCTATCATGACTCGTTCACCATCATCGGCTGGCGAGATCCCTTGGCGGCTTGGGCTGAGCTGCTTCCCGATGATGAGCACGGCGGATGGGAGGCCTCGCAGGATGGCGAAAAGGTCTACGAGCTCTTGGCCAATGCCTACGTGACCCTCACGCGCAATACGGTCGACAAAAAGACAGCCACGGACAATGATCCCGCCACGGCGAAGGAAGTAGCCGCGGTGCAGGGCACGGATCACTGGACGATCAAGGGGCACAGCGGCAGCGTGCTGAATCTGGACGGGCATAACCTGCTCACAGTGGTGACACAGGAGCAAAAGGCGCGGATGCAGTATTTTGCGCTCATGAATGTGCAGAAGCAGCAGATACTCAATGAAGGTGAGCTCACTCTGGACAGCATGGCGATGATGAGCGAGCTGACTCTTCTCAATGAGAAGAAGCTCACGCTCACCGGCGAGATGATCGTGAACCACACTATCACCTCTGCCGATACCAACCGCGAGATGGTGATTGAGAACAGCTCCGACGTGTTCGAGAAAACCTCCATCAGCATCGAAAACACCATCGAAAAGCAGAACATCGTCCACCGCGGCGAAGGCACACGCGATGCGGACAACTTCACCACCGAGACCACCCTGCGAGTCACTCAAGCGCCGCAGATGGACACCCGGGCGATGCCCCGCGCCGCCGATGAGGATCTCTCCCTCACGGAGGCTTTCAAGCGCTTCAACAACAACTCGCTGGATATGCAGGGCGGCCGCTTCAGCCTTCTGGGCACGATGCCCACCGATGCCCTGCTGAGCCTGCGCACGCTCGCGATGAACGGCGGCACTCTCTGGGTAGAGCGCTCCCTGGTGGATCTCGCGAAGAAGCAGATGGGTGGCATCCGCGCCAATAATGCCACCGGCAACTCCGGCGAGATCTACCTCGGCGGCATGGCCATCACCGCCGATAGCCATGAGTCTGTCACCCACGTGCAGTTTGTGAATGAAGAGGTGGGGCAGCTTGTGCAGGACGATGTGCGCGGCTCCAAGATCTCCGGCCCGGTGTATGAGTACCTGGTGACTTACAATGACTCTGAGCGGGTGGATGCTGCCGGTGAGGCCGGGCGCGAGGGGTTCTACACCTTCTCGCGCACGGGGTCGGTGAATCCCGCCATCCAAAGCGGCGCGATCAATGAGCAGACCCAGCTCGCCATGTCCACGCTCATTGCTGACTACGCCTTTGAGCACGCTGAGCTCTACTCCGACTCCGCTTACCAAAACCACCTCTACGAGCAGGCGTTCACCTCTGTCTCCCCCATGAAGGGTAAGGACTACGCCTCCGGCTTCGGCCCCTCCTCCGGCGGCGCCAAGGACACAGCCGCCCGCAGCGCTCTCTGGGCGCGCCCCTTCGCCTCCTATGAGAATATCCCCCTCGGCCACGGGCCCAAGGTGAGCATGCACCTCTACGGCGCCCTCGTGGGGGTGGACTCGGATCTCACCCGCCACAGCAACGACTGGTTGTCCGTCTTCACCGGCTACCTGGGCTACACCGGCTCTCAGCAAAAGTGGGAAGGCACCAACCGCTCCCGCACCAATGGCGGCCTCATCGGCGCCACGGAGACTTTCTACAAGGGCTCCTTCTACACCGCCCTCACCGTCTCTGCCGGCATCACCTCCGGGAACACAACGACGGCTTTCGGCCGGGAGAGCTTTGATATAGTGAACGCCGGTGTGGCCTCCCGCACCGGGTACAACATCCCCCTCGGGCAGAACCGGCAGTACGTGCTCCAGCCCTCGGTGCAGCTTTCCTACACCTACATCGGCATGGATGACTACACCAACGGCGCCGGCGTGCGTGTGGACTCTGACCCGCTGCATGTGTTCCAGGTGCACCCGTTTGTGAAGCTCATCCGCCACACCTCCACGGACTGGAAGCCCTACGCAGTGGGCGGCGTGGTGTGGAATCTCGGCAGCGGCACCAAGTTCCGCGCAGATGGGGACAAGCTGCCGGAGCTGAGCATCCGCCCCTATGCGGAGTACGGCGCAGGTGTCCAAAAGGTCTGGCGTGACCGCTACACGTTCTACGGGCAGACAACAGGGCGCTCCGGCGGCCGCCAAGGCATCGAGTTCTCCGCCGGTGTGCGCCGCAACTGGTGAGCCCCCTCCCCCTTCCTCCGAGCTGTTTTCTCAGCGCACCCGCTCACATGCGGGTGCGTTTTTTTGGGGGCGCGTGACCCCTGCTCCTCCGAGAAAGGGCGGCGGCGGCATCAAATTCCTGCCTACTTTCTAGGGATTTTGCACGCGTTTTCTCTTTTTTGACATTTTCAAATCTCCTTGACACTCTGTCTATTTTTATCGTCAAGTGCCGTTTTATAATGTTTTACGGGATTTTCCGACTTGACATATCATACAGATATGCTATGCTTAAGTCCGCCCGCTTGCGCGGCATGACAGTTTTCAACAAATTATTATTATCGTTATGCGTTTATCTCCAATTATCAGAAAACTTGTTAATCAACTTTACGTTCGGTTTATTTCCCCCTGCTTTGCGAGAACTCTGGCAGCTTCCACCCTTTCCTTCGCCGCCGGAGCTGTCCTTCTCTCCTTCGCTCCCGTCATGGCTGCAGTAGGGGATGAAATTTCTAAAAGCGGGCTTATTTCTGATGAATCGTATAATGCGATAGAAAAGGAGATTGAAAATATCCCCGATAGCCGAAAAGCACAAAAAGAAATGGCAAAACAGCTTTGGGTCAATTATCGCATTGATGCTAAAAAACTTTATGAAACAGCTCTTGCCAAACGCAAGAAAAACCCGAAGGCTGATGTTTCGGCTGAAGAAAAGGGCTTTGCCGCTTTGGATAAAGAATTTACTGAAAATTTTTTAAGAGCACGCTTGCCTTCGGTTTTGGAAAGTGCTGAAAAAACAGGCGTCAAGCTGCCTTGGAAGAGTGTGTCGTTTGATTGTATCGGCAATGCGGAGGCTGTTAATATTTTGGCCGCAAAGGGGTATGATTTTAACACACCGCAAACAATTAACGGTAAAGAGGTATCTTTAGCGCAGGTGTTGTTTGACGAGATGAAAGAGTATTTAACAGAAGCCGATGCTGAAGAAGAAAAATTAGCTGCCCTTGCCGCTAAACATAATAAACTGGATAATTTACGCAAAAAAATGGATGCTGCTTATGAAAACGCAACCGGTGATATGAAAATTCGTATAGCGAAAGATTTGGTTTTGCTCGATACGTTATATGGTCGGCATGATGCTAAAACAATAGCCTCTTTTCAACATTACACCGGGTGCATTGGCGCGTATGAAAATATGGAAGAAGCACGGCAGGCGTTGTTGACTTTAGGGGTTGTGTCGGGAAGCAGTAAAAATGCGTTGGAAGCAGGCGCGTTTAATACGTTAAAAGCTTTTCGTGATGAAAGAGCCTCATATCGGGATGGTATGTTAAAATATTTTAAGGGTAAACCCGGAGGTTGGACGGAAGAAGAAATTAAGGCTAATTTAAAAGATTCAAATCAAACGGAAAAAGATGTTGAAAAATTTGAAAAAATAATGAAAGAAAACAACCTTGTTGAATAACAAACACTCAAAACAGCAGCAACTCAACATTGGCGCAAAACAGCGGAAAACAAGTGGTGGATATTGCGGCATTAAGTGTGCCCAATGCGCCCAAATTGCAGCTTGGAACGCATGTTTCGCCTGAAGAGGGTGAACAACCAATCGCCACGCAAACAGTTGCGAGGAGCTCATAAGTGTTTGCCGGAAAAATCGAGTAGGGGGGCTTGCGCCCCCCTCTCACACCACCGTACGTGCCATTTGTGGCATACGGCGGTTTCCAACTCAGAGTCAGAGGAGTTGACTCAGTGAGATATAG
>JAFLSS010000078.1 GCA_022510805.1 Akkermansiaceae bacterium
ATAATCTACAGTTATCGCTAGTTGTTGTGTATACTACGGATGAGGCGGATTTAATACTTGGTATATCTGATATATATATCCGTTATTTTAATGCATATAAAATTAAATGCAAGAAGAAAAATAACATCTTCTTTAAAATCGCCGTTTTTTTTGGGAGGGGCAAACCGTGGCTTGCGTGGGTGACGCTTCGGGAGGGGGTGTTGTGCTGGGCTCTCCCCTTCTCTATTTCTGCGGGGTATGCTTGCTGTTGGGGGGCTTGGGAGGGTGTGCCGCCATGGGTGTGGATACCGCCCCATTCGCGTTGATGTCCTGCCGTGCAGCAGGAGTGGCTGCCGGGGTCAGCCTAGGACGATGGCGAGGATGGCGGAGAGCGGGATGGCTCGGCCGTCTTCGAGGTGGAGGTGGGTGGGGCTGACTTGGCGCGCGCGGGTGGTGATGGTGTGGCTGGCGCCGCCGCTCTTGTGCGGGTCGGGGATGAAGTAGGTGAGCAATATTTCGCCGCCCGGTTTTTGGGTGATGAGGTGCAAGGCGCTGTCGATTTCTGCTTTGGCGGAGTCGGAGAGGTCGGGTGCGGTGTCGGTGAGGCGCGCGGTTTCGCGGATGGCGTCGCTGTGGCCTGTGAGGGCGGCAAAGGAGGAGAATTGTGCAGCGCGGTCGGCGCGCGGCATGGGGTGGTGGCGCGTGGAGCGGTGGTGCGGGAGGTCGATGATGTCGCGATAGAGGTCGGTTGATTCGTTCATGCGCTGTGTCCTCCGATGCGTTTGTTGCGCTTGGCGGTCATGGCGCCATCCTCGAGATTCATGCCGCGAAGGATGGCGTTCTTGCCGAATTTCTTTTTGATTTCGAGCATGGTTTGCTGCATTTTGTGCTCTCGCGCGAGGGTGGCCTTGAGCTGGGTGGCGCGGTGGGTTTCGGCGGGGTCATCGAATAGGGAGAGCTGCTGTGCCCTGGGGATGACGCTGCCCTCAGGGATGACTTGCTGGGCGCCTAGGGTGATGCGGCGGATGAGGAGGTGGGGGTCGACCTCGGTGTCGTAGATGGCGCTCACGGCCTCGGTGATGAGGCGTGAGGAGGAAGTGGGGCACGGCAGGTGGCGGGAGCCGTGCGCGCTTTTGGGGAGTTGGCGCCCGTAGCGGTCGGTCTTGAGGGGGCCGGTGTAGTGGATATCCGGGCGGGTCATGTTGTCGATATCATAACCGACGTGGAGGGTGATCTGCTCACACACCATGCCTTTGTCCACGAGGTCGAGGGCGAGCTGGTCAGCCATCTCGCGTGCGATGAGTTTACCTTTTTGGGCATCATAGGGCTGCTCGAGGACTTGGCCGGAGCTGAGGCTGCTGCTGGCGGGGCGGTAGGCTTTGATATCGGCCATGGTGCAGGGCTCCCAGCCCCACGCGTGGTCGATGAGCAGCTCGGCATTGACGCCGAAGAGGGAGTAGAGGGAGTCCTCGTAGCTGAGGGAGCGGCGCGCGATGTCACCCATGGTGTACATGCCGTGGGCGGCGAGTTTTTCGGCATAGCCGTGGCCGATGCGCCAAAAGTCGGTGAGGGGGCGGTGGGCCCAGAGGCGGTGGCGGTAGCTTGCCTCTGTGAGCTGAGCGATGCGCACCCCATCGGCATCCGGCTCGGTGTGTTTGGCCATGATGTCCATGGCGACTTTGGCGAGGTAGAGATTGGGGCCCATGCCTGCGGTGGCGGTGATGCCGGTGGTGCGCACGACATCGCGCAAGATGCGCGCGGTAAGCTCGTGTGCGGTGGTGCGGTAGACGCTCAGGTAGGGGGTGAGATCTATGAAGACCTCGTCGATGGAGTAGACGTGCATGTCCTCCGGTGCGATGTATTTGAGGTAGACGGCGTAGACACGGGTGCTGTAATCCAGGTAGAGCGCCATGCGGGGCGGCACCACGTGGTAGCCGAGCGCCATCTCGGGGTGGGCAGCGAGGGTGGCGGAATCAAAAGCTTCACCCTGGAGGGGGCGTCCCCATTCTCTGCTCCGGCGCCGGTTGACGGCCCGGGCTTTCTGCACGACTTCAAAGAGGCGTGGCCGGCCGGGGATGCCATGTGCCTTGAGCGCGGGCGATACGGCGAGGCAGATCGTTTTTTCGGTGCGCGAGGCATCAGCCACCACGAGGTGGGTGGAGAGGGCGTCCCACCCGCGTTCGGCGCATTCTACCGAGGCGTAAAAGGATTTGAGGTCGATGGCGGCGTAGATACGCTCACTGCTCTGGGAGGGCGGGTCGGGCACGCTGCCATGCTACCCGAGAGAGGGAGCGAAGTCAAGATCTGCTATAAAATGATAGATTCTTTAGCAAATCTTGACTAATGAGGGAAAATGAGCTTGACATCCCGGCTATATTTCTTATACTGCCATTATCATACAGCTTATGAAAACCACTCTTGCCACCCTTATTGCAGCCATGCTGGTCTCCACCGTTGTGGCGGCCCCCTCAATCAGCGCCTCCGATGTGTCGTCTGATGCACTCCGAAAGATCGCGACTGACAAGCAGAGAGCGAGCTTAGAAATTCACGAGAAGGCTAAGGCCAAGGCGGAGGAGGAGCGCGAGAAGGCGATTCAGGAAGCCAAGGAGATCACGGCTCGCAATGATGCCGGTATGAAGCGTACCATCCAAGGCAGGCACCTGAACAGCATGCTGCCGCCCTGTGATCGCGAGCCCGAGCAGCCGCGTGAGTCAAATGACTACCACATCCGCTATTAATGAGCGGTAGGGTGAGGCAGCGCCACCGGCGGCCTCATGTTGGCGTCTTTCCTTTTTTTCCCAAGCTCCGGCTCATACAGCCGGGGCTTTTTTTCTCCCCCCGTGGTCAGGGTAAATGATGACACTCACGGGAGGTGGTCAGCCCTGCCCTTCTTCCTCAGCATATCAGGGAAAAGGGCCGCTTCTCAGGGCAAGCTTATTGGGGCCGGGCGGAGGAGGAGGCTGCGACAGGCGGCATGCAGAGGAGGGTGATGCGAGCCTGCGGCGCGGGGCCGGCGGCGGGCACCAAGCTCCAGCCGATGCGGTGCTCTCCCGCATCAAGCCGGAAGAGCAGCAGGGTCTGGCAGCTCTCGAGGCCGGCGCGGCTCTGCACGCAGCACACACCGCGGCGCCCGCGGGTGATGAGCCGGCGCTTGCCCATGCCCTGCACGTCAAGCAAGAGGGCATAGGTGCCGGAGGCGGGGGCGCAGATGTGCCACTCAGCTTCCCAGGTCTGCTTGTCATCACTTGGGCGCCACTTGATCTTGTAGGTATCAAGCGCCAAAGGAGTCCCCCCTGCCGGCGATTCGGCGGGGCGTGAGGCGAGCTGCCGGCGGCGCTGCGCCAGCGCGGCCCGAGTGGTGCCCCAGCTCACCCACACGAGGACGAGCCCCCCTGCCCCCAGCCACACGCGCATGGCGAGCTCGGCCTCCGGGGTCAGCTCCAGCGCCAGCAGCAGCACCATGCCTACTGCGAAGAGCAGCGTGAGCCCCATGCCCACCCAAAAGCCGGCGGCCATGCCGGGAAACAGGAGGAACAGCACGGCATAGCGCAGAAACATCTTGAGGTTGAGCGGGGTGCTCCTCAGCATTTCGCGCTGCGAGATGGCGCGGTAGAGGCGCTCCAAATCAGCCTGTGCTGTGTGGGCATCAATTTTCATGCTCCGGGAGAGGGTGCGGCGCGCGCTGTTTACACCACGGGGATCACCTCGACACACATGGCAAGCTCATGAGACTCTCCGCAGCGCAGCGCGAGCCCCTCAGCCGGCACAGCGGTGGTCTCCACTGCGAGGAAGCCGCGCGCGGCCTCAGCGCCCAAGTCAGCCATGCCGGCCGCCAGCTCTGCGCCGGGATTCCACACCACGCAAGAGCCGGAGCCGGCGCGGGTGATGCGCAGGGAGCGCTGCCAGGCGGGGTCGTGGATGGAGATTTCCTGCTCAGCGGGCACCGGGTGGTAAATGCGGTCAATGGCGCCGATGGGGATGAGCGGGTCCTCGCTGTGCGGCTGCGCAGCTGCGGCAAACTCGGTGAACTCGGACTCCTCCAGCCCGGTGACGGCCACTTTTTCATAATCGCTGACGGCGAAGTAGGTGTGCAGCGCGGCGGAGAACGGCATGGCCTGCGGCACATCCACGGTGAGCAGATTCACCCGCAGCACGGAGCCCAGCTCCAGCACCAACACCGCGCGCGGCAGCAGCTCCTGCGCGGGGGGCAGCTCGAGGACAAGGCGCAGGGCGCCGCCCTCCAGCTCTTCCTGGGAAACGAGATTCCACAGCGAGATGCGCGCGACGCCATGTGAGGGCTGTGAGGCATCGGAGGGGTGCTTGCCAAACCAGGGCCAGCAGAGGGGGATGCCGCCGCGCAGCGCCTTGCCTTGGCGGAAGACTGCTTGGGGGCTCATGAAGATGACGGGGTGCTGCCCGCGCGGGGTCCAGCTGAGCAGGTGACCGCCATAGAGCGAGACCTCCGCTTCACACAGCTCGGTGCTGACGCGGAGGATGGGAAAATCTTGGCCGTGGGGGTATTCGGTGGTAAGCATGAGGACATATTAGCAGAAGCGCCAGCCGATGGCAAGCCCCAACAAAGACTCCGCAGCGGGCAATGCAGCGGCCGGCCGGCAAAGCGCCCCACCCCACCCGGGAGGCGCCGAAGGGGGGGGATTAATCCTCCGACTTATCGTTGCTGCGGCCAAGCATGGCGCGCGTCTCCTCGATCGTTTTGCGGTAGTATTGATCACGCGTCATGATGCGCGGCGGGGGAGTATTGCCGCGGCGCGTTTCAAAATACCCGCTCGTGCTCTCCCGGGAGATGACAGACTCCTGCGTAGAATACACGCGTGAGGCGGACACGCTTTTTTTCCCCTCATAACCATAGCGGGAGTTGCCGCTGTACGCATCATCAGAGCCGAACACACCGCGCGAAGCCGTGGCAAAAGCAGGGTGCAAATCCTTGGAGATGGAGTGCCCCAGGCCGCCGGTGTAGGCCTCCTTGGTCGAGAACGACTTGCCTGAGCCGGAAAATGACATGGTCTGCACCTGATTATCCGAGCCGGCAAACGCGCCCGTCTGAAAATCCTTATTCAGGCGGGAAGAACTATCCAAATCTTTTTGGAAACTGCTCACCTTGTTTGAGGTAGCCTGCGGCACACCGAGGGCATTCTTTTTCTCGGAGAACGAAGAGGCAAAATCCTTTTCGAAGCGCGAGGCCAGATCCGACTCGCCGCCACTCGGCGCATCGGGATCCACCACATTGCCATTCTCATCATACACAGTGCGCACTGACTCACAGGCACACAGAGCAAACAGGCAGGTGAAGGCAAGATAGCGCATTGTCCTGTCACTTTACCCGACTCCCCGCACCTAGTCAAGCCCAAAAACCGGTGGAACACGCACATTTCACGAGAAAGCGGCGTGCCACCCGCCTGGTTCCCGGTGGAGAGGCGCTAAAAAAGGCAGGCCGACCGCGGCGGCCGACCTGCCATAAGAAAAACGCACCGAAGCGCGAATCAGGAGAACACACCCACGGCCTCTGCGGCGCAGGCAATCATGTAGTCGCGATTCAGCTTGGCGATGTTGTCCACAGAGATGCCCTTGGGGCAAGCCGCCTCGCACTCGTACTGGTTGGTGCAGTTGCCGAAGCCCTGGGCATCCATCTGGCGCACCATGGCGAGCACGCGCTTGTTCTTCTCCGGGTAGCCCTGCGGGAGGAGGTTGAGGTGAGCCGCCTTAGCAGAGGTGAAGAGCATGGCGGAGCTGTTCTTGCAGCTGGCCACGCACGCGCCGCAGCCGATGCAGGCCGCCGCGTCGAAAGCGGCATCAGCCGTCTTCTTGCGCACGGGCATGTTGTTGGCATTGGGCGCAGAGCCGGTGCGGATGTCGACAAAGCCACCCGCGGCGATGATCTTGTCGAGCGCGGTGCGGTCGACCACCAAATCGCGCAGCAGCGGGAAGGCCTTAGCGCGGAAGGGCTCGATCCAGATCGTGTCACCATCCTTAAACTGGCGCATGTGCAGCTGGCAGGTCGTCACTTTCTTGCCACCATGGGGCACGCCATTGATGGTCAGAGAGCACATACCGCAGATACCCTCACGGCAGTCGTGGTCAAAATGGATGGGCTCCTTGCCCTCGTGGACAAGACCTTCGTTGACGATGTCGAGCATCTCCAGGAAGGAGGCCTCATCGGGGATGTTCTTGGCTTGGTAAGTTTCGATCCGCCCCTGACTCTGAGCGTCTTCCTGTCTCCAAACCTTGAGCGTGAGATTGAGAGTTGCCATAATTGTGTAAAATGTTGAGAGTTTTTAGGATATCGTCGCTTTACTTGTAGGAACGGATAGCGAGGTGCACATTGTCGAACGTGAGTTGCTCCTTGTGCAGCACGGGCAGATTACCGGTGCCGGTGTACTCCCAGCAAGCCACATAGGCGAAGTTTTCGTCATCGCGCTTGGCTTCGCCATCTGCCAGCTGGTGCTCCAAGCGGAAGTGGGCGCCGCAGGATTCCTCGCGGTTGAGCGCATCGTAGCAAAGCAGCTCGGCGAAGTCCAGGAAAGCGGCCACGCGCCAGGCTTTTTCGAGCTCCATGTTCATGCCGTCGGGGCTGCCGACCACCTTCACATTGTTCCAGAACTCATCACGGATGGCCGGGATCTTGGAGATGGCATCCAGCAGGGATTCCTTGGTGCGGCCCATGCCGACATCCTCCCAGATGAGCTTGCCCAGCTCGCGGTGGATCTCATCAGGAGTCTTGCTGCCCTTCACGTCCATCATCTTCTTGATGCGGGCCTTCACCGCATCCTCAGCCTCCTTGAACTCGGGCGCCGCCGTGGTGACACTGCCGGGCTTCTGGGTGGTGAGGTAGGTGGGGAGGGTGGAGGAGATGACGAAGTAGCCGTCCGACAAGCCCTGCATGAGAGCAGAAGCGCCGAGGCGGTTGGCGCCGTGGTCGGAGAAGTTGGCCTCACCGAGCACGTGCAGCCCGGGGATGGAGGACATGAGGTTGTAGTCCACCCAGAGGCCGCCCATGGTGTAGTGGGAGGCGGGGTAGATCATCATCGGCTGCTCGTGGGGATCCACATCGGTGATCTCCTCATACATCTCGAAGAGGTTGCCGTACTGGCCGTCGATCCACTCTTTACCCATGCGGTTGATGGCGTCCTTGAAGTCGAGGAACACGCCGCGGCCGGTCGGAGCCACGCCGCGCTCATCATCGCAAGCCTCCTTGGCAGCGCGGGAGGAGATATCGCGCGGGGCGAGGTTGCCGAACGAGGGGTACTTGCGCTCCAGGTAGTAGTCGCGGTCGCCCTCAGCCACCTCGGAGGGCTTCATCTCGCCCTTGCGGATTTTCTCCGCCACCTCGCGGCTCTTGGGCACCCAGATGCGGCCATCATTGCGCAGGGACTCGGACATGAGCGTGAGCTTGCTCTGGTAGTCGCCCTTCACGGGGATGCAGGTGGGGTGGATCTGCGTGAAGCAGGGGTTGGCGAAGTAGGCGCCCTTCTTCCAGCAGGCGCAGGCAGCGCCCACATTGCAGCCCATGGCATTGGTGGACAGGAAGAAGACGCGGCCGTAACCACCGGTGGCGAGCAGCACGGTATCGCCCGCGTAGCTCTTGATTTCACCGGTCACCAGATCACGCACCACGATGCCCTTGGCATGGCCATCCACCACGACGAGGTCCATCATTTCCGTGCGGGGGTGCATCTCGATGTGCCCCTTGCCGATCTCCTTCTCCATGGCCTGGTAGCAGCCCAGCAGGAGCTGCTGGCCGGTCTGGCCGCGGCTGTAGAAAGTGCGCTTGAGCTGGGCGCCGCCGAATGAGCGGTTGTCCAGCAAGCCGCCGTACTCACGGCCGAAAGGCACACCCTGCGCAACGCACTGGTTGATGATGTCGCAGGACACCTCAGCGAGGCGGTACACATTGGCCTCGCGAGCGCGGAAATCGCCGCCCTTCACGGTGTCGTAGAACAGGCGGTACACGGAGTCGCCGTCGTTCTGGTAGTTGTGGGCAGCGTTGATACCGCCCTGCGCGGCGATGGAGTGCGCACGGCGCGGGCTGTCCTGGTAGCAGAAGCACTTCACATTGTAGCCCAGCTCAGCCAGCGTGGCAGCGGCAGAGCCGCCGGCAAGCCCCGTCCCCACGATGAGCACCGTGTACTTGCGGCGGTTGTTGGGGTTGATGAGCTTCGCCTCGCGCTTGTACTTGGTCCACTTCTGCTCGATGGGGCCCTCCGGGATGCAGGAGGACGGCATGTAGTCGCT
>JAFLSS010000079.1 GCA_022510805.1 Akkermansiaceae bacterium
CTCGCGACCTCAGCCGTGACAGGGCTGCGCTCTAACCAAACTGAGCTACCGCTCCATCCATCCTGCGTTGCCGCAGAACGCCCGTATTGTACAGAAACAGCAGCCCATTGGCAAGACTTTTTTTCAACTTTTTTGCATTATTTTTATAACTCATTGATAACACAACCACCTCCCCCCAAAAAACACACCGCACACAACGCGCCCCCTGCTCTACCGCCCCCCGGCAGAGCCCCCCACCCACCCTTGACAACAAAAGCCGCATACGCTATCATCCCCCTCAATCCGCTATGACACACCACCTTTTCCCCCTCCTCCTCCTCGCCGTCCTCCCCCTTACCGGCAGCCTCACCTCCTGCTGTGACAAAAGCGCCGACACCGCATCATCGGCCTCACGCATCGAGCGAAATCAAGCCCTCATGCGCCAATTTGAGCAAATGATCAACACCGCCGATGCCGCACTGGCCGAAAAAATCGTGGCGGCAGATGCCGCCTTCTTCACCCCCGCCTCACCGGACCCCCTCTACGGCGGCAGCGGCTACCTCTCCGTTGTCCACTGGATGCGGCAAAGCTTCTCCGACGTGCAGTGGAAACTGGAAGAAATGGTGGCCGCAGAGGATAAAGTCGCCGTGCGCTGGACACTCACCGGCACCCACGATGGCGAATTCCTCGGCCTCCCTGCCACAGGAACCAAAATCAAAACCTCGGTCATGAACTTCTACTACATCAACCCCGAGGGAAAAATCACCAACGACATCGCAGCCGATGGCATGATCGGCATCCTCCGCCCCCTGGGTCTGAGCAAATAACACCCCGCCTCAAAACAGAGCCGGAGCAAAAAACGGCCCCTCCAAGGCACCTCACCGGCTATCCGCCGGGTGCGGCACGATTCGGAACGCGCCGACTCCGTAAAACTCATGAATCCCACTCAATGGGTCATCATACATCATCCGGTAAATCATGTAAGAGCCGGATCGGGCGCCCGTGTAATATAAAAACCACTTTTCCGTCGAATCGTGAAACTCTATACAAGCAACGTTCGGCAAAATCTTTGTATACTTTAATTGCGAACTGTCGAACATCTCCATGGCTACACCCGGCGGCAAATCCGAGATATTATTCCGAAAAGGCACCGAAATCTGCACCGGCCGGTCAGCGCAGACAATATAACGGGCGCGAAGATTATCCCATACTTGCAGCATCTGAAACCTGCTCGGTGATGTGAAGATCATCTCTTGATCACTCACAGTCGAGGGCGCCAGGTCATCCACGCCACCATTGGCTCCACCGGGGGAATCTGTAGCATCCGCCGCGGCCACAGCCGGCATCAAGACCGGCTGAGAGCCCGGATCACGGAAGGTGGTCATTCCGGCACCTGCCGCCGACACAGCACAGGCACTCAGCAGCCCCCATCCCCACCTCCTGTTCAACATTCCCACCGGCATTACCTCATCCCCTTTCTAATCATGAGCTGATTCATTTTTTAAACGTGTACATCGGTAACATAGGCGCGCCGGGAGGATGCAAAAAAGACAGCCTCCTCGAGGCTGCCTCTCATAGTCTCGCCAGGATTCGAACCTAGACAGAGGGAATCAAAATCCCTAGTGCTACCTTTACACCACGAGACCACACATACCCGGTAAGGGAAAGCAGGTGTATACATACCATGTTTTACCTATCGTGTCAAGAGCAAAAGAAATGCATTTTTCTGAAAAAACATATCTTTTTTTGTAAAAAAGCTTGACACGGCAGAGAAGGTGCCGTATACTGCGCCCCGTCCTGCTGATATAGGGCTATGGTGTAATTGGCAACACATCGGTTTCTGGCACCGCTATTCGGGGTTCGAGTCCCTGTAGCCCTACGAAGAGAGCCGCTGCAACAATGCAGCGGCTCTTTTTATTTGCGTGGTGATTTTTTGTGTTGAATTCGGGGGAGAAAAGTATAGAATAAACGCGCTATGACATACGAAGTCTTTGATACTCCGCAGGACGCTGCCAAGAAATTGGCGGCGGAAGTTGCAGCCCTGATCCGCAGCCGCGCGGCTGAGGGCAAGGGTGTGGTGCTGGGTCTGGCCACGGGCGCGACTCCCCTTCCTTTCTATGCTGAGCTGATCCGCCTGCACAAGGAAGAGGGGCTTTCTTTTGCGAATGTGACCTCGTTCAACCTGGATGAGTACACCGGCCTGCCGCACGAGCACCCGGAGTCCTACTGGTACTTCATGCACACGAATCTTTTTGACCATATTGATATCAAGCCTGAGAACATCAACCTGCCCTGCGGCACGCTGGCTCCTGAGGAGATCCCCGCGCACTGCGCCGCCTACGAGGCCAAGATCAAGGCCTGCGGTGGTCTGGATCTGCAGATTCTCGGCATTGGCCGCACGGGGCACATCGGCTTCAATGAGCCCGGGTCGGATGACACGACCATCACGCGCCAGGTGACGCTTGATGACCTCACCAAGACGGATGCGGCTCCCGCGTTCGGTGGGTTTGACAATGTGCCGAAGACGGCTATCACCATGGGTGTGGCCACGATCATGGGCGCCAAGCAGGTACGCCTGATGGCTTGGGGCGAGAAGAAGGCTTCCATCGTGAAGAAGGCGATCCAAGGGCCGGTGACGGCAGATGTGGCGGCTTCTTTCCTGCAGAAGCATCCGGATGCTGTGTTCTTCTTGGACAAACCCGCCGCGGCTGAGCTGTAAAGCGCTCCCGGTTGATTCTTTTTCACTTCATGATCAGCGCGTCCTGCCGGGCGCGCTGATTTTTTGAGTGGTTGTTCCGGCTCATATGGAGGCTCGCGCTCTCTACATCCACATTCCTTTTTGCCACCGGGTGTGCCCGTACTGCGCTTTTTTCAAGCACACGCCGGGCGCCACAGATATGCGCGCTTTTGTCGCCGCGGTGGTGCGTGAGGCTGAGCTGCGCTTGCCGGAGGGCTTTGCGCCGCGCAGCATATATTTTGGCGGGGGGACGCCGAGTATGCTCTCCCCGAAACATTTGGGGGATATGGTGGCGGGGCTGAAGCGCCGGGTGGATACGGCTCAGGTGGAGGAGTGGAGTTTTGAGGCGAATCCGGCCACTTTTACGCCGGCCAAGGTGGAGCACTGGCGCGAGCTGGGGATCAACCGCGTGTCGCTGGGGGCGCAGAGTTTTGAGCCGGACTTGCTGCGTTTGCTTGGGCGCGAGCACAGCCCGGAGCAGGTCGCGGAGAGTGTGCAGATGCTGCGCGCGGCAGGGATGCCGCAGGTGAATCTGGATCTCATGTTCTGCCTGCCGGGGCAGACTCCCGAGCAGTGGCGCCACTCGCTTGAGGCGGCTGTGGCGCTGGCGCCGGAGCATGTTTCTACCTATAGTCTCACGCTGGAGGAGGGTACTCCATTTGCGGCGCTGCCGGCGCCGGATGAGGAGGAGGCGGCGGAGCTGTATGCGCTGGGGCATGAGCTGCTCACGGCGGCGGGCTTCCGGCACTATGAGGTGTCCAATTATGCGCGGGGTGAGGCGGCGCGCTCGGTGCACAACCTGGCCTACTGGCGCGGGGAGGATTATGTGGGGCTGGGCCCGGGGGCTTTCGGCACGTGCGGCGGGGTGCGCTACATGAATGCGGCGGATACGGCGGCTTACTCTCGTGCGCTGGCGGAGGGGCATTTGCCGCCGGGGTCGCAGGAGCAGCTCTCCGCGCAGGATATCCGCACGGAGCAGCTGGGGCTGCGGCTGCGCACGGATGAGGGGCTCCCGGCGCATTGGCTGGCGGCAGAGGACGCCCCGCTGGTGGAGCTGCTCTGCCGCGAGGGGCTGGCCTCACGCGGCAGAGCAGGAGAGCTGGTACTCTCGCCGCGCGGCATGCTGCTGGCAGATGAGATTGCAGTGCAGCTTATGCACTAAGGATGCTCAGGCTCCGGCTCGGTGTTCAGGGGGATGAGGGAGACTCCCCATGATTGGATGAGCATGGAGTAGGGCTGCTCGATGATGAGGGTGTTTTTCCCGGCTTGGAGGGGCAGCAGGGTGGGCGGCTGGGTCCACCAGATTTCTTCATTGAGAAGCGGCATTTCGGGATTTTTGGCCATGTTGGCACGGCGGGAAGCATCGGGCCTGGTGGGGTGGGGGTTCGCTATTTCGGCGCCGTTGATCCAAAGCCGCGTGCCGCAGCGTGACCACTCACCCGGCTCCGGGGTGCCTGTGTAATACTGGTGAGAGCGCAGCGGGGCGTCAAATCCCAGCATGAAGGGCGCCTCCCCTGCCTTCGCGGAGTTGACGGAGGTGATCACCCACACGCAGCACCCGGGCTTCTCCTGTGAGAGCATGCCCAGGCTCCACGCACTCGGGGAGGTGTGGAAATACAAGCTGCCGCCCCATGCCTTGCGCGTGGGCAAGCCCTCCAGCTGCCCGGCCAGCACTTTGGCGCGCACGGCTTCCACTTGGTCCATGGGCACGGGGCCCACGATCACATTCTCGCGCGCGCCCTCGCGCCAGTAGGGAAATGGCTCGCCGCGGAAGATGGTGCGGCGGATACCCTCGAGCCGCTTTTCAAATGAGGCAAAAGCGCGCGCGGCCGCAGTATCCGGGGCGGGCATATCGGTGGGGAAGGCATCTGCCCCGCGTGTGCTGCCACCCACCCATGAGCGCTCAGCCATGGCGCAAAGCCCCGGCCACTGGGGGCTCTGCCGGGGGATGAGTGACTTGTCCGCCACTCGCCTGTCCGGCCAGGTGCAGAAGATGGCGCCCAGGCGCAGGGAGTCCCCCTGTGAGGCACCGCATGGCCGCATGAAGAACCAGCGGCGCACCAGCAGAGCCGGATCCATCAGATTCGAATACCCGATGCTTGAGTCAACCGTGCGGAGGCGGATGCTGTCTGCCGCCATGGAGGATTTGCCCTGCACCCAGCGCTGGGCGATGGAGTGCTCCCCGACGGGGAGGTCCCACGGGCCTTCCCACTGCATGGGAGTGCGCCCCAGGGAGATGAGTTTGCGGCTCATGCGCGCCACAAATTCCTGGGCATTGGGCACGCGCACCTCATCTGCCCCGAAATGGAAGATGGGGCAATCCTCCGCGGGCACCTCAGCGCAGAACTCCTCAATCACATCCTCCAGCACCTGCATCCCCTGCTCGGTGTGCATCTCAAACCCGAAAGCACGCACGAAATAATCACTATGGCCGGGCATGTCAATCTCAGGAATCACCCGCATGTGCCGCGCCTTGGCATAGGCGATCAGCTCCCGCACATCATCATAGGAATAGGTGTCCTCCTTGTCGCGGGTGCGGTGCTCCGGGGAGTTGAGCTGCGGGTATTTCTTGCTCTGCAGGTGAAATGCCGGATAATCCGACAAGTGCCAATGGAAGCAGTTGATCTTGAGCCGCGAGGCCAGATCCACCTGCCGTTTCAGGCTCTCCAGTGTCTGAAAATTGCGCCCGCAGTCATGGTGAAATCCCCGCAGCCCGAACGCCGGGTAATCCACAATCTCCGCCTCCGGCAAGCCCGCGCCCTCTGCCAAGAGCTGGCGCAGCGTCTGCAATCCATAGAAGAACCCGGCGGGAGACACCGCCTCCACCACCACATGATCCTGCGAGATGCAGAGCACATAGCCCTCTGCCCGCGCGGCTTCCGGCAGGGATGCGCCCCCGCGCACCAGCTTGCAGAGCGTCCGGCGCCCGGTGCGCTCGGCAGGCAGCTCTGCCAGCAAGCCCTGCCAAGCCACCTGCACAGCCTCTTGCAGCTCGGGCTCCGCCTGCAGCTCCCACTCATCGCGCCCGCACAGCGGCAGCTCATCATACAACCACGGCGGGATGGACGAATACACTTTGGGGAAAGGGATCAATGCCGCCGGGGGGACATCCTCCCAATCCAAGCGGTGCGGGAAGCTCCACTCAGCAGCATCCTGAGCGACCACGCCCGAACAAAACAGCCCCACGGCAGCCAGTAGCGCCCGGTATGATTTCAACATGATGTTCATTTTGTGCGTTTTTTGCTTGTATGCGGCACCTTGTGCTGCCGCGGAAATAAAGAGATGAGCGACACGCCCCACGACTGAAATTCGCCGATGTAGGGCTGCTCGATGATGACCGTATTATGTCCTTTTTTAAGCGGGAGCAGAGTCGGCTCATGCGCCCACCACACCTCTTCATTGGTGAGCGGATCCTCATTTGCCGGGTGCACCCACGTGTCGCGCTCGTAGCGGTTTTTACCGGCCAGCCGGTAAGTCTGCGGGTTTTTCACCTCCACGCCATTGATCCAGATACGCGTGCCGCACTGCGACCACTCGCCCGCGGCCGGCACCCCGGAGCAGCGCCGCGAGGAGCGCGACGGCGCGTCAAAGCCTATCATAAACGGGTATTCCCCCGCCTTGTCCACCACCACATCCGTGAGCGCCCACACGCAGCACCCCGGCTTCCTGTCGGAGAACATGCCGAGCAAGCCCGTGCACGGCTTGGTGCGGAAGTAGAGATTGGAACCATAGGCGGGGCGGGTAGGCAGCTCATTCACCCTGCCGGCCAGCACCTTGGCCCGGGTGGCTTCCATGGCCTCCCGGGGGACAGGCTGTACCACCTGCCACACTCTTGAGGACCCCGGCCAGTAGGGGAAATACTCATCCCGGAAAATCGTCTTGCGCAGGGCATCCATACGCCGCTCAAACGAAGCGAAAGCACGGCCGGGGTGAGACTTGGGCTCAGGCATATCCGCCGGCAGGGCGTCGCCATCTGCCGCGCCACCCACCCACGCGCGCTCAGCCATGGCGCAAAGCCCCGGCCACTGCGCGCTCTGCAGGGGGATGAGCCGCTTGTCCTCCACCCGAATATCCGGCCAGTTGCAGATCAGCGCCCCCATCTTCTGCTCATCCCCGGCAGCCACACCGCAGGGACGCATGAAAAACCAGCGACGCACCAGCAGCGCCGGGTCAAACAGATTGGAGTAGCCCGGCGTGGAGTCAATACTGTGGCACTCGATTGTCTCCGGCTTGAGAGATTTGTCCACCATCTCACCGCCCTCCCCCCAGCGCTGGGAGATAGAATCCTCCCCCACGGGCAAATCATGCGGCCCGCCCCACTGCATCGGCACCCGCCGGAGCGAGATCAGCTTTCGGCTCATGCGCGACACAAACTCCTTGGCATTGGGGATGCGCACCTCATCTGCCCCGATATGGACAATGGGGCAATCCTCCGCCGGAATCTCGGCGCAAAACTCCTCGAGCAGATCCTCGAGCACAGCCATCCCCTGCTCGGAATGCATGGAAAAGCCGAACGCCTTGCCAAAGTAGGTGCTGTGCCCCGGCATATCCAGCTCCGGGATAATGGTGATATGGCGCGCCTTGGCATAGGCGACAAGCTCCCGCACCTCATCATAGGAATAGGTGTCCCCCTTGTCGCGCGTGCGGTGCTCCGGGGAATTGAGCTGCGGGTATTTTTTGCACTCCAGATGCCAGCCGGGGTGATCTGTGAGATGCCAGTGAAAGTAATTCACCTTGAGGCGCGCCGCCAGATCCAGCTGGCGCTTCAAGCTCTCCACCGGCTGAAAATTGCGCCCGCAATCATGGTGAAACCCGCGCACCGCAAAAGCCGGCCAGTCGCGGATGACGCAGCGGGGCAGCTCCCCACCGGCCACCAGCTGGCGCAGCGTCTGCAGCCCGTAGAACAACCCCGCCTCCTGAGCCGCCGCGAGGCGCACCCCCGCATCAGATATCTCAAGCTCATACCCCTCCGGCGCCCCATCGGCCGCGCCGGCATCCAGCAGAAGCCGGCAGCGCAGCGCCTCCCCCTGCGCAGGCCCCTGCGGCAGCTCCGAAAGCAGCCCGGTCCAGGCCTGATCCACCATAGCGCCCGCACCCTGCGGCTTCTCCAGCTTCCAGTTCGCCGCCGGCGGCAGCGGCTGCGCCATCTTTTGCCACTTCACCTCTTTCGGGAAAGGCAGCAGAGCCGCAGGCGCCTTGCTTTCCCACTCCAGCGGGTGGGGAGAAACCCACTCCGCTACGGCCGCCTGGCACACGCAACAAAGCGCCAGCACCCATTTAGTATATCTCCCCGTCATATGCTCCAGCATATCATATACCACGCGCCAGCGCAAAGACTTTTCTTGCCATCCCCCAAAAAACCCGGCAGCCCCACCGCCCGCCCTCTCGAAAAAAAATCTTCCTGCCGGAAAGACAGGAAGATTTTTATCGCGCGGAGCGGGGGGGATTCGAACCCCCGGTACGGGTTAATGCCCGTACGACCATT
>JAFLSS010000008.1:0-13874 GCA_022510805.1 Akkermansiaceae bacterium
GTGCCGCAGATGAACATGAAGTCCGCCTGGCGCGGGGCGTAGCGGTTCACCTCAGAGCCGAAGCGCGAGATGTCATAGCGCGAACAAGAGGCGGCCATGTATTCGATGGCGCAACAGGAAGTGCCCATCGGCATGGGCCAGAGGGAGTATTTGTGGACCCAGTTGATGGCTGCTTCAACGGTGGTGTAGACAAAGCCGCCGTCGGCATCCGGGTCGCACATGTAGTTCTGCTCAATCTGCTCGTGTGAATTCATCTGGATGAATAGTATGATAGCTCCTACCTGGCAGCACTACGCCGCCGGGCAACAAGCATATCGCCCCGAGGCGCAAATGTCAATGCCTGAATTTATTTTGTGCTGTTCTTATGGCGTGAATGATGGTAGAATGCAAGGCGTCATGAGGAGGGATAGCCAAGATGAGACGCCGAAACGAGTCGGCGCGCCCCGGCCGGGGGGAGCTCCGGGCGGGTGGGCGCGGCGGCTGGGGGGCGCTTTGGTGCGGGGGAGCTGGGTGATCTGCCTGCTGCGCTGGCTGATTGTGCTGGAGTTGTGCTGGATGGTCACGGGGGTGGCGAGCCGCTGGGGCGCGCTGAGCGATAAGGCGATCGAGGCGGCGCGGATGCAGATGGCGGTGATTGAGGCGCGCCACTTTGCGCAGGATTCTACTTCATCCGGCGCGTCGATTGTGGGGTCAACTGTGCTGCCGGAGGTGGTGGCGGAGGAGGGTGATGCGCCGACTCTGCGCCCGCGCGATGTGCCCAATATTCTCTCGGATGAGACGGGGGATTACACGGCGGTGCTGACGAGTATCGGCGCTTCGGGGGAGGAGCCGGCGGCGCCTGCTGCAGGTGATGATGAGGCACAGGAGGCGGATGAGAGGAATGATGAGGTGGAGACGCTGATCCGCAAGGGGGTGGCGGCCATGATTGAGGGTGATATGCGCCTGTGTATTTTGAGTTTGGAGCAGGCGGCGGCGCAGGCGCCCAACCACCCTGCGCTGCTGTATTATTATGGCTTGGCGTATGACAAGCTGCTCAACCCGAATAAGGCGCGGGATTACTACAACCGCCTCTACCAGATGCGCGACCGCGCGGGCAAGTATTTTGAGCGTGCGGCGCGGCGCCTCACATACGGGGTGGAGGGGGCTTCTGCCCTGCGCGGCAAGCTGGCGTTCGGCCCGCACAAGGAGCAGCGCTCGTATGATCCTGAGCAGGGGGAGAGCGTGAGTATCTTGCTGCCCATCCTGCTGGCGCCGGGGGAGGAGGTGAGCTCAGATGATATCCTGATACGCGTGGACTGCTTTGAGCTGGTGAATGGCCGCAAGGTGGATTTCTCTCGCGAGAAGCCCAAGGCGTCGTGGGTGAATGAGGTGCAGACCTGGGAGAGCGGTGAGGAGGATGTGGTGGTGAATTATGTGCCGCCGCAGGAGGTGGGCATGGATTTCTCCTCCGGTGAGTCGCGCTATTATGGTTTTGTGGCGAAGATGTATTATAAGGATGAGCCGATGGATTGCATCAGCATGCCGAATTCGCTGATTCTGCATGAGCAGATGCTCAACAGCCGCCGCCGCGGGTGGTCGGATACCGGCCTGCTGCCGGATGATGGGCTGGATCCCTACGCTGAGGAGGCTACTCCTTATTCTCAGGAATACGATACTACTACCCCTCTGCCATGAGCGCGATTTTTCCCATTCTGCCCACCTCTCTGGGTATCTACAACCTCACGCGGTTCTTGGGGGCGCATGAGCTGACGGAGCTCTACCTCGCGCAGCAGAGCTATGTGGAGCGTGCGGTGGTCATGGAGGTGCTGCGCCCGGAGGCCGGGCCGGCGGAGGTGGCGGCTTTTTTGGAGGCGGCGCGGTGCCGTGCGTCGGTGACGCTGCCGCATGTGTGCCCGGTGCTTGAGGCCTCGCAGGAGGCCGGGCTGCGTTTTTTGATTCAGGAGCTGCCGCCGGGGCGCCCGCTGGCGCAGTTTTTGGCGGAGCAGGGCAAGCTGAGTTCGCAGCAGGCGTATGAGCTCATCCAGGCCGTGGCGGATCTCTACTGCGCGTGCCGGGAGCAGGGGTTGGCGGCGCGCCCGCCGGCGCCGGAGACGGTGTATTGGGATGCCGATGGCTCGGTGAGCTTTTTTTCACCCGTGGTGGCCGGTGAGCCCACGGAGGAGCTGCGTGCGGCGCAGATGGCGGCGCTGGCGGATATGCTGGAGCGGGCGATGGATCCCGGCGAGCTGGCGGTGTCCAATATTGCGGTGATCATCCATTGGCTGCGCACCGGTTATGGCGGGGCGCCGCTGCAGTGGCGCCCGCTGGCGGCCTCTCTGCAGACGCTGCGCCGCCGCCGCGCCCGGGGCGGGCAGGGCCCTGCTGCTTGGTGGCAGCGGGTGCGCGCCGCGCTGAGCAGCCGGCGCACCCTGCGGCAGGTGCTGCGGCCGGCGCTGCGTGTGGTGGGGCTTTTGGCGGTGTGTGCGGCTGTGGTGGCCGGGGTGAGCGAGATCGGCGCGCGCTATGACTACGGCGCCGCGCCTGAGCTGCCGGCGGTGGATGCGCGGTGGGTGCACTGCCGCTTGCCCGGTGGGGAGCTTGGGCGCGTGGCGGTGCGGCCGGTGAGTATTGAGGAATATGAGGCTTTTTTGACGGCTTGGGGCAAGATGAGCGCGGCTGAGCGGGCGGCGCTGCACCGGGATATGCCGGCGGAGGCGGCGCTGAATCACACGCCTGCGGACTGGGCGGCGCAGCTGGCGGCGGCGCAGGCCGGCCGCGCGTGGAATGGCGAGTTGCTGTGCCCTGAGGCGCCTGTGCGCGGGGTGAGCTACTGGGATGCGCTGGCGTATGCGCGCTATGTGGGCGGGTTGCTGCCCACGGCGGCGATGCTGCGCACGGCGCGCCGCAATGCCCCGGATCCGGAGTATGTGGTGGGGGAGTGGACCGGCACGAGCCGCGAGGCGCCGTTCCCCTATGAGCCGTATCGCATTGTCTACCCGGCTACCGGGGAGGAGTGGTACTGCTCCCCGCGTGCCGAATCCCGAATCCTCAAGCGCGGTTTCCGCCTTTATTTCCCCGAATAACCTACCCCCCCTACCTACCCATATGACCCCGAAAAAACTGACATTTGTCCTCCTGTTGTTTGTGCTCGGCCTGTGCAGCCGGGCTTTTGCTCAGCTTGAAGTGCGGATTGACACGCCGCGGCGTGAGTATGTGGCCGGTGAGCAGGTGAATCTCGTGGTCACCATCACCAACCACACGGATTCTTCCATCTCCCTGACCAGCACCCCCGGGCGCAGCTGGATGTATGTGCAGGTGGCGCGCTATGGCGACCCCACGCCCATGACTCCCGTCACGCGCCCGCGCTACAATGACCTCGTCATCAACCCCGGCGCGCGCCGCTCCATCACCATCGCCCTCAAGCCCTATTTTCAGCTCGACCGCGAGGGCTCCTACCGCGCATCTGTCACCCTGCGCCTGCCGGATATGCAGACCACCTACACCTCCAACAACGCCCCGTTCAGCTTGTCCAACGGCGGCGTGCTGCGCAACTACACTGTGCAGGTGCGCGGCCAGCGCCTCAACACGAGTGTGCGCCTGCTGAGTGTGAAAGGCAAGACATACCTCTTCGGCCAGGTGTCCAATGCTGACACCAAGATACCGGTGGGGGCGTGCTGCTTCGGGCCCTACCTCAATTTCATGGAGCCGCGTGTGCTGCTGGACAATAAGCAGAACCTGCACTTGCTCTGCCAGAATAGCCCGCAGTTTTATACCTACGCCATCATGGACACCTTCGGCGCGCTGCGCAAGGTAGAAGTGATGCAGCGCACGGGGGGGCTGTGTGATCTGGTGAGTACGGGCGGCGGGATCCGCTGCGTGGGCCTGGTGCCCTACAAGGCGCCCAAGAAAGCGACGGATAGACTGCACAGCGCGTCTGAGCGCCCCTGATTTTTTATATACGACCCTTTTATGCCAGTACCGACTATTGCCATCGTAGGCCGCCCGAATGTGGGCAAATCGGCCTTGTTTAATTGTTTAGTAGCGCGGCGGATTGCCATCGTGCATGACCAGCCGGGAGTCACGCGCGACCGCCTCATAGCCCCTGCCCGTATGACGGCGTATGAGGCCATGGTGGTGGACACGGGCGGCATCGGCGCGGCGCCGGAGGATGACACCTTTGCCTCACGAGTGGCGCAGGAGGCAGATATCGCCATCGAGGCGGCGGATGTCATCATGTTTGTCTGTGACTGCCGTGAGTCGCTCACGCCGATTGACCGCAATATCGCGGCGCGCCTGCACAAGAGCCAGGTGCCGGTGATACTGGTGCTCAACAAGGCCGACACCGAGAAGCAGGAGCTCAACCTCGGTGAGTTTGCGGGCATGGGCTTTGCTGAGCATGTGTTCACCTCTGCGGCGCATGGGCGCGGGCTGGAGAAGCTGGCGCGCCTGCTCAACACCCACCTCAAGGCGCTGGGCGCGCCGGCGGTGTCTGCCGCTGAGGAAGCGGAGGCAGATGAGGAGGAGGCGCCGGCCGGCGGGGCGGTGCGCATGGCGATTGTGGGCCGGCCGAATGCGGGCAAATCCTCGCTGGTGAATGCGATTCTGCGCGACAAGCGGACCATCGTGTCCGAGGTGGCGGGCACCACGCGCGATGCGGTGGATATCCCCTACCGCCGGCAGGAGAAGGATTATGTGCTCATCGACACGGCGGGGATGCGCCAGCGCTCGAAGCGTGATACCTCCATCGAGGTGTTCTCGGCGATGCGCAGTGAGCGCGCCATCCGCCGGGCGGATGTGTGCCTGCTGGTGATAGATGCTTCCGCCGGTATCACCCACCAGGACCGCCGCATTGCCGCCACCATCGCAGAGGAGAAGAAGCCCTGTATTGTGGTGATCAACAAGTATGACCTCTTCCACCCCGATGCGCCGCAAAATGCGCGCCGCGCGGAGATCAAGCAGATGGTGCAGGAGCAGCTCTTCTTCTTGGATGCTGTGCCGCTGGCCATTGTCTCCGCCAAGGAGGGCAGCGGCCTGAGCGGCATTTTTGCTGCGCTGGAGCGCATGCAGCAGGAGGCGCAGCACATTCTCGGCACGGGTGAGCTCAACCGCCTGCTTCAGCGCGCCATGGTCATGAACCCGCCGGGGCAGCACCGCTCCCTGCACAAGACGCTCAAGCTCTACTACGCGACGGTGGCTCTCAATGAGAAATACACGGCCATCCCTGTGCCGGTGTATGTGCTGTTTGTGAATGACAAGCGCCTTCTTTCCGACAGTTATGCGCAGTATCTGCGCAACACGCTGCGGGCGCACACCCGCGCGGCGGGGGTGCCTGTGGTGCTTTCCCCGCGCTCGCGCGTGCGCAATAGTTGATGCCGGTTGCCGGCGGTTTCTCCCTCCATCCCCCTTTCCCCCCCCCCCTATGCAAGCAGAGCCGATGCTCGAAGTGAACCACCTGCACATGCACTTCCCTGTGCAGGGGCGGAGCCTGGCCGGCAAGCGGCGCCTTGTCCGCGCGGTGGATGATGTGAGTTTCAGCATCTACCCCGGCGAGACGCTGGGGCTCGTGGGGGAGAGCGGCTGCGGCAAGAGCACCATCGGCCGCTGTGTGGTGCGCCTGCTGGAGCCCACGGGCGGCAGCATCCGGCTGATGGGGCGGGATATCACGCACCGCTCACAGTGGCGGCTGCGCAGCGCGCGGAGGGTGGTGCAGATGGTGTTCCAAGACCCGGCAGATTCTTTGAATCCGCGGATGGATGTGCGGCATATCATCGAGGAGCCCATGCTGGTGCAGCGCTTGGCCAAGCGGGGAGCGCGCCGCAGGCGCGTGCTTGAGCTGCTGGATCTGGTGGGGCTGCCGGAGAGTGCGGCAGATAAGTTCCCGCATGAGTTCTCCGGCGGGCAGCGGCAGCGCATATGCATCGCCCGCGCGCTGGCGCAGGACCCCCGCTTGCTCGTGCTGGATGAGCCGGTGAGCGCGCTGGACGTGTCGGTGCAATCGCAGGTGCTCAACCTGCTGCTCGACTTGCAGCGCGAGCTGAATCTGGCGTATTTGTTCATCTCGCATGATTTGTCAGTGGTGCGGCATGTGTCGGATCGTGTGGCGGTGATGTATCTGGGAAAAATCGTGGAGATGGCGGAGGCGGACACCCTGTACCGGCAGGCGCGGCATGGGTACACGCGCGCGCTGCTCTCGGCGATTCCCACCGTGAACTCGGGCGGTGCGGGCGCCATCCCGCTGCCCGGGGATGTGCCCAGCCCCATCGACCCGCCGCCTGTCAGCGCCTTCGGCCGCCGCATCAACCACCCCTACCTCGAGGCCACGCGGGGCATGGATCTCACCCCGCGCGAGATAGAGCCCGGCCATTGGGTAGCGCCGGATCCCTGTGCCCTCACCCCGGCAGATCTGGCCCGGCTTGGCATTGATATTTACCGCGAAGCACCATGATCTTTCTCCGCTCACTTTTCCGCATGCGTGACCAGCTGCAAGCCGGGTGTGGCGACACCGGGGCGCAGGAGATGAGCTTTCTGGAGCATCTGGAGGATTTGCGCCGCACGCTGATCCGCATGAGCTTGGCTCTGCTGGCGGCCATGCTGCTCTGCTTTTGCTTCACGCCTACAATGCTGGAGCTGCTGCGCCGCCCGGTGGAAAGTGTGTGGCAGGCGCATGAGGGGAAGCACCTGCCGGCTGAGGTGGAGGCGGAGGCGTGGGTGCGGGCGAAGGAGCTGGCGGAGGCGCGCGGGGCGCTGGGGGAGGAGGCGCGCCGGCTGCTGGAGTCCTATTTCCCGGAGCAGGAGCGCACGCTGGCAGATGCTTTGCCGCTGCTGCGCGCGGCGGCTCTGCTGCCGGAGTCCGAGCGCGCGTCGTATATCCGCCGTGCGGCGGGCGGGGAGGCAGTGCGTGAGGTGGCGCTGCGGCTCAGCGAGAGCGGGGCGGATTTGGAGAGTGGCCGGGGGCGCGCCGCGCCGCAGATGATGGGGGCGTTTCAGCCCGGGGAGGCGTTCATGCTCTCGCTACAGTTAGCCTTTTACGGCGGGGCGGTGGTGGCGAGTCCGCTGCTGCTGTTATTCCTGCTTCAGTTTGTGATGCCCGGGCTGCTGGAGAATGAGCGGCGGGTGATTCTGCGCAGCCTGTGGTGGGGGGTAGGTTTGTTTCTGCTGGGGTGTGTGTTTTCGTATAGCATTGTCTTGCCGCGGGTGCTGGCTTTCTTCTTTGAATACTCGTGGAATATGGGGATATCCAATGATTGGCGCATCGGTTACTATATCACCTTTGCCGCCAAGTTGGTGTTTGTGTTTGGGATCATCTTTGAGCTGCCGGTGGTGGTGATTCCGCTCATCAAGCTGGGGCTGCTCACGCATGCGCGCATGAGGCGGCTGCGGCCGTATGCGCTGGTGGGCAGTTTTGCGGCGGCGTTGTTTTTGGCGCCGGCGCCGGATCCCGGCACCATGCTGCTCATGGCCATGCCGCTTTATTTGCTCTATGAGCTGTGTGTGCTGGTGGCTTGGCGCGAGGGGAGGCGCAGCAGGGCGGCGTAGGCGCCATCTGCCTGCTCGCGGTGGGGCAGCGCCAGGATTTCGCGCTCCAGCTCCAGCTCCGGGTGCCGGTTGAGCAGCTCCTGCACGATGCCGCGGTCCTCTTCCTCCTCGATGGAGCAGGTGGAGTACACCAAGCGCCCCCCCGGGCGCAGGGCTTGGAGCGCGTGTTGCAAGATGGTGAGTTGGGTGCGGCAGAGTTTCTTCAGTTCTTTGGGGGTGAGGCGCCAGCGGGCATCAACCCGGCGGCCGAAGACGCCGCTGTTGCTGCACGGCGCATCCACCAGCACGGCGTCAAACGCGCCGCGCCATGCCTCAGGGCAGGGGTGTGTCCAGTCATGCTGCTCTACCCGGGCCTGCGCGGCGCCGGCGCGCAGCAGGTTTTCGCGCAGGGTGGGGAGGCGGTGCGCCTCTGCATCGGTGGCGAGCAGGCTGCACTCGCCGCGCGTGGCGGAGAGGATGCCGGCGGATTTGCCGCCCGGGGCGGCGCAGGTGTCCAGCACGCGCTCCCCGGCCCGGGGGGCGAGCAGCTCCAGGCTGTAGCGTGTGGAGGGGTCGGCCACATAGACTTGCCCGGCGTGGATAGCCTCCAGCGGCAGGCCGCTGCCGGTGAGTTTGTACCACCCCGGCGCTCCCGGCACGGGGAGCCAATCTGCGGGGATGGCGGGCAGTGGTTTCAGGGTGTTGGTGCGCACACACACGGCTGCCGGGCGGCTCATGCTCTCCAGCAGCGCGCAGCACTCGGGCTCACCCCAGCGGGCCAGCCAGCGCTCTACCAGCCAATCGGGCATGGAGTAGCGCACGCCCGGGGGGAGCTGCCCAAGCTCTGCCTCCCACTCGGCGGCGCGGCGGATGGCCTGGCGCAGCACGCCGTTCACCAATCCGCGCACGCGTGGCGGCGCGAGGTTGACCATCTCGTTCACCACGGCATAGCCGGGCATGTGCAGCACGATGAGCTGGCAGAGCCCGCAGAGCAGGAGGCGCCGCGGCTCTGCCTGGGTGGGGCGGCGGCCGCGCAGGGTGTGCAGGATGTGCTCGAGGCGCCGCAGGTGCCGCAGGGTGCCCAGCACGATGGCTTGGAGGAGGGCGCGATCTGCGGAGTTGAGGCCTTGTGCGGATTTTTGGATGAGGGTTTCGGCGAAGATGCCTCCTTCTTCCCAGCGCTGCAGGCACTGCAGGGCGAGCTGGCGCGGGTTGGCATGGTGGCGCGGGGCGGCAGGCATGGGGGGGGAGGGAAAGGCGGGGTTATGGAAGATCTGCGAGGAGTTGGCGCAGGGGGAGGCAGTTGTTCCACGCTGTGACGGAGCCGGCGGTGGAGCCGGGGTGGGCCGGGGTGAACTCCAGGATGCCGCCGGCGGATTCCAGGATGACTTGTGCGGCGGCGAAGTCCCACAGGTGGATGCGCTGCTCGATGTAGGCATCCAGCCGGCCGGCGGCGATGTAGCACAGCGAGAGGGCGGCGGAGCCGAGGATGCGCATCTTGCGCACGCGGCGGGAGATCTCGCCAAAGCGGCGCAGGCCGGCTTCTCCCGAGCCGTCATGGGTGCCATGACCGGCAAAGACGATGGCCTGGGCCATCTCGGCGCGCGATGAGGTGTGGATGGGCTGCCCGTTGAGGAGGGCCGGGCCTCCGCGCAGCGCGCAGAAGCACTCGCTGAGCATGGGGGCGTACACGCAGCCCAGCATGGTTTCTCCCTGCACGCGCAGGGCGATGCTGACGCAGAAGAGCGGCAGGCCGTAGTAGTAGTTCACCGTGCCGTCCAGCGGGTCGACAATCCACTCGATTTCTCCGCGGCTGCCGCCTTCTTCGCCCAGGAAGGCGTAGTCAGGATAAGCGGCGTGCAGGGTGTCATAGATGAGCTGCTGGCATTCTTTGTCGAGCCGCAGCTTCACATCATGCGCCAGCAGGTCGTCTACCTCACGCACGGGGTCGAGAAAATGCCGGCGCAGGAGCTCGCCTGCTTGCCGGGCGGCGTGCTCGGCACATTGGAGTTGGGGCAGGTAGGACATCATGGCGCGGCGGGGGTGGCAGACGGCGCGGCGGGGGTGGCTGCGGCGGGTTTTGCGCTCAGCTCTTGGCGCGCGATGTGGTGCAGATCCTTGGCGAAGAGCAGTGAGGTCATGGAGAGCAGGCGGCGCATATCGCGCGTGAGCTCAGGGGGCGGGGTGCCGGCGGTCTCCAGCCCCACCCACACAAACACGGCTATGCCGCTGGTTTTGCTGTTGTTGATGACCATGGTCCAGTAGCCCCCGTTGTTTGGCAGCTCCTCGTGGAGGATGGTCGGCGAGCCCTCGCGGTATTGGAAGGGGGAGAGTTGCGAGACGGCGCTGGCGCTATCCCAGGGGATGTATTCCTTCTTCTGAGCCTGCCTGGCGTCGGCAGAGTAGAGGAGGCGCTGTGCCTGGCTCCACACGGAGGAGATGAAGATGGGCTTGTAGTCGCGCCCCTCGTTTTGCAGGCTGAAGAGGAGGCGTGCCAGCTCGATGCGCTTGAGCGGGAAGAGCCCATCGTAGAGCTCATCCTCGTGGTCGCGGTCAGGCAGGGTGGTGTCCAGCGCCAGACTGCTGAAAAAGTTGTGCACCATGTCATATCCCATGTGTGAGCCTGTGATGCGGGCGCTGTCAGCCACGATGTGGTGGGCATTGTTGCCGGGCAGGCTGGCGCAGCAGAAGACCAGCGGCGCGATGGTGCGGCCGGGGAGCACGGGCGCGAGCCAGCGGTTCACCCCTTCGCTCGCATCGCGGCCGCCCATGATGGCTAAGATGTGGCCGCGTTTGTTGGGGCGGGCGTCGAGCACGAGGGCACAGGCTTGCAGCGAGGCCTCACCGGGCTTGAGGCGGGAGCCGCCGGGGCGCAGCCAGTCGGGGCGGCGAGCGGAGGTGAAGAGGGCTTGCTGAGCTTTGTTGTCGGGGCGGCGCCAGGTATCGGCAAAGCCCTCGGGGGTTTCCGCAGCTTCGAGGGCTTGAGGCAGCGCGAGCTCGAGGTACTGCTGGATGTTGTAGACCAGGTAGCTGATGGCGGAGACTCCCTTGCCCAGCTCATCACGCACGTCGGGGAGGCTTTCCATTTCCATGTTGGCCCAGAGGGCGGGGTAGGAGGCGTTGGTCAGGGAGGTGTCTGAGTCCGCAGTGATGATGGGGAGTGGGGCCGCCTCTGCGGCGTTGTAATCCTCTTGGGAGATCAGGTTGAGCTCCAGCATGCGCTGCAGGGTTTCGCGGCGCACTTTGTCCGCTAATTCCGGGCTGCGCTTGGGGTTGTAGAGAGAGGGGGCGCGCACAATGCCTGCCAGCATGGCGGATTCGGCGAGGTTGAGCTCATGCACGGATTTGCCGAAGTAGTAGGCTGCGGCTTCGCGGATGCCGTAGCAATTTTGGCCGAAGTAGATGCGGCTGAGGTATTGGCAGAAGATGGTTTGCTTGTCGTAATTCTGCTCGACGCGCTGTGCGAGCATCACCTCGAGCAGTTTGCGGTCCAGGGTCTTGCCCTGCAGCTCAAAGACATGGCGCGTGAGCTGCATGGTGATGGTGGAGCCGCCTTGTGCGTAGCGCAGGCTGCGGACATTGCGCAGCAGGGAGCGCAGGAAAGCGGTGTAGACCACGCCGCCGTGGTCAAAGAAATGCGCGTCCTCGCGGGCGATGAAGGCGCGGGTGAGGTGGGGCGGGAGCTCCTCCCACTGCACGGGTGTGTTCTCGCGCTCAGAGAGGGCGGAGATGAGGCGCTTTTGCGAGTCGTAGAGGGCGCTGCCGTAGGGGCCTCTGCGGATGAGCGAGAGGTCGTAACCGGAGGCGCGGATGGAGTAGACGACGAGGACGGCGATGCACGACAGCAACAGGAACGCGAGGAGGACGCCCAGTGCCATGAGCTTCTTGTGCCCGACAAAGAAAGCGTGGTACCAGTGTTTGTATCTGTTCTGGGAGCGGAAGTAGAACATGTGCTCAGGAGGCGGGGGCGTCGGCGCCCTCCATAAAGCGGCGCACATCGCTCGGCGGGGCCCAGCTCGGGAATTCAGTCTTGAAGGAGTCGCGGTATTGAGCTGCTTCGACATCTTTGCCGCAGCGAGTGAGGGCGCAGATGATCTTGTAGGTTGCCAGCGGTTTGAGCTCTTGGTCACTCACCACATTGGCCACGCGCCCGTAGCACTTGGCCGCCTCGCCGTAGTTGCCTTGGGCGTAGTAGGTGTCCCCCAGTGAGAGGAAGAGCGAGGATTTGATGGGGCCGTCGATGCCTAGGGCAATCGCATCTTCACAGATGGTGCGCGCCTCTGTGGGGCGCTTGAGCCCCAGCAGCAGCTGCGCCATGTCGCGCATGCCTTCAGCGCGGCGGTAGGGCTGTGTTTCCATGGAGACATAGTGCTGCGCCGCTTCGTAGCCGCGGCGGTATTGGCGCAGCTCCAAGCGGGCTTTGGCGAGGCATTTCCAGACAAGGGGCTCCACCTGCGGGCGCTCGGCCTGGGTGCCCTCGGGGGTGGTGTAGGTCTCCTTGGGTTCGCGCTCCAGCGCATCGGTGAAGAGCTGGTCTGCCGCGAGATATTCTTTTCTTTGGTAGCACATCCAGGCGCACCAGCGCAGGATGCCGGGCGGCAGCGCTTTGTAGGAGGCTGGGTTGTTTTTTTTCTGCGCCTCAAGGGCGGTCAGCAGGTTCTTGGCATCCTTGAGTTTGAAGTAGCACTGCACGAGGTATTGATCCACCATGGAGGCGTAGCGGTCATTCATGTTGCGGGCCTCTTGGAAGTGGGGGATGGCGGCGGCTGTGTCGCTGTCGTAGAGCGCGCGGGCGATGTTGTAGTGAGCCTCTGCTCTGGCGGCCGGTTTCACGCGGGAGTTGCAGGCGATGAGCCCTTCGTAGTAGCGCACCATGCGGGCGGGGTCGGAGGTGCTGGCCTGAGCGGCTTTTTGCAGGCACATGGGCAGCACGTCGGAATGCGGGTAGTTGGCGATGACATAGTCAAAATCCCGCAGCGCTTCGCCGGGTTTGCCCTGCTTGGCATACACGGAGCCGCGCAGGGCGTAGGCCTCGGGAGTGCGCGGGTCATCCTTGTAGGTGGAGATGAAGTGATTGAGGGTGGGGATGGGGTCGTAGGTGTTGCCCCGGGAGGCGCTCCAGGCTTTTTTGTATTCGGCATCCGGGCGGATGGCGGCCGGTAGTTGGTCGATGCGCACGGCGTCAAATTGCCGCGCGGCTTCCTCGACATCTGCCGGCATGATGCGGTCTGCATAGGTGAAGCGCACCCAGTCGCAGAGGGCGAGTCCCTCCGTGGGGGCGCCTGCCAGGGCGTAGGTGTTGAGGAAGCGTTGCGCGAGGCTCAGCACATTGCCTGCGCGCAGGTGCTGGGCGCAGACGATGTTGCGGTAGGCGGCCTCGGCGCCCAGCGGCTGCCCCACTTGGTATTGCTCAGCTTTCATGAACCAGGGGGAGGCTTTTTCGTAGCGCTCGAGATCCATGTAGGCCTGGCCGATGATGAGTGCGCGGCGCGCTTCTTTTTCAGGGTTGTTGAGGGGGTGGTAACTCTGCGAGGCGAGTTTGATGACCTCCTCGTAGTTTTTCTTTTTGTAGGCGCGCACCAGGGCATCCAGCTGAGCTTCGGCGGTGTACTGCGCCATGTCTTCCATGGAGGACATGGAGTCGTAGAGCGCTTGGGCTTCCTGGTCTTTGCCGAGATTGGACGCGAGGCGGGCTGCTTGGAGAGTGGCCATGCCGCGCACGCCTTTCTCGAGCTCTTTCATGCTCAGGAGGCGGCGGTAGAGGTGGTAGGCGGCGGCGTCCTCACGCTTTTCTGTCTTGATCTGCGCGAGGGATAAGAGCGCGGCACTCGTGATGGTGGGCTGCACGTTGCGCAGCTCAAGCAAGCGTTGCAGGGTTGATTCTGCCTCGCGGCGGTTGCCCTGCTGAAGCAGGACGCGCCCGAGGCGGTAGAGGGAGTCATGCAGCAGCGGGGCGCGGCGGGTTTCTTTGCCGACAATGCGGAAATAGGCAGCGGCTTTGTCCCACATCTCGCGGTCCGCCGCTTGGGTGCCCAGCTTGTAGGCGGCTGCGGCGGCGTATTCGCCATGAGTCGTGTTGGCCAAGGTGCCGAGCACGCTGTTGGAGGCTGCCAGGTCCCCCGCTTCTTCGAGGGCGGCGGCTTGGAGGTAGAGCGCTTTGTCCTTATCTGCGGCTTTGGGGTAGGTGCGCGCGTACTTGCCGAAGAGCTCGGCGGCGCGGGCGTAGGTGGCGCGGCGCTGCTCGGCATCTTCGGTCTGGGCGTGCGCCTGGGCATACAGCTGCTCTGCGATGCCGAAAGCATCTTTCTGCGCATTGGCGACAAGAGGCTGCTCTGCCTGCTGTGCGCCGGCATGCGGGCTGAGCAGCAGGAGGGGAAGCA
>JAFLSS010000008.1:13974-49950 GCA_022510805.1 Akkermansiaceae bacterium
TGAGTTCGTCATTTTCCTCGCGGGCGTTGATGATGATTTCATCAATGGCGCGGGATACTTCCTCGGTGGTTTTAGGCGCTGTGGGCACCTTGACTTTCAGGTCTTGCTCGTTGAGGATGATTTTCTGCGTGACAACGAAGAAAATCAGCAGCAGGAATACGATGTCCAGCATGGGAGCAAGCTGGAAGCCAATGCCATCCGGGATCTTGACGTTGAATTTCATGCAAGCTCAGTTTCGCTCAATTATAGGGGTCATCCTCGCGGGGGGAGCTGATCACCTCTTGGGTGATAGCGCGCTGCGCGTAATTGCCCAAGCGCTGGTCGCGATCCATCTGCCCTGAGATGACAGAGAGAATGTGGGTGATGGCCGCCTCCATGTCCGTGATGCGTTTTTGGATGCGGTTGCGGAAGATGACATAGCAGAGCATGCAGGGGATGGCCAGCACAAGGCCGCCGGCGGTGGTGATCATGGCCTCGGAGATGCCGCTGGCCATTTGCATCTGCTTGACTCCCTCGAAATTGCCCGCTGCCATCTCGGTGAAGGTGCGCATCATGCCGATGACGGTGCCGAGCAGGCCGATCATGGGGGCGATGCCGCCGATGTCCGCCAGCCAGCTGATTTGGCGCGTGAGGCTGTTGGCCTGGCGGGAGCCCTCTGCTGAGGCCACTTCGCGCACCTCGTCGATGTTGGCGCGCGGGTTGCGCTGCAGGAACAGCATCACCACTCGCAGCGTGCGCGTGAAGTTGGAGTCTGTGCGCTCGCACATGTCCATGAGCCCGGCGTAGTCCTTGCGGCGGATGAAGGTCTCCACCGGCGCTATCACCCGCATGGGGAGAACAGCGCTGCTGCGCGTTGTCCACAGGCATATAAAGAACACCATGAGCGCGATGACGGAGAGTGCCAACAGCGGCCACATGAGCGCCCCGCCTTTTTCGAATAGCTCCACCAGTTGAACTCCGCCCGGCGAAAGCACCTTGTCTGTAATTAATGAGAATAACAGCATACGTCTCTGCCCGGATTATAGTCTTTTTGCTGCCATAATTCAAGCCGATACCCTGTGCATGGCGCTATTTTTTGCATATGTGCTCTCCGGGACGGAGATTTTCTTGCTGTTCGGGGCGGTTTCTGCCATTTATAAAGTTGCCATCGGCTTTTTTTCTGGTACAATAGGCCGCAACATATGGCAGCCAAACCGGATCAATCGTCATCGCCGATTCAGCTTACAATTGCGACCTCCGAGGTCAAGCAGCAGAAGTCTGAGGGTATTCTCTTTTATGTGTTGCCGCCTCTGGTGATAGCGGCGGTGTTTGTGTTCTGTTCCATCTCCAAGCCTGATATCAAGGCGCCTGCGCCGGCTGCTCCCGCTGTGACGGCGCAGCAGAAGGAGGCGCTTGATAATATGGATGTGAGCGATCTTCAGGATGATGAGGGCGCGCCTGCGGATGATGAGGAGCCCGCTGTCTCCGGGGGTGGGGCTGCCCCTGTGACTACGCCGGAGCCGGCAGCAGATGAGGATGAGACGCCTGCGGATGATGACGCGGCGGCCGGGGATGAGCCCACTGAGGATGAGCCCACTGAGGATGAGCCCACTGAGGATGAGCCCACTGAGGATGAGCAGGAGCCTGCGGACGAGGAACCGTCGGATAGTGAGGAGTAAGATTTTGTCAATAGAAGAGAAAATATGAGTGAAGCATCATCTATCTGCATGACCCCGGAGGGGGTGTTGAGTGTGCCGGATTTTCCGATCATCCCGCATATTGTCGGCGATGGCTCGGGGCCGGATATTTGGAAGGCTTCGCAGCGAGTGATCGACGCGGCAGTATCGGCGGCATATGGCGATGCGCGCGCGCTGGCGTGGAAAGAGGTGCTCGCCGGGCAAAAGGCGTATGATGTGCTTGGCACCTGGCTGCCGGAGGAGACACTGCAGGCGTTCCGCGACCACCTTGTCGGGATCAAGGGACCGCTGACCACGCCGGTGGGGGGTGGTATCCGCTCGCTGAATGTCGCGCTGCGTCAAGGGCTGGATCTCTATGCCTGCGTGCGTCCGGTGCGCTATTTCCAAGGCATTGAGACGCCGGTTAAGGATCCCTCCAAGGTGGATATGGTGATTTTCCGCGAGAATACGGAAGATATCTATGCCGGGGTGGAGTTTGCCAGTGAGTCTGCCGAGGCTGAGGCGTTCTACCAATGGCTGTCAGATGTGTACCCGGAGCGCGCGGGCAAGGTGCGCTTCCCCTATTCCTCAGCCTATGGGATCAAGCCTGTGTCACGGGAGGGCACAGAGCGGCTCGTGCGCGCGGCCATCGCGCATGCGGTGCAGCACAATTGCCCGAGTGTGACTCTGGTGCACAAGGGTAATATCATGAAGTTTACAGAGGGCGGCTTCCGCGATTGGGGGTATGAGCTGGCGCGCCGTGAGTTCGGCGCCGAGGTCATCGGCAGCGGCCCCTGGTGCCGCCTGCCCAATGGCACCGTCATCAAAGATTGCATCTGCGATGCCTTCCTGCAGGAGATCCTGCTGCACCCGGCGGATCACTCTGTGGTGGCCACGCTGAATCTCAATGGCGACTACTGCTCTGACGCGCTGGCGGCTCAGGTGGGCGGGATCGGTATCTCACCCGGGGCCAATATCAACTACACCAGCGGCCACGCCATCTTCGAGGCGACTCACGGCACGGCGCCCAAGCTGGCGGGGCTGGACAAGGTGAATCCCTGCTCGTTCCTCCTCTCGGCGGAGATGATGCTGCGCTACATCGGCTGGTCAGAGGCGGCGGATCGCTTGGTGCAGGCGCTGGAGAGCTGCATCGCGGCCAAGCGGGTCACGGCGGATCTGGCGGAGATGATGCCGGGGGCGGAGGCGCTGAGCACGAGCGCCTTCGGGGATGCCCTCGTGGCGGCCATCGCAGCCCGGTAAAGGAAGGAGGGGAGGCGCGCTATGCCGGATTCCTCATATGTGCACGCGGCGTTCAGCGCCATTGCCCCGCATTATGTGGCGGCCAATCACCTGCTCTCGCTGGGGATGGATATCCTCTGGCGAGCGCGGGCGGTGCAGCTGGTGGCGGAGTGGAAGCCGGCGCGCCTGCTGGATATTGCGACGGGAACCGGCGATTTGGCGCTGGATATTGAGCGCGCCTTGCCGGAGGTGCATGTGCTGGGTACGGATTTTTGCGAGCCCATGCTCGAGATTGCCCGGCGGCGCGGGCTGAGGCATGTGCTGCCGGCAGATGCGATGCACCTGCCGCTGGAGGATGATGTGTTCGATGCTGCCACCATCGCGTTCGGCTTGCGCAACATGCCGGACTATGCGGCGGCGCTGCGGGAATTCCGCCGTGTGCTGCGCCCCGGTGGGCACTTGCTGGTGCTGGATCTGGGGATCCCGGAGGGCGTGGCTGCGGCCCCTTATCGCTTTTACCTGCACCGCGTGTTACCCAAGATTGCTGCCTGCCTGACAGAGGCGCCCGATGCTTACACCTACCTCGGCCGCAGTATAGAAGCCTTCCCGCGTGGGCAGGCGATGCTGGAGCTCCTCACTTCCACCGGGTATGCCGCCCCCGCATTTGTGCCCCTCATGGGTGGGATTGCCGGGTTGTATTTTGCTGAGGCATAGGGAGGCGCCTGCGGCAAGTGTTCTCATGAGTTCAGCTTGTGCTTGACAGTTATTTTGATTATGCGGATAATTTGTTGTCCGCGATCTGCGTTTTCTAAGAATTATCAACTCAATATTCTCTCAGTATGAAATCAAAGCAATTTCATCATGTCGTTATTGGTGCTCTGGCGGTGCTTTTAGCCGCCTGCACGGGTGTCACGCCTCCCAATCTGAGCTCGGTAGACGCTTGCAACAGAGGAAAGGAGATTTACTTTGCCAGCTATCGTGCTTATGAGAAACATAAATTTGCGAAGGCATTGGAGGAGGCATATCCCTGGTTTCGAATGAGTGCGGAGCAGAATCATTCAGAGGGTGAGCTCTGGCTGGCCAAGATGTATGATTTTGCCCTGGATTTTTCCCGCGAAGGCGTGAAGGTGAATCTGGGGAGCCCCTCCTCCACCTATCAGCAGGAGGCTGAGAAGTGGTACAAGCGGGCAGCGGATCACGGCAATAAGCAGGCGGCTGAGGATCTTGCGGCTTTCAGACGCACAGGGAGCGCTGTCGTCGTGAAGACACAGAGTCACTGAGGAGCTGCCGCCTCTTTCCCGGCTCGCTTTTCTCACATGGAGGGGGGGGGAAGCGAGCCGGTGCTTTGGCGCCGGTGGCTCGCCGGGCCGGGTGAAAATGACAACTCGGATGGGACGCCGCAGCAAAAATTTGCATTTGACACACTTTCGTGTGGACAAAATGCCCGGATCAAGGTAGCATAGTCAACATCGCAGGTGTGCGATGTGAAAGCTTTTTTTAACATTTAAATTAAACTTATTGACATGAAATTCAGTTCTTCCCGCAAATCGGATCCGGCACCTTCTCCCTTTTCATCGTTCGGCAGTGACGCTAATTCCGGGATGTGGGGCTCCCCCGTCACGCCTATCACGCCCGATAGCGACTCGGATATGAGCTCCGATTTTATGCCTGTGGAGCCCGCGTCCCTCGGTGAGGTGACTCCCATCTCCGCGCAGGGCACCACGCGCAATGTGCTCAACTCCGATGTGCGCGTGGTCGGCACGCTGCGTTTCACGGACAATCTGATTGTCGACGGCACAGTGGAGGGCGAGATCACCTCTGACGGCGAGCTGACCGTGGGTGAGAATGCCATCATCCAAGCCGGAGAGAAAAACAAGGTGGCCGTGCGCACCAAGAACGCTATCATTCACGGCCACGTCACGGGTGATGTGGTGGTGACGGATCGCGTGGAGCTGGCCAACACTGCGGTGCTTATGGGCGATATCACCGCTACTCGGATTGCCATCCAAGAGGGCGCGACCTTTGTGGGGCACTGCGCTGTGGGGGCTGAGGCGGGGGCGCCGGTTGCTGCGCCTGCGAGCTCTCCCAAGCGCGCCTCTGCGAAGCGCACGCCGGCTCTCGAAGAAACACCTGATCTGCTGGCATGAGCCACGCCGGGGAAGAGCCCTCCGTTGCCGCGAAGTATCATACTGAGCCTCTCGTGGTGCCCGTGGTCTCGTGTTTTATCCCCGTGCGAGACCGCGCACCGCGCGGCATCTTTTCCCCGCTCCCGCCCGGCGCGCGCGAAGATCGTGTCGCGGTGCCCACGCGGGAGATTGTCTGCTATGAGTGCGGGCAGCGCTCACACATCCCCGAGGCGGCGCTCTCGGCGCATTGTGTGCACTGCCGCGCGCACCTGAGCACGGCACATGTAGAGCTCAAGCCCGGCACGCGCCGCCTCACGGTGCGCACGCTGGGGGATGTGAGCCTGCCTGCCGGAGTCGAGCTCTCCCATTTGTCCATCATCTGCCGCCACCTGAGCATCGCCGGCAAGGGCTCGGGCACTCTGCGCTGCTCCGGCACCCTCACACTGCGCGGCGAAGCTGTGGTGGAGGGCGCTGTGCAGGCGGGCAGCATCATCGTGACCCCCGGAGCCCGGGTGCGCCTCTCCCCCTCCGCGGTTGCGGCGCAGGCAGAGGTGGAGGGCTACCTCACCGGGTGCCTGCAAGTGGCGGGTGAAATCCGCATCGGCCGGGGTGGGGTGCTGGAGGGAGATTGCCGCGCGAGGCAGCTGATAGTTGAACCCGGCGGACGCCACGCGGGGGTGTGGGTGCGCTCATCTCTCGCCTGAGTATGGATATCCGCATCAGAGGAGCCTCCCAAAATTCCCTCAAGCACATAGATCTGAGCCTGCCGGCGGGGAAGCTCATCGCGCTCATGGGGCCGAGCGGATCAGGAAAGAGCTCGCTGGCGCGCGACACCCTTTTTGCGGAGTCACGGCGGCGTTTTTTGGACTGCCTGTCGCCCGGTGCGCGGCGCTTGCTGGCGCGGCCGGAGAAACCGCGGGTGGAGAGCATTGAGGGCTTGCCGCCCGCGCTGTGCCTGGAGCAGGGCGTGCCGGCGGGCGTGTCGCGCTCGGTGCTGGGCTCCATCACCGAGGCGCTGGATTATCTGCGTATACTTTATGCCGCCATCGGCTGCCCCCATGACCCCGCCACCGGCGAGCGGCTCTCGCGCCTCAGCCCGGGGGAGATAGTGAGTGCGCTGGCCGAGCTGCCGGAGGGGGCCCGCATCACCCTGCTGGCGCCGCTGCCGGCGGAGTTCGGCCGCGGGGAGAGCGCCATCACGCCTTTGCAGCTGCGCAAGGCGGGTTACCTGCGCCTGCGGGTGGATGGGGTCATGTGTGAGCTGGATGACTGTGAGAATGAGCCGCCGCCGCAGGGGGCTGTGTGTGAGCTGGTGATAGACCGCATCGTGGCGAAGCCGGGGGTGGAGTCCCGCTTGGCGGATTCGGTGCAGAGCTCGCTGCGCCTCAGCCCGGATGAGGTGCGTGCGCTGGTGCAGCTGCCCGGTGAGGCGGCCGCGGTGCGCGCGTTTCACACGCGCTACCGCAATGAGGCCACCGGCTTCTCCTTGCCGGATCTCACGCCGGAGCTCTTTTCTCATTACTCGCCGCGCGGCGCCTGCCCGGAATGCCAAGGGCGCGGCATGGTGGAAAAGGGTAAGCAGCTCGTCCTCTGCCCGGCATGCCGCGGCATGCGCCTGCAGCCGGTGGCGCTGGCGGTCACCCTCAGCTTCGGTGGCCGAGAGATCGGCATGGGAGATTTTTGCCGGCTGCCCGTCAGCGACAATCTTGAGCTGCTGGAGCAGCTGGAAGTGCCGCCGGCCTACCGCGAGGCCTTGCAGCCGGCGCTGGATTCACTGCTCACGCGCCTGGGCTGCCTCCGGGAGCTCGGGCTGGACTACTTGTCGCTCTCGCGCCCGGCGCAGACCCTCTCCGGCGGGGAATTGCAGCGCGCGCGGCTGGCGGGGCAGATCGGCGGGGGGCTCTCAGGGGTGCTTTATATTTTGGATGAACCCACCATCGGCCTGCACCCTGCGGAGACACAGCGGCTGATAACGGCTCTGCAGCGCCTCCGTGACAAGGGGAACACGGTGCTTGTGGTGGAGCATGATCCGCAGCTGCTGCGCGCCGCTGATTGGCTGGTGGAGATGGGGCCCGGCAGCGGCCCGGAGGGGGGGTATGTGCTGGCGGAGGGCACGTATGAGGACATAGTCAACAACCCGGATTCTCCCACCGGCGCCTGGCTGAGTGGGCGGCGTGTGCCGGCGCACCCGGAGGGGCCGGATCTCCGGGCGTGCCGCTGGGTCACCCTGCGCCACGCCGGCGCGCGCAATTTGCAGGATATCACCTTCCGCTTCCCGCTGGGGGCCTACACTTGCTTGTCCGGCCCCGGAGGCTCCGGCAAGAGTACCTTGGTGCATGAGTGCCTGCTGCCGGCGCTGAAAAATAAGGAAGCGGAGGGGGCAGAGAGCATCGAGCGCGCAGTCGTGCTGGATCAAAGCCCCATCGGCAGCTCAGCTCGCTCGACACCCGCCACGGCCACAGGCCTGCTGGATGTGCTGCGGCCTCTGTATGCCGCGCTGCCACTCTCGCGCCAGCGGGGGTATACGGCGGCGCGATTCTCACTCAATACGCGGGGCGGCCGCTGTGAGCGCTGCGCCGGCACCGGGCTCTTGCAGGTGGATATGAATTTCCTGGCAGATCTCTACACCCCGTGCGATGCTTGCCGCGGCGCGCGCTACAACCGCGAGACGCTGGAAGTGACCTGGCGGGGCAAGAGTATCGCGCAGGCGCTGGCACTCACTGTCGATGAAGCCTTGGCCTTTTTCGAGCCCATCCCCGCGGCGGCGGGAATACTCCGCGCTCTGCATGACCTGGGGCTGGGGTATTTGCCGCTGGATCGCGCGGCGGGCACGCTCTCCGGCGGTGAGGCGCAGCGCATCAGGATAGCCTCCTACCTCGCAAAGGCCGCGCCCAAGCGGGGGCGCCTCGCCTCTGAGAAGAAGCTGCTTTTTGTGCTGGATGAACCCACCACCGGCCTGCACTACGGCGAGGTGGAGCTGCTGCTGCGGGCGATTTATCGCCTGCGCGCGGCGGGGCATTCGATCTTGTGCATCGAGCACCATGCCGACATGCTGGCCTGTGCGGATTATCTCGTGGAGCTTGGGCCCGGCAGCGGCCCCCGCGGCGGCAGGGTGGTGCGCACGGTGCCGGAGCTGGGGGACTGAGCTCCCGCGCCTGCCTGTAGGCGGCATGCCCGCGCGCGAGGGAGGGGCAGCACTTTGTGCTTGATGCATGTTAGCTTTTGTGGGATAATAGCGCAGGATGGAGTATGAACGCGTCATCATAACGGGAGCCTCATCCGGATTGGGTGAGACTTTCGCCGAGGCTCTGGCTCAGGAGGGGGCGGAGCTGGTGCTGATTGCTCGGCGTCAAGAGCGGCTTGAGCAGCTCGCCGCGCGTTTGAGTGGCCGGCACTCCGGCTTGGCGGCGCGTGTGCTGTGCTGTGATTTGGCCGACCCCGCCGCGCGTGAGCACTTGGTGGCCAAGCTCTCGGCGCTGCCGCCCAAGAGAAGCCTGCTCATCAACAATGCCGGCCTGGGTGACTACGGTGAGGTGCTCTCAGCCGAGGGGCCGAAGATCAACCGGCTGATGCAGGTGAATATGCTCGCGCTCGTGGAGCTCACGCATGCGCTGCTGCCGGGGCTGGTGCAGCACGGGGGCGCCATCATCAACATCTCCTCCCTCGCGGCAGATCTCTTCATCCCCGATTTTGCGCTCTACGCGGCGAGCAAAGCCTTTGTGGCCTCGTTTTCGGAGGCGCTGCGCCTGGAGCTCCGGGCTCATGGGGTGCGGGTGCTGGCGGTGTGTCCCGGACCGGTGCACACGGAGTTCGGCTCGGTGGCGCAGCGTCCCGGGCATGACAAGGGGGATATCCCGCTCAAGCCGCTGCTCTATACCACGCGCGAGCGTGTGGTGCGGGGGAGCCTGCGCGCCTTGGCAGCAGGGCGGGCGCGCCACTACCCCGGCCTCAAGATCCTGCTGGCGGGCTGTGTGCTGCGCGCGCTGCCGCTGTGGCTGATGCGCAGGGTGCTGAGCTTGCGCCCCCGGCGCGTTAAACCCCAACAAGGAGGAGGTGGCGTATGAGAGTAAAATGGCGTCAGCTGAGTGCTTTTCAGATGGGGCTGCTGGCCGTGGGAGGCGTGGCAGCGCTGGCTTTGTGTACTCCCTATCCTGCGCGGCTGGTGCAGGCGCTGCGCTCTCAGCCGGCGCCGGAGGTGCGTGTGGTGGAGAAATATGTGGAGGTGCCGGTGGAGGTGAAACCTGCGCAGCCGGCGGGGCATGCGGTGGAGCTGCCGGTGCGGCCGTGGCAGCCGGCGCAGCTGCTGCCAATGCCGGAGATTCAGCTTCCGCCTTTTCCGCCGGCGCTGCCGGAAAAGGTGGAGAACGGCTCGTTTGAGCACCTGAATTCCCTGGCCAGGGGGATGAATCTGCACTCGGTGGTTACTTTCCACAAGGGAACGACGGCCTCACAGGACCGCAAGAAGAAGCAGGCTTTTCTCGCAAAGATCAGTGTGGAGATGCTCTTGCCGCACGCGGCGGACGGCAAGGAGCTGCTGCATGCTAATCCGCACCTGCCCAAGGTGCTCAGCAAGTATGATGAGCTCATGTCGCAGGCGCGCGTGTCCCGCTGGTTCAACGCGCTGTATCTGCACAAGCAAAACAATGTGCGCAAGAATATAGCCACGGTGTCGCAGCCGCTGGATCGCCATAATTTCTTTGATACGGACACCATCTTGGAGCTGACGGCGCCGGGCTCTCGCCGCAAGGTGCTGTGGATTCAGGCGGATATGGATATTGTGTCCGATGGGTCCGATGGTGACCGCCTGCCCACGATGCCGGAATCCATCCGCAAGAGTGACCACTACCAGCCCACGACATCCTACCGCTGGAAGAAGCGCACCAAGACGCCTAATCCGCTGCTGGCGCGCTGGGAGGCGCGCTTGGCGAAGCTGCAGAAAGAGAAGAGTAAGAATGAGGCAGCCATTGATTATGCGAAGCGTGTGATTTGGGATCTGAAGAAATACAGCTACCTGTTGGCGCAGTACGACCCGTTCATCGTCATCCCCCTCACGCTCAAGGAAGGGAATAATGACGCCTTCCGCCCCGCCCCGGGAGATTATGCCGTGGTCATCGTCGGCAAGCGGGTCTTCCCCGCCATTGTGGGCGACTATGGCCCGAGGCACAAGACCGGCGAGGCCTCGCTGCGCCTGGGCAAGCTCGTGAGCGCCAAGGCCGATGTGTACGCCCGCCCGGTGTCATCGCTCGAGGCGTCCTACGTCATCTTCCCGCACACGGCGGAGGCCGAGGCGGGGCCCATCGACTACCCGCGGCTGAATGCCCGCTGCATGGAGCTGCTGGAAGAGCTGGGCGGCCTGGGGAGTGAGGCGCAGTTTGTGCAGGTGGAGGATTTGCTGGCGCCCAAGCCGGCGGCCGAAGAGCCCGCGCCGAGCGAGCCGGCGGCGGATACGCCGGCAGAGGCGCCTGCCGCGGCGGCACAGTCATGACTTTTAGCCGGAAACAACTGAATTATGATATCATTTTTACGAGGAAGTGTAGCAGAGGCCTTGCCGGGCAGCATCGTGGTGGATGTGGGCGGAGTAGGGTATGAGGTGCTGGTGCCGCTGTCGACATATGATGCGCTCAACCCGGTGCGCGGCCAGGGCATCATGCTCAAGACGCACCTGCACATACGCGAGAATGCCCAGGTGCTTTATGGGTTTGCCACAGATGAGGAGCGGGATATTTTTCGCCTGCTGGTTGAGCGCGTGAGCGGCATAGGCCCATCCACGGCGATTGCCATACTCAGCGGGCTGCGCGTGGCGGATTTCAAGCAGGCGGTGGTGCAGGGGGATGCCCAGGCCATTGCCCGCGCTAAGGGGGTGGGCAAAAAGACGGCTGAGCGCGTGGTGCTGGAGCTCAAGGATAAAGTGGGCTTGGCCTCCACTTGGGAGGCGCAGCAGCAGGGCGCTACCAGCCAAGGCGCGGCAGATGCAGAGCTGGCTCTGGTGGCGCTGGGCTTCAAGCAGGCTGAGGTGCGCAAGGCGCTTGCGCCGTTGGTCAAGGAGTCGCCTCAGGCCGGGGCGGAGGAGCTTATCCGCGGAGCGCTGCGCCACATGAGCCCCTGAGGGCGCGGGCGCCGGTTCTCAGAAGCGGAAATCGACCGCCACAGAAAGCAGAAGACCGGGCTTGTAGTGGTGGGTTTCGACGGGGTCTTTGCGGGCGTTGCGCTTGCAGAATTGGGCGGTGCTGGCCAAGGTGCTGCCGATCTCTGCCCGGAGCAGGCGCTTGGTTTTGCCGGCCGGTGCAAAATTGTATTCGGTGAGCAGTGTGAGCGCGAGAGAGCGCATGCGGAAAATGCGCTGCCCCTGCGGTGTGACCACCATCCATGTGCCGCCTTCCATGCTCAGCGCGGGGCCGATGTGCAGGCGCTCATTCACGCGGTAGAGGGCAGCGAGCTCATAGCCGCTCAGGCGCAGCAGCCACTCGGGTGTGGCTTGCCAGGAGAAGGATACATAGGGCAGCACCCCGTAGACGGCGAAGCGGGGAGAGGCCGCCAGCCCCAGGGAGTAGGTGAGCGCGGGGCTGTGGGTGATGCGGTAATCGAGCAGTATGGGCAGATCCCACGTGTGGGAGGAGTTGAGGCCGTCTCCTGCAAAGCGGGGGATGAAGGTGCAGGTGAGCCGCTCTGAGGGGCTGATGGTCTTGATGAAGCTCACCGGGAGGGACATGACCATGAGCTCGTTCTTTTTGAGATCCAGCTCCGGGCCGCCGGCGTCGATGATGCTCACGGCGGCATTGCCCTGGATAAAGTAGCGCCATGTGCCGATGTAGCTGCGGCTGGGATCAGTGAAGGGGAAGCTGATCGTGTAGTCCTGCATGCCGAGGTGGGAGCCGCCGTGGCGCTCGTGCATGCGGCTCAGGTAGGTTGCCTTGGTGTAGCAGGGGAGAATTCCGGTTTCGGGCAGGCTCAGCGTCCACATATCAGCGTGGGCGGAGAGGGCGCTCAGACAGACCAAAAGCAGATAGAGAAAAGATTTCATGCGGCAGATGCTACCACACTCACTCCTGACTTTCAAGACCTATTTTGTCAGAAGAGCGCGTCGCGCAAGTTTTTCGGCGCCGGGGTGCATCCACTGCGCGGGCAGATCTTCCCCCGTGAGCAGGAGGCGGCGGATGGCGGAGGAGCTGGCCGGGTGATCCTGGCCGAGCAGGAAGCGCGCGCGGAAGCCCGGGCGCGGGGTGGGTGTGTTGTCGCGCTTGTAGACGACGAAGGTGAGCTGCTCTGCGAGGTAGTCGGGCCTTGCCCAGAGGTGGAGCAGCTCCCACTGGTCGGTGCCCAGCAGCCAGTAAAGCTCTGCCTCCGGGAACTGCGCCCGCCATGCCTCCACGACTCGCCAGCTCCAGCTCGGCGGCGGCTGGCGCATGTCCCAGTCCGACACCTCGGCCCATGAGTCGCCGCGCAGGGCCTCGCGCAGCATTTCGAGGCGCAGCTCCGGCGGGAAGAGCAGGCTGCCCTCCTCTTTGAAAGGGGATCTCGCGGCGGGGAGGAAGACCACGCGCGCGCCGCCGCAGGCTTCATGAGCGGCTGCGGCAATGGCGCGGTGCCCCTCATGCACGGGGTCAAATGAGCCGCCGAAGAGACAAATGCGCATCACAGGCCCTCCGTGTCTCTGTAGGGCAGGAAGCAGCCGATGGGCAGCTTCACTTCTTTGGATTCCGGGCGCAGCCGGCGGTAGTGCTCGATGAAGCGGCTCAGGTGCCCGTAGTTGCGGGCTGTTTTGGGGATGCCTTGCTGGCCGCAGTTCACCAGCACGTTGAAGTGCAGCTCTGCGTGCAGGTGGGCGGGGTACATGCCGCGGTTGGTGCCGATGGTGCCCACTTGGTCCCCGCGTTTGACGATCTGGCCGAGCTTCACATCAATGCGGTCCAGGTGGCCATAGAGGGTTTGGCAGCAGAGGACTTTGCCTGTTTTGGGTTCGCGAAACGCGTGGCGCACGATGACGACCTTGCCCCAGCGCCCGCGGGCATCGGACGCGTAGGTGACCAGCCCATGCCCCACGGTGTACACCGGGTCTCCCAGGTCTGAGTTGCCGCCGCTGTTGCCATTCCAATCTTCGCCCATGTGGCGGGGGACATTGAGGCGCAGCCCGCGGGAGCGGTAATAGCCGTTGCCGTTGGGTTTGCCCACGGGGTAGTCAAAACCATCTGCCAGAGGCACCATCGCCCATTTGCCATCGGCCGTTTTTTTTGCCATGGTCACCGCAGCCGCCTCTCCTCCTGCGCACCAGAGCAGCCCGATCGCAAGTGTCAAAAAGATGTGGTATAAGCGCACCATGCCGTCATTCTACCACAGCCGGGTGTCGATTTGCAAGCACGAAGCGCGCCTTTTTCCGCGGAGGTGAGTTTTTCCCCAGGCCTTGAAAAAAGTGTCTTGCGGTGTAGTGATGAGTGTGATATGGTCACGCCATGAGAATATGTTGGCAGATTGTAGTCATGGGGTGGGCGCTGGGTGTAGGAGGCGTGGGAAGCGCGGTGTGGGGTGATGAGATCTCGGATCTGGTGGCGCCGGCGCCGGGTGAGGAGCTTTCGGCGGAGAAGCTGTTTATGCAGGGGGTGCTGCGCATGGTGGGCGCGGAGGGTGCGGCAGATGCTGAGGCGGCGGTGGAGTGCTGGCGCAAGGCGGCCGCGGCCGGGTATGCGCCGGCGCAGAGTGCATATAGCCAATGCCTGATGGCCGGTGTCGGGGTGGAGGCGAATATGGAGGAGGCGGTGGTGTGGCTGCGCAAGGCGGCGGATCAGGGGGATGTGGTGGGGCTCAATGGCCTCGGCCGTGCCTACAGTTATGGCTATGGTGTGGCGAAAGACCCGGCCAAGGGGGTGGAGTTTCTGCGCGCGGCGGCGGAGAAAGGCTATGCGCGTGCGCAGCATAGCCTGGGTTTGGCTTATTCTCATGGACGCGGTGTCGCCAAAAATTATGGCGAGGCGGTGGAGTGGTTCCGCAAGGGAGCGCAGCAGGGCTACACGCTTTCGCAGCATACCCTCGGTGAGTTCTATGCGTTGGGGCGCGGGGTGAAGCGTGATTACGCAGCTGCGGCGGAGTGGTATACTAAGGCGGCCGAGACCGGCTACCCTAAGTCGATCTTTTATTTGGGAACGATGACGGAGAAGGGCCGCTTGGGGAGTGCGGATCCAGCCGCGGCGACAGAGTATTACAAGCGCGCGGGGCGGCTGGGGCATGAGGCGGCGTTTGCCCGCTTGGCGTGGCTGGTGAAAGAGGGGTATACCGATGCCGATGGCACCGAGGTGCAGGATCCGAAGGAGGCGCTGCGCATCAGTGCCATTGCCGCGGCGATGGGCTCACCCCATGCGCTCAATAGCCTGGGGGTGTCTTATGAGAAGGGTGAGAGTATCCGCCGCAACCGCAAGAGGGCGTTCGAGCTGTATGTGCAGGCAGCGGAGTTGGATCCCTCGGTGGCGGCGTTCAATGTGGGGCATTGCTACCACAAGGGCGTGGGGGTGGAGATCGACTTCTCCAAGGCGTTGGAGTGGTATATCAAGGCGGCTGAGAGCGGCCACATGAGCGGCATGAAAAATGCTTTCTGGTTCTACATGGAGGGCAAGGGCACGCCGCAGAATTACCGCGAGGCGGTCAAGTGGGCGCGCAAGCTCTCCGAGCGCGGCCACCCGGATGCCTGCCAGTACATCGGCTGGATGCATGAATACGGCTGGCTGGGCAAGAAAGATGAGGCCGCGGCGTTCAGGTCGTACAATAGGCCGATGGAGGTGATGATGCACCCGCCCAGCTATTATGAGGTGGGGCGCTGCTATTACCAGGGGGTGTCTGTGGAGCGTGATTTGCAAAAGGCGCTGGAGCTGTGGAAGCGGGGCGCAGATTGCAACAATAGCAAGGCGGGCAACAACCTCGGCGTGTGCGCAATGCGCGGTGAAGGCCTGCCGCAGAATGACGCGCAGGCGGTGATGTGGTTCACCCGCGGCAAGGACAAGAATGAGGCCAATCTCTACAATCTTGCGCTGTGTTTTGAGGCGGGGCGCGGGGTGAAGCAAAACTTGCGCGAGGCGGTGAAGCGCTACCTGAGCGTGGCGACGTGTGAGCACAGGCTGCGCGTGGCGGAGGTGGCGCTGAGGCGCTTGGGGGTGAAGGTGTCTGATTCCCGTGGGGAAGATGGGTATGCCTTTGACATCTCCCACCCGGAGAATGCGCTGAAAGCGGAGGATGTGCCGGCGATGGTGCGCATGGTGTTTGACCCTGATGTGCCGGAGCAAGCCGGGGCGGATGACCCGGATTGGCGGGCCATGCTGCCGCCGGATGAGCCGGATGGTGAGCCGGAGCCGCTGCCGGAGGTGGGTGAGCTGCCGGCGCAGCGCGTGGCCTCCTGCCTGGCGCAGGCGCGGGATGCGCGGGCGCGTGGGGATGATGCCGCGGCGGCGGAGTTGTTTTCTCAAGCTGCGGAATTGGGGGATGAGCAGGGGCGCATCAACCGCGCGCTCTGCCTGTACCGGGGCAAGGGCCTGCCGCAGGATCGCGCCGCGGCAAAGCGCTTGCTGCAAAAGGGTTTTCAGCTGGGTGACATGTGGTCATATTATGTGCTTCACCTGCTGGAGATGCTGGAGGCTTCCCCGGCCCAATAGTTTTTTTGCAGAAAAACTGAACATGGAGCGGGCGCGCGGTGTCTAACGCGGCAGACACGTTATTTTCCTTATGATAAAAATGGCTCATCAGATGGCCGTGTCCGCCGCGCTGGCGCTTGTGTGCACCGGCGTGACACGGGCGGCGGCGGTGCAGGAAGAGGTGCCTACCTGTGAGGCTCAGTGGCTGCAGGAGGCGAAGGACGGCGCGCGCGAGGCGCAGTATTATTCAGGCCTGTGTGCGCTTTTCGGCGAGACGGGGGTGAGCCGGGATGCCCAAGCGGCGGTGGCGTGGTTCCGCCGGAGCGCGGAGCAGGGGCTGCCGCGGGCGCAGTATGCGCTGGGGCTCTGCCTGCAAGAGGGCGTGGGAATTGAGAAAAATGAGGAAGAGGCCACCGTGTGGTTCCGCCGCGCGGCGGAGCAGGGGTATGCCCCGGCGCAGCTGGCCATGGGGCTGAGCTGCAGCGGCGCGGATAAGCTGCCCCCGGAAGCCGCCGCAGCCGCTGCTGAGTGGTGGGAGAAGGCGGCTCAGCAGGGCTGCGCTTGGGCGATGATGGAACTGGGTTTTATGCACCGCGATGGCAAGGGTGTGCCGGTCAATAAGATGGCGGGGCTGCGCTGGCTGCGCAAGGCGGCAGAGCTCGGCATTGCATCGGCACAGAATGCCATGGGCTGGGCATATATGAATGGGGAAGGCGTGGATCTCAATTACGAGGAGGCCGTGCGCTGGCTGATCCCGGCAGCCGAGCAGGGGTATCCGAATGCTCAGGTGAATCTCGGCTGGTGCTACGAGCGCGGCCTGGGGATCCCGCAGAGTGATGAGGAGGCGCTTTATCTGTATTACATGGCGGCGGAGCAGGATTTTGAGGTGGGGATTTCCAATGTCGGCTGGTGTTATTACTTCGGCCGCGGAGTGGATGCGAATGAGGTGGCTGCGGCGCCTTGGCTCCGAAAGGCGGCTGATAAGAATGTGCCTATGGCTCAGAATCTGCTGGCGCATCTCTACCGCGAGGGCGGAGCAGTGGAGCGTGATCATGCCAAGGCGGCCTCGCTTTTTATCGCTGCCGCGAATCAGGGGCATGCGGATTCGCAGTATGAGGCAGCGCACTGTTACCTGTTCGGCTGCGGCGTGGAGAAAAATGTCGATGAGGCGTTCCGCCTGCTGAATCTGGCGATTGAGAATGGGCATTTCGGCGCGCAGACAGAGCTGGGGGAGTGCTATGAATATGGCTGGGGTGTTGAGGTGGATTTGGAGCGCTCCATGGAATATTACCGAGCCGGGGCGCAGATTATCGACGGCGAGGACGCCAACAGCAGGGCTCATCGCAACATCGCCCGCCGCTATTACCGGGGGATCGGCGTGGAAAAAAACATCAGTCAGGCGATCCGCTGGTGGGAGCGCGGCGCGAATCAGAAGGACAGCGACTCCATGAATGATCTGGGTGTGTGCTATGAGCTGGGCGAGGGGGTGCCGCAAAATCTGATCACGGCGATGCTCTGGTACCGCAAGTCGGCAGAAATGGGGAATACTATCGGCCGCTACAATCTGGGGCGCTGCTATGAGCTGGGGATTGGCGCCAGGCAGGATCTCCGGCAGGCGGTGCGGTGCTACATGCCCTCCGCCCTCCAATTCAAACCGGCCAAGGCGGCGCTGGAGCGCCTGGGGGTGGAGAATCAAGCCATGCTTCTGGCCGGCGGCGGCTATGTCATCCCCGCGGCGATGAAAGTGGAAGTGGTGGGTAAGGTGGCTGCGGCGGAGGATATCCCCCCTGTGATGAGTATACAAGTGACCATGCAGGATTATCTCCCGGAGGAGGAGCGCCCCAAGCGTGTCTCTGACGATAGTGCGGTGAATCCGCGTGTGCTCAAGCCTCATGTGAAGTCGGCTGCTGAGCGAGTGGCTGAGCTGCTGGACAAGAGTGAGCAATACCTCCGCGCGGGGGAGCCGGCAGATGCTGTGGATACTCTGCTCGAGGCGGTGCGGCTGCACTCCTCGCGCGCCAAGGTGATGCTGGCTTTGTGCACCTACCATGGCCTCGGCACTCAGCCGGACAAGAAGGAGGCGCGCCGCCTGCTGCAGAGCGCCATGAGCCGCTGTGATGTCTGGGCGCCGCTGGCGCTGGAGTTGCTCAACGCCCGGGAGGCGCCGCGTGAGCAGCGCTGAGGCGGCGCCGCCTGCTGCGCGTGAGGGGCCGGTAGGCGGGTCTTGCATCCGGCCGGGGTGTGTGTTATGATAGGCGGCGTGAAAATGCGGGTATTTCTTTGTTGGGTTATGCTGCTCTGCTGTGCGTGCAGCGCTGTGCGCACGCTGGATTCGGAGAGTGGGCTCTATGATGTGAAGCTGGAGCGCCATGGCAAGCTTTTGGTGGATGGCGGCTGGACTTGGGGCGGCGGCAACCCCTACGCCAAGCAGAAGGATGTGTCCCTCTTCATTTCCCCGCTGGATATCAGCAAGGTGAAGGAGGCGCAGCCGGAGCTGGCGCCGCTCATGGTGACGCAGATGCATGAGCTCATGGTGCAGGATCTGAGCAAGGTGCTGGCTGAGAGCAATGCGGCCAATGGCACGCGCTGGCGGCTGGTTGATGCGGCGCAGGGAGCCACGCTGCGTGTGGACATGGCGCTGGTGCATCTCCGCCCGCAGCGGCCGACTCTCCGCCTGCTCAGCAGCGTGGGCGGGCTTTTTGTCAAGGTGCCGGGCGTGTCCGATGCTGTGGGGAGCTTTGCCAAGGGGGATATCTGCATCGAGCTCACCGTGCGCGATGCGAAAACCAACCGCTTGCTCTTGGCGTGCAAGGACAGCAATCCCAAGACGGCGCGCCTGATTTCGGCCTCGGCGTACAGCAAGCATGGCCATGCGGATGTGAGTATGCGCTTCTGGGCGGAGCGCTTCGCGCGCCTGGTGCGGATGTGTGCCTATGATCAGCTGGGGGACCGCACTCTGCAGGAGGTGATCCGCGAGCGCAGCTGGTCTGAGGTGGCCAAGGATCGCGTGCTGCGCTGAGAGGGGGGCGGCGCAGGATTCCAAAAATAATTGAACAAAACAGGCGGGGGCGGTGTCTAAAAAATAGAGTTCGGATGCCATGCCCGCCCGGGTGCGCACTTCCGTGCTTCTCGATACTCAAGCTTAATGATCTATACTAAAAATCAGATGAAACAACGACTTTTTTGCATGGCACTGTGTGTGCTTGCCGGGGCTGCCTGGAGCGGCGCACAAGAGGAGTGCCCGGAGGTGGTAGATACCACGCTGGCGCCTGAGGCGGCTCAGAGCATAAAGGCGGCTCTGCACGCTTTATATGAAGAGGGGTCTGCCAAGCGGGCGGCGGAGATGTTCCGCAGCGCAGCAGAGCAGGGGCTGCCGCAGGCGCAGTTTGCCTATGCGGCTTGCTGCCGCCGCGGGGTGGGAGTGGAGAAGAATGAGAGTGAGGCGGTGAAGTGGTACCGCGCGGCTGCGGAGCAGGGATACGAGCCTGCCATGGCTTTCCTGGCCTCTTGTTATATGAATGGCAAAGGGGTGGAAAAGGATGAGGAGAAGGGGCTGGCATGGATGCGCCGTGCTGCGCCGAAGAATGATTATGCGCTGTACCAGCTCGGGTCTTCCTATCTCAATGGCAAGGGCGGGCTGGAGGTGGATGGAAAAAAAGCGCTTGAGTTGGTCATTGAGGCGGCGAAGCGCGGCCATGCGTTGTCGCAGAATGCTGTGGGCTGGATTTACAAGGAGGGCTTGGGTGTGGATGAGAATGTGGATGAGGCGGTGAAGTGGTTCCGCTTGGCGGCGGCGCAGGGTCAACAAAATGCGCTCACGAATTTGGCATGGTGTTATGACTACTGCCTGCCCTCGGATGAGATGGATCGGGCGGAGATTTACAAGCTCTACCGCGCGGCGGCGGAGCAGGGGTTTGTCAATGCCTATGCCCATGTCGGCGAGTGCTTTGATGATGGCGATGGCGTGAAACAGAATAAGCATGTCGCGGTCATGTGGTTCAAGCTCGGGGTAGAGCATAATAGCTGGCAGGCGCAATACGAGCTGGGACGCGCCTACATGGATGCCGATGTGCTGGATTACGACCCGGTCGAGGCGGCTCGCCTGTACCGCCTGGCAGCCTTGGCCGGCAATCCGAATGGCATGGCCTTCTATGCCGGCTGCTGCTTGGATGGCGTGGGGGTGGAGCCCAGCGCAGAGCGGGATGCTGAGGCTTTCCGCCTGTGCCAGGAAGCGGTGAAAAAAGAGAAGACCTTCTCGTATGCGTGGGCTCGCTTGGGTGAGTTTTATGAATCCGGCCGCGGTGTGGAGGCAGACCCGGTCAAGGCGCGCCAGTGCTACATAACCTCGCTGGAGAATGGGGTCGAGCCGCGCTCGCTGCGCTACCTGTCTCGCTGCTTGTATCTGGGCATTGGCGGTGAGAAGAACCTGGACAAGGCAATCGAGCTCTGGAACAAGGGCGCGCAGATTTATGAGTATGGCGATTGTATGAATGAATTGGGGGTGTGCTGCGAGCTGGGCGAGGGGATGCCGCAGGATTTGGTCAAGGCGGTGATGTGGTATCGCCGCGCAGCGAGGGATGGCAGCGCGGTGGGGCGGTATAATCTGGCGCGCTGCTATGAGCTGGGCATTGGTGTGAAAAAGGATTTGAATGCCGCCGTGGAGTGGTATTACAAATCTGCTCACCGCGCGTTCCGCCCGGCCATGGCTGCGCTGGAGCGCCTGGGGCAAAAGAGCTCTGTGTGCTTCAAGAAGCACAAGTTCCACATGTACTTGCCGCAGGGGCCCAAAACTCCGCCGCTCGCCACAGCTGCGCCGGCAGATCCCACGCCGCTGCGCCGTATCCTGCTGGGGGTGGATTCCTTTGCCTATAATTATCCCTTCGATCCGAAGCTGGAGCTCATTGATATGACAAAGTCCGATCCCTCTCCTGAGGGCGCTCCGCCGGAGAAGACGACGGGGGTGCTCAATGGGGAGCTGGTGTATGCGGGTGATGCGCTGATGGCTGCCGGCGAGGCAGAGGCGGCGGTGGTGACGTACCGCAAGGCTGCGGAGACGTGGAGCTCTGATGCCTATGTGCGCCTTGCGTACTGCGCGGCGCGTGGGCTGGGCATGCCGCAGGACCGGGCGCTGGCCGGGGAGTACTTGGCCAAGGCGCGGCAGGTCGATAATGAGTGGGCGTATCTGGTGACTGAGGCTCTCTCGGCCCGGCGCCCGGTGCATCAATGAGGAGGGGGGCTGATGACGGAGGAGCCGCTCGAGTCGCGCTTACGTGCTTATCTGGCTCGCCCCGGCTATGAGCCGCAGGATCGCTCGGCCATTGCTCGGGGCATGGGGGTTGCTGCTGCCGAGCGTGCGCAGCTGCGCGAGCTGCTGCGGCGCTGGGTGCAGGATAAAAAGCTGCTGCGGCTGCGCGGGGCGCGCTTGGCCCCGGTGGAGACGGCGCAGCGCTGCTACTCCGGCACAGTGCGTGTGCTGGCGCGTGGAAAGCGGCTTTTTGTGCCTCATGCAGAGGGGCAGCAGGCGCTGGCGGAGCTGGTGGCGCCCGGGGCAGGGGAGCCGCTGGCGATCCCCATCTCCCCGGAGCGCAGCATGGGCTGCATGGAGGGAGATGTGGTGCTGGCGCGCGTGGTGCGCGCGGCGCCCCCCTCGTTCCGCCGCCGCCATAAAGGCGTGCGCCGCGATGAGCCGGTGCGCTGGGAGGCGCGGGTGCAGGAGGTGCAGGAGCGCCGCCACTCCGGGTGGGTGGGCACGCTTGTGGCCGCCGGCCGCCGCCCCCAAGTGCGGGGAGATGGCAAGAGCGCCCCGGCACGCATCGCCCTCAGCGCGCCGCCGCCGGCGGAGGCTTCGGTGGGAATGCTGGTCGTGGTGCAGCCGGAGTCATATCCCGGCGTGGGCCGAGTGGAGGCGAGGGGGCGCGTGGTGGAGGTGCTGGGCTGGCCGGAGGACGCCGGGGTGGATATGGCCGCCCTCATCCGCCGCCATGCGCTGCGGGAGTGTTTTCCGGCGGAGGTGCTGCAGGAGCTGGAGGCGCTGCAGCCCGGTTTGCCCGCGGCTGAGCGGGCGGCGCGTGAGGATTGGACGCGCCGCTGTGTGGTGACGATCGACCCGCCCACGGCGCGGGATTTTGATGATGCCATCTCGCTGGTGCGCACGCCGGAGGGCTGGGAGCTGGCGGTGCATATAGCTGATGTGAGCTACTATGTGCGCCCCGGCAGCGCCACGGATGCGGAGGCGCGCCGCCGGGGGAACTCAACTTATTTGCCGGATCGGGTGCTGCCCATGCTGCCGCCGCGTTTGTGTGATGACCTGTGCAGCTTGGTGCAGGGGGAGGAGCGGCCCACCATGCTGTGCCATATTTGCTTTTCGCCTGAGGGGGCGCCGCTGCGGGCCCGGCTTGCACGCGCGGTGATCTGCTCCCGCCGGCGCTTGGATTACCCGGCGGTGCTCGCGCTGCTGGAGCAGGGGGTGAGCACCGGCGATGCGGAGGTGGATGACATGCTGCGCGAGGCCTCGCGCCTGGCGCAGTTGCTGCGTGCCCGCCGCTTTGCCGCCGGGGCGTTGAACCTCGACATGCCGGAGCTGCGGGTGCTGCTGGATGAGGCGGGACACACCGTGGGGTTTGAGACTGAGGAGAGTGACCCCTCCCACCAGTTGGTTGAGGAGTTTATGCTGGCGGCTAATGAGCAGGTGGCCTGCCTGCTGCGCCGCCGGGCACTGCCCACGCTTTACCGCGTGCATGAGGAACCCGCGGCGGATAAGTGGGCGGACTTTGCGCACACGCTGCGCGAGTGTGGGCTCTCTGCCTCCACTGTGCCCAGCCGCCGGGAGCTGCTGCGCGCGCTGGAGCACATCTCCGGGCACCCGGAGGAGCCGCGGCTCAAGGTGGCGCTGCTGCGCTCGATGATGCGCGCGCGCTATGCGCCGAAGGCGCTGGGGCATTTCGGGCTTGCCAAGAGTGATTACTGCCACTTCACCAGCCCCATCCGCCGCTATGCGGATTTGGTGGTACACCGCGGTGTGCTGCGCTTGCTGGGCTGGCCCGGTGCGCCGGCGCCGCTGCCTGCCGGGCAGCTGGAGCGCCTCGCGGATCACCTCTCCGACACCGAGCGCCAATCGGCCGCGGCGGAGCAGGAGGCGACCAAGCTCAAGATCCTGCAGTACATGGAGGAGCAGGTGGCTGCTGGTGAGCCGCGCGCCTGGCGGGCGGTGGTGTGCGGCATGTGGGCGCATGGCCTGGCGGTGGAGGTGGAGGAGCTGCAGCTGCGCGGATATGTGCCGGCGGCTGTGCTGCCCCGCCGCGAGGGGTGGTGCTACGAGCCCGGCCGCTGCTGGACGCAGCGCGGCGGCTTGCGCTTGGAGGAGGGAGCTTGTGTGTGGGTGACGCCGCAGCAGGTTGACTGGGAAAGCCTGAGTGTCGAGTTCCGCCCGGTGGCGCCGCCTGCGGCGGAGTGAGGCATCATGTGAGGGCGCGCGCGCTGTGCCCGCCCCCGGAACGCTTGCGCCGCCTGGTGGCTCAGGCTGGTCAGGCGGCGTTTTGTCTGCTATGGTGGGGGCACTTCCAACGGGAAAGTGGAAATGATGATGAATGATGCAACAAAGCCCGCCCATGATGAAGCTACCGGCAGCTTCATGGTGAATCTCCTCACCGGGTGGGGTGTGCCGGGAAGTCTGGCGCGCATCCTCGCGGGAGCCATCATAGGGGCACTCTCTGCCCTGTGGGCTCTCTCTCAAACTGGATGCGTGGCAGAGGCTGATGCCTCTTTCTGGCATGGGCGGGCGCAGTCCCTCCTGTCGCAAGAGGCTCTGCCTCTCGCCAAATAAGGCGAGAGGTGTGCAGGGGTGGGGTGGCCTCTGTTGCCGAATAAGGGGCGGCAGCAGGGGCTCCCCACCTCATTTTGCATTTGAAACCGGCTGCTGCGGCATGCCGATGCGCGTGAGCCGGCGCCAGAGCCCCTCGAGGGGGCCGAAGCGGAATTTTTTGAGCCAGAGGGTGCAGGCTATTACTTGCACTGTGTAGAGCGCCAGGGCGATGAGCATGACGCCGGTGATGCTGAGCTGCGGGCGGAGGTTGAGCCCATAGCCGCTGAGCAGGAAGGTCATGATGATGCTCTGGCTGATATAGCATGTGAGCGTGCAGCGGCCGATCTGCGTGAGTGGGAAGATGAAGCGCGCCATGCAGGGGCGTGCCAGCACCCACGCGAGTGCGGGGATGACCATGCACACATAAGCCGCTTTTTCCCACATGTTGGTGGCGATGTAGAGGGACTTCCACTCAGGGGTCAGGAAGACTTCTTTTGTGATGAGCCACACGACAAGCGCCACACACGTGACGCTGACGAGGCGGCGCTGACTTCCCTCGAACAGGCGGGTGCGCCCCGCCAGCAAGCCTAGCATGAACATGGCCAGCAGGTCCCAGATGCGGTAGCTGTACACCATGAAGAGGAAACTGCTGGGGATGCCGCAGCGGAGGTTCCACATGCCGATCTCCCAGAAGCTTGCTGTCTGGTGATTCGGCGCGCCGGTGCAGCCGAGAAGGCGCCACATGTGCTGGAACCAGTCCATGAGGGCATCCGGCGTGCCGATGGCGGCGTTGTAGAGCGCGAGCGGCTGCAGCAGGCAGATGCCTGCCAGTGTGGCGATGAGCCAGCTGGGCAGCCGCCACATGAGCACGAGCAGGAAGCCGGTGATGGCGAAGATGATGAGGATATCCCCGCAGTAGAAGAAGCTGTGGATCACCCCGAATCCGGCCAGCAGGAGCAGCCGCCAGCAGAAGCGCCCCAGGAAGTTCTGCCCCCGCGCGGCCGCATGGTCCATCTGCAAAAAGAAGCTCAGCCCGAACAGGAAGGAGAATACCATGAACGAGCGGGTGACCAGCAGGTCGTTATACAGGAAATTGAAAAAGCTATCCAGCTCCCCGGGCGGCGGTACTTTGGGGCCGGAAAGGTTGCAGAAATCATGGCAGTGCACGAGCAGAATGCCCAGCAGAGCAAGTGCGCGCACGGCGTCGATGCTGTGAATGCGTTGAGGGGTGGCCATGGGATTAGGGGTGGGGCAAGAGTTGGGCGGTGAGGTCACGTGCCCGGGCATCATCTTCCAGGATAATGCTCAGGTCGCCCGCGTAGTCACGGGGGCTGAGGCGGGTGAGCGCTTCCTCGACAATTTCCCAGATGCCGGAGAAGTGCAGCCGCCCCTCGATGAAGGCCTGCACGGCTACCTCATTGGCGGCGTTGTACATGGCGGGCATGGTGCCGCCGGTGGAGCCTGCGGTGCGCGCCAGCCTGAGGGCGGGGAAGTCATCCCAGCGGGGGGGCTCGAAATGCAGGTCGAGCATCTGCTCGAAGCTGAGGCGGTGCAGGGAGTTGGGCACGCGGTCCGGGTAGGTGACGGCGTATTGGATGGGGAAGCACATGTCACTGCTGCTCAGCTGCGCGAGGATGGAGCCATCGCGGTACTCCACCATGGAGTGCACGATGCTCTGCGGGTGCACCACCACATCCACCTGCTCCATGGGGATGCCGAACAGCCAGCGCGCTTCGATCATCTCGAGCCCCTTGTTGAAGAGTGTGGCGGAGTCGATGGTGATTTTGCGCCCCATTTTCCAGGTGGGGTGGCGCAGCGCCTGCTCGAGGGTGACACCGGCGAGCTGCTCACGCGGGGTGCGCAGGAAGGGGCCGCCGCTGGCGGTGAGGATGAGGCGGTGCACGGCGGCTGCCCCGGCGGGGTTGGCGTGCAGGCATTGGAAGATGGCGTTGTGCTCGCTGTCCACCGGCAGCACTGCGATCCCGCGTTCTGCGGCGCGCTGCATCACGACTTCTCCTGCCATGACGAGGATTTCTTTGCTGGCGATGGCGAGGTCTTTGCCGCATTCGATGGCGCGCAGGGTGGGCTGCAAGCCGGCGGTGCCGATGATGGAGACAAGCACCATGTCCGCCTCTGCGAGGGAGGCGAGCTCGCAGAGCCCCTCTGCGCCCACGCAGATGTCTGCCCCGGGCAGGAGGGTGCGCAGCTCGGCGTATTTGGCGGAGTCGTAGATGCAGACGTGGCGCACGCCGAATTCACGCGCTTGCTCGGCGAGCTGCTGTGCGCTGCTGTGGGCTGCCAGGCCGACTACTTCCATGCGTTCCGGCAGGGCGCGCGCTACTTTCAGCGCACTCGTGCCGATGCTTCCTGTGGATCCCAGGATGACCACTCGCCGTTTTCTGCTCATACAGGCGTCATTATACTCCGCGCCGTGGCTGAAGCAAGCCTAATATCGCCCCTAGTGACGCGAAATGTTTTTGATTGACGCTTAGTGGCCAGGGTTTAGCCCCGGATCAGCAGCCGCTCAGCACGGCGTGAAACTCCCGCGGCAGCGTGACATTGTCCAGCGGTAATGCGGCGGCAAAGAGCGGCGCTATGTCCGCATCCTTAAAGCCTGCGATGCCGCAGCCCACGCGGGTGACAAGGAAGTGCAGGTGCGGGTTTTCCTTTGCAAAGGTGATAAACTCATCCACATAGGGAGCGATGTCGGCCGGCCCGCCGTGCATGGTGGGGATGGCGTAGCTGCTTCCCTGCAGGCCGACTCCCTGCCCCTGCCGGGCGCCGAAGCGCAGCTTGGCAAAGTAGGCGGCGCCGCCATTGTGCTCGCCGCGCAGGTTGCTGCCAAAGACAAAGATTTCGTTGTCCTTGAGGCTGGTGATTTGCTCGGGGGTGTAGCGGGGTGTGTTCATGTGTGGGGGAAAAAGGGGGGTTACATTTTGAAGTGTTCGCCGAGGTAGATCTTGCGCGTTTTGGGATCGTTGGCAATTTCGTGGGCATTGCCGTGCTTGATGACTTTGCCCTCAAAGAGGATGTACGCGCGGTCCACAATGCCGAGAGTCTCGCGCACGTTGTGGTCGGTGATGAGGATGGAGAGCCCATCGGTCTCACGCAGCGAGGCCACGATGTGCTGAATGTCTTGCACGGCGATGGGATCCACCCCGGCAAAGGGCTCGTCGAGCATGAGCAGCTTGGGATTGGAGGCCAGCGCGCGCGCAATGGTGAGGCGGCGTTTTTCACCGCCGGAGAGCTGCAGCGCCTGGCTCTTGCGCAAGCGGGTGATGCCAAAGCGCTCCATGAGCTCCTCTGCCTTGTTTTTCTGCGCCTTGCGGGAGAGGTCAGAGCGCGTTTCCAGGATGGCCATCAGGTTGCCCTCGACGCTGAGTTTGCGGAAGATGGATTCCTCTTGCGGCAGGTAGCCCATGCCGAGGCGGGCGCGCAGGTGCATGGGGAGGCCTGTCACATCTTGCCCGCAGAAACTCACCCGCCCTTCATCCGGCCGCACAAGGCCGGCGACCATGTAGAACGAGGTGGTCTTGCCGGCGCCGTTGGGGCCGAGCAGCCCCACAATCTCACCCGGCTGCACCTCCAGGCTCACGTGGTTTACCACGCAGCGCTCCTTGTAGGTCTTGCAGAGGTCTTGGGCACTCAGGAGGGGGGAGATCTGTTCCATAGTTATTTTTTCTTGTTTTGATCCAGCTGGTGTTGGATGCGGTGGGCGGCTGTGGTCTGGCGCGCGCCGGTGATGCGCACATTGTTGTGCGGGTCGATGGTGATGGCGGCGCCGCTGCCGGAGGCGGTGTGGATGTTGTACTCATCTGCCAGGGTGACGCGCCGGCCGCGGAGGATGAAGTTGCCGGTGGCGGGGTCGTAGTCCAGGCGGTCGCCCGTGGCGCGCACCATGCGGCCGGTGGCATCTTTGCCTGCCAGCGCCACGCGGTCGCGGGCGGTGGCGGAGCGGATGCTCTGGCGGGCGTTGTCGGAAGTGAGGCCGGGTTTGAGCTCCAGGGAGATGGCGCCCTCGCACTGCATGCTTACCTGGGGGGTGCGCAGGGTGCCGCCGGTGGGGGTGGCGGCGCTGCTGAGGCCGGAGTAGTTGTAGTTGAGCTGCGGGTAGTTTTTCGGCGCGCGGTTGGGGGCGTTGCCGGGGGCCAGGGTGGCGTGCAGCGTCCCGCGCGTGGTGAGGATGCCATCCGGTGAGTGGATGCGCGAGTCCTCACCGAGGGTGAGCTGCGATTGCTCGCGCAGGAGCTGCATCATCCGCCGGCAGGTGATGCGGGTGAGCCCTTTTTCGCCCGGCAGGATGGCGGTGAGCCGGCTGCCGCGTGCGAGGATGTCACCCGCGGGGTTCAGCTCGACGCTGGCGTTTTCAGCGGTGTCGGCAACCGCGGTGAGGTCGTAGTCGCCATAGCGGGCATGGAGGCGCTGCTGCGGCGCGGCGGTGAGGGTGGCCTCTCCTGTGTTGAGGTCGGCCGCCAGCGTGTGGCCCTCCATGTCACAAGCGGGTTGCTTGCCTGAGGCGGCAGAGTGCAGCTGCACATCCCCCTCTGCCAGCACGTGGCGCACGCCTTCTTGCTGGGCGATGATGAGGCGGGGCAGGCCCGGCTTGGGTGCGGGGGGGAGGGCGCCCTCTCGCGGGAGCAGGGTGAGCTGCAGGAGGCCTGTGCAGGAGAAGCGGGCCAGGGCATCGGCCGCGCGGAAGCCTTGGTGGGTGGTGACTCGGTTGGTTACGGCGTCATAATACACAGCGGGGCCGGACTGCCACTCGCCGGTGATGGTGGTGCGCTGCTCTGCCTCGTCGTTCACCGGGCGCTCATAGGTGCCGGAGAGGGGGGCGGTGTCGCGCAGGGTGATGCTGCCATTCTCCGCCATGTGCAGGATGCCCTCTTGGGTTGTTTCGCGCAGGGTGTTGCCGCCGTAGACCAGGGAGCACTTGCCGAGCAGGGTGCAGGAGCTCTCTGCCGCGCTGTAGATGAGGGTGTCCCCCCGGGCGGTGCCTGCGGGGCGGGCGGGGGTGGCCGGGGTGGTGAGCACCACGTGCCCACTGGCGATGGCTTGCTTGATTTCGGAGAAGTTCACGGCGGTGAAGGCCGCGAAGGGGGAGTCCGCCTTGGCGGTGGGTGCCTGGGGGGTGAAGGTGATGCAGAGCTGCTCATCACTCTCCATGGTGCCGCGCGCGGAGGTGAGCCGCGCTTTGCCGCGCACGCAGAGGGTGGCGCTCGGGCCGTGGTAGAGGAGGGGGCCTGTCTCGGCGTCGAGCCGGTAGGCCTCGCCCTGTGCGTCATGCCAGGTGAAGACCATGCTACTCCCCTCTATCAGCACATCGCCGGCGGTGTTGCTGAAGACTCGCGCGGGCTCGCCCCCCGGGGTGGGCTGCAGGGTCATGGTGTCCTGCCCGCGTGTGAGGGTGATGGACGGGTGCGCCTGCCGGCCTTCCAGCAGCACGCGGCTGGTCTGTGCATCCACGGCGGCGCGCTCGACGATGAGGTGTGCTGTGGGCTGCGGCTCGGGGGTGGCTGCCGGCGCGGCGGCGGGTGCCGGCTTGTTGGGCGCCGGGGTGGGCTGTGGTGCGGCGGCGGGGGTGGCCTGCGCTTCCTGAGCCTCATTTTTGGGCAGGCGGATGAAGAGGCGGTGCGCGGCGCGCAGCTGAAGCCGCGGGTCGTTGAGGCGCACATTGCCTAAGTAGGCGAGGCAGGAGCGGGCGTTGTCAAAGATGAGCCCGCCATCTGCCACGGCGGCGCTTTGGCCGGGGGGTGGCTCCGGCATGGGGGAGTCCGGGTTGTACTCAGCCTCCGGGAGCTCGCCCAGCTGGGCGGCGTTGTTCTCCATGTCCGCGATCTCCTGCTGCAGGTGGTGGATCTGCTCATGGAGCTCCTCAGGCGCGGGGAAGACGGGCAGGTGCACGGCAGGAGGCGCCACGTGCTCCTCTGCGCCCTGCCCCCAGGCGGGGAGCAGCGCTGCGAGCAGCAGGGGGGTGGCGAGCAGCAGTTTCATTTCTTGGGAGGGGCTGGCGGGTTGGTGAAGATGCTGGTGTTGAGGGTGGTGTGCACGGGGCCTTTGATGATGCCGCAGCGGGTTTCGCTGTTGAAGCTCACGGCGCTCCCCTCAGCTGAGAAGCGCGGGTTGGTGACAGAGGCCGGCGTGTCAGAGGCCATGATCGAGGTGCGGAAGTCATAGGTGGCATCCTGCATTTGGACATGGGTGGTGTCCTCCGCTTCGCCGTAGAGCACGGTGTGGATGGTGGCCATGCGCACTTCGAAGCGTGAGAGGACCTCCAGCAGGTCGGCCATGATGTGGGCGGTGACGCGGTGCTCTTGGTAGCGCGGCAGCGATATGCCTTGGATGCGGCTGCCGGGTGGCAGGAGCTGCAGCGCCGGGAATTCGCCTTGCCCGGCGGTGCGGTCCACCTGCGCCGGCGAGAGGGCGGCGAGCACAAGCAGGAGGGGGAGAACAATGCGGCGCATGGGGGCGGAGGGGCTGGCGGGGTATCAAGCCATCTGGTCGTAGGCGTTGCGCACGAGCTGCAGGTTGGTGAGCACGCGCTCCAAGTCGCTGAGGCGGATCTGATTGGGGCCATCGCTCATGGCGTTGTCCGGGTCGCTGTGCACCTCCATGAACACGCCGTCGATCCCGGCTGCCATGGCGGCATTGGCCAGCACGGGCGCCAGGTCGCGGTCGCCACCGGTGGCGCCGCCCAAGCCGCCGGGGCGCTGCACGGAGTGAGTGGCATCGAACACGACGGGGCAGCCGAGGTCACGCATCCACTTGAGCCCCCGCATGTCGACGACGAGGTTATTGTAGCCGAAGCTGGTGCCGCGCTCGCAGAGCATGAACTGCTCACAGCCGAAAGCGCGCATCTTGTCGCAGATGTTACGGCAGTCCCACGGGGCGAGGAATTGCCCTTTTTTGATGTTGACCGGGCGGCCGGTCTTGGCGCAGGCCTCCAGCAGGTCACTCTGGCGGCAGAGGAAAGCCGGCACCTGCAGCAGGTCCACAAAGGCGGCGGCATATTCAGCCTGCTCCTCGGTGTGCACATCCGTCACCACGGGGATTTGGAGCTCATTGCCGATGTCGGCTAAGATGCGGCAGCCCTCCCGGATGCCCGGGCCGCGGAAGCTTTTCACGCTGGTGCGGTTGGCCTTGTCATAGGAGGCCTTGAAGATGAACGGAACATTCAGTCGGGTGCATATCTCCTTGATGCTTCGCGCCATTTGCCATGCGAAGTCCTCGTTCTCCAGAGAGCAGGGCCCCAGCAGGTAAAAGGGCTTGCTCCCGCCGATCTCAACATTCTGTATGAAGAAAGACATGGGTGATAATTGATCTGCTGGCATTATGCCCGAGAAAGCCTGTCTAGTCAATGACATTCCGCTACTTTTAGCTGTTTAGCCTAACTCCTTGCGGCGCGCCGAAGTTAGGGGCAAGATGGTGCGCATGAGAAAATCTCCCCTATATCCGGTGCATGAGCGACTGGGCGCGCGCATGGTGCAGGCAGATGGCTGGACAATGCCCCATTCTTTCCGCAATTTGTTTGAGGAGCACTTGGCGGCGCGCAGCGCGTGCGCGGTGTTCGATGTGTCGCACATCTGCAAGTTCCGCGTGCGCGGCAATGGCGCTGAGGCGTGGCTGGAGACGGCGCTGAGCGGCAGGGTGGCCGGTTGTCGTGATGCGGCGGGGGTGCACACGCTGCTGATGAGTGATGACGGCCGGATACTGGACCGCCTGCTTCTGCTGCGTGAGAGTGCGGGCAATTTTCTGCTGCTGGGGCATGCCGCCATGGAGGAGGTGGATGCGGCGCGGCTGGAGGAGCTGCGGCCGCATGCGGCGCTGGAGCTGCGCAATGAGACAAATGAATGGTGTGCCGTGGTGCTCATGGGGCCGGAGAGTGAGCTTGTGCTGGCGCGGACGCTGCGCGGGGTGGAGCTGCCGGAGCGGGGGCGCTTTTCGCGCTTTTTCTTTCAGAATCATGAGCTGATGCTCGGCCGGCTGGGGCTGGAGGAGGAGGGCGAGAGCGAGCGGGCGTATGAGTTTTTCTGCCCGGCGGTGGCGGGGATCAGCTGGTTTGAATCCTTCATTGAGGCGGGGGCTCAGCCCTGCGGCAGCGCCACGCGCGAGAGTCTGCGCCTGGCGCGCGGGTGTGTGGCGGTGGGCAAGGAGATCACGCCGCGCCGCTCTACCCCGGGGCAGGTGGGGCTGGGGCACTTGTGCTGCCCGGACAAGCTGCGGGCGGGGGATCCGCCACCGCGGAAAAAGGTGGCGCATTTGCTTTGCCCCTGCGGCAGCCGGGTGGCGCCGGATCCGGGGGATGCCGTGCGCGACACGGCCGGCCACACGATCGGCCGGGTCACGAGTGCGGCGTTTTCGCCGGAGCATGATGCAGTGGTGGCGCTGGCGCTGGTGGCGGCGGAGTTTGCCCAGCCCGGGGTGCAGCTGGTGCTGCTGGATGGGGGGCAGGAGGTGCCGGTGCAGACGATTTGACTCAGCGGCTCACGCTGCCGCGGAGGGTTTGCCCATTGTCCGGGGCGAGAAATTGCTCCGGCGGGATTTGGGCTTGGGTGAGGGCGGCGGCGAGATCTGCCAGGGTTTCCTCATAGCTCTCGTTGGCCAGCTGCCAGGTGCCGAAATGGCAGGCGATGCCCTGCCGGGCGCCCAGCGTTTGCAGCGCCTCCACGGCATCTGCCGGGGAGATGTGGTGCGCGCGGATCCACTCCGGCTTGTAGGCGCCTATGGGCAGTATGGCTGCATCCGGCCTGCCGAGGCGCTCCCGGATGCGCGCAAACCACTGTGTGCGCGCGGTGTCGCCGGCGAAATAGACGGAGGGGCCGCCCTCTGCCTGCGCCCAGAAGCCGCACCAGAGGGAGCGGTTGGCGCTGCTTTGGGTGTGGTAGCGCTTGCTCCAATGCCGCGCGGGGGTGAGGGTGATGCTCAGCCGGGGGAGCTGCACGCTCTCCCACCAGTCTTTTTCTTCTACTCGCAGCCCGGGGCCGAGGTGGTGCTTCAGCAGGCTGCGCAGCCCCAGCGGCACGATGAACAGCGGTTTGTCCCGCCTGTTGAGCTGGCGCAGGGTCGGCACGTCAAAGTGGTCATAATGATCATGCGAGAGCAGGCAGGCATCCACGCGCGGCAGCTCCCCCCAGGGGATGCCGACAGGGCGTTTGCGGCGCGGGCCGAAGCCATGCACCGGGCTCGTGTAGTCGCTCCAGATGGGGTCTGTGAGGAGGCAGAGGCCGCCGAGCCGGATGAGCAGGGTGGAGTGGTTGACCATGGTGATCTCCCAATCGGTGGGGGGCAGATCTGCCGCGAGGCTGGGGTGGTGTGTGTTGTGCTCTACTTCCGGGTAGGGGGTGCGGCGGGAGCGCCCCATCAGCCAGCGGAAAATGGGGGAGCTGCCGTATGTGGGTGAGGGGGTGTCTTCTTCCGGGTTGAAGAAGTGCTGGCCGTCGAAGTGGTCGGAGGGCGGGCCTGCCCATTCTCCGGCGCGGCAAATCGTGCGCGGGAGCATCCAGTCGATCCCCTTGCCCGCAGCTGCCATGGCGCCCAGGCCCAGCAGGCTGCGCAGGAACCACCTGCGGCTGCATGTTCTTTGAGGCTCGGGCGCTGGTGGTGGGGTGTCCATGCAGTGGGATCAAGTGAGCAGCAGCAGGCGCACCGGGTTGAACAACAGGGCGTGCAGCTCTGCCGCGATGCGGTTGGCCACGGCGGGGGGGATGGCCTTGGTGGAGGCGTAAAAGGTGTAGGGCAGCAGGTAGTTGTGCACTTCTTCGCGCCCCACGCGAATGCCGACCTTGGGGGTGCCGCCGCGTGCGACAAAGGCGAAGTCGGGGCGGTTGTCTGAGCTGAGTTGCTCTGCCACTTGGGCGCGGGTGGTGAAGGCATCACACACGACGATATGCGGGTGATAATGGGGCGGCGGCGGGGTGTCTGCCCTGGTGGCGCGGGCGATGTGGTAGATGGTTTTGCCGGCGGAGTCGGGGATGGCGGAGGTGTTCTCGCCACAGCGCTCGAAGAGCATGGTGTCCACGCGCTCGGGAGCCCACTCCGGGGTGCTGGTGCAGGCGCGCACCACGGCGCGCACGATGTAGTCAAAGAGTGAATAGCGCTTTTCGAGCAGTTTCTCGCATTGCACGGCGATGGGGAGGCTGATGCCGGCGAGCGCCTGCATGTTCACCTCATCATCGTAGATGTAGTAGCCGTCCTTTTCGGCGCGTGTGGGGTGCAACGAATAGTCTGCCATGTGGGGGCCGCGGCCGGCAGCCGGCTCTCCTGCGGGGAGGGGGGCCGGCTGCTGCAGCGGCACATCTGCCGCCATGATGCGGCCTCGGGGCCCGGTGCCGCGCAAGAGCGCCGGGTCGATGCCGCGCGCTACGCACAGCTTGCGGGCAAGTGGTGATAGGAGCGCCATGGCGGGGGGAAGGTGGTGGGGGATCAGGCTTCGTAGCGGAGCTCGCCGTCGATAAAGGTCTTGAGCGTGTCGAACTCAGCATCCAGCAGCACGAGATCTGCCGTGTAGCCGGGGGAGATCTTGCCCAGGCCGGACAGGCCGAGGCTCTGCGCCTGGTTCAGGGAGGTGGCTTTGACGAGCTCCGAGAGCGGCTTGCCGGTGATTTCCCACACGTTTTTGAGGCCTTTGGCATAGCGCAGGGTGGAGCCGGCGAGATTGCCGGACTCGAGGCGCGCCACGCCGTCTTTCACGATGATGGGCAGGCCGCCCAGCTGGCCGGGGCCATCCGGCATCCACGAGCAGGCGAGCGAGTCGGTGATCATGATCATTTGCTCGATGTTCTTGTTGGTGAACGTGAGGTTGAGCATGTCGGTGCAGAGGTGGATCTTGTCGCAGATGATCTCGATCTTGATGTCCTTATCCAGCATACCGGAGCCCACGAGGCCGATTTCGCGGTGGTGCTGGGGGCTCATTTGGTTGCAGAAGTGGGTGAGGTGTTTCAGGCCGGCCGCCTTGGCTTTTTGGAAGTCGGCGTAGGAGGCGGCGGAGTGGCCGGCGGAGCAGGTGATGCCGGCTGCCGTGGCTTGGGCGATGAAGTCCAGCGCGCCGGGCATCTCCGGTGCAAGGGAGATGTAGAGCACGGGGTAGATCTCGCTGAGGCTCTTCACTTCGTCATAATCCGCCGGGCGCACGAAGGCGGGATTTTGGGCGCCGCATTGCTTGGGGTTGATGTAGGGCCCCTCCAGGTGGATGCCGGGAGTTTTGGAGCCGGTGGGGGCAGCGGCGTATTCTTTGACGGCGTGGCACACGTCTTCCAGGGTCTTGGTGCCCAGGGTCAGGGTGGTGGGAAGCCAGGTGGTGACGCCCTCTTTCATCTTGCAGTCCGCGATGGTGCGGATACTCTCGACACTACAGTCACAGGTGTCACAACCGCCGGCGCCGTGGGAGTGGATGTCGATGAAGCCCGGCAGGAGCATGTTACCGCCGGCATCGATGGTGCGATCTGCGGCGGCGGTTTCGCCCGGCTGAAGGACGGCGGAGATGCGGCTGCCGTCGATCAGGACGCTGCCGCCCACGATGTCGATGCCCGGGGAGATGATGTGTGCGTTGGTGATGAGGGTTTTCATGAGAGTATAAAAAGGGGGTGTGAAGAGAGTGGGGGGGAGTGCAGGTGCTCTCCCGCTGTGGCGTATCTTACCTGCTCTGCTTTGTTGTTTCAAGTGCAAATCCCCGGCAGGGTGAAAAAAATGTGTAGGAGAGGGGGAAATGTGTAGGAGAGGGGAAAAAAAAGGCCGGGTTCCTCCGCTGGGGGAGGAACCCGGGTGTATTTCGCCCATGGGGCGGGAATGCGGGCAGATCAGATCTGGCCGAAGAGGGTCTTGCCCTCGGAGAGCAGGTCGGAAGCGGCCACTTTGAGGCGCTCGCAGATGCCTTGCTCGCCCTTCTTGAGGTAGGAGCGGGGGTCGTACACCTTCTTGTTGCCCACCTCGCCGTCGATCTTGAGCATGCCCTCGATGTTCTGGCACATGTGCAGGACGATGGGCTTGGAGAAAGCGTACTGGGTGTCGGTGTCGATGTTCATCTTCACCACGCCGTAGGAGATAGCCTCGCGGATGTCGCAGAGGTCGGAGCCGGAGCCGCCGTGGAACACGAGGCGCATGTCCTTGCCGTGCTTGTCCATCACCGCTTTCTGGCCGTCGCGGAGGATCTTGGGCTCCAGCTTCACAGCGCCCGGCTTGTACACGCCGTGCACATTGCCGAAGGTGGCAGCGAGCATGAACTCACCGAGGCCGTTGAGGGTCTCATAGGTGAGGAGCATATCCTCGGGGGAGGTGTAGAGCTTGGCAGCGTGCTGGCCGCTGTTGTCCACGCCGTCTTCCTCACCGCCCACGACGCCGATCTCGAGCTCGAGCACGATGCCGACCTCGGCGCACTCCTTGAGGATCTGCTTGGAGATCTCGAGGTTCTCAGCCATGGGCAGGGCGCTGGCGTCGAGCATGTGGGAGTTGAACAGCGGGCCCTGGCCGGCGGCGATGCGCTTCTTGGACTCAGCGATGAGCGGGCGCAGGAAGCTGTCGATCTTGTCAGCCTGGCAGTGGTCGGTGTGCAG
>JAFLSS010000080.1 GCA_022510805.1 Akkermansiaceae bacterium
GTAGCCGGAGCGTTCCGCGCTGAGGCACCTGTCAGTAGACCCCGGTTCATGACTGGGGCTTTTTATTTGCCCTTGTACCAAGTTTTGGACTCGTGCGGTTTATTCCTATTCCTATGGCTCGGGGCGCCGCTCCCTGGTGTCAGCAATGGCTCGGGCGGGTATCTCAGCGCTTTGTCTTGTGGGGCGTGCCGCCTCATGCGGGGGGCGGGTGGCTTTCTTCTCAGCCGCTGCAAGTAGAAAGGGCGGCTTGCTTTTTTTAAGAAAAAAACTCCGGCAATGGTGTGGGCCATTGCCGGAGTGGGTGAGATAATAAAACGGGTAGGGCAGGGGATCAGAAGTTCCAGCGGAATGCGGTGGTGAACTCCCAGCCGTTGTAGCAGTCGCTGCCGCCTTTGCGCGCGGTGGCGTATTCAACACCCAGCATCATTTTGGCGGCATCCTTGTCCTTGGCTGAGGCGTAGAGATCTGCGCCGAGGTAGAAAGTGTGCAGGCTGTCCACCCAGCCGGAGGCTGTGGTCTGCGTGCAGATGTAGCGGTCTGCGCCGAGTTTGCACGCGCCGTGGCCGGTCATGCCGACATAGCGGAAGACGAGGTCCATGTGGGGCGTGAGGGAGTAGACCGGCTGGATCTGGATGCCCACGTTGTTGGTGCCGTTGCCGCCCTGCTGCTCGAAGGCCGCCACGAGGTTGGTCTGGACGAGGAGGCGATCTTTCTTGACATCATACCCCAGGGAGATGGCGTCTTTGAAGCCGAGGCCGTAGTTGTTTGCGCCGGGGGCCTTGCCGTGGTAGGCGTTGTTGAAGTCGTGCATGAACTGAGCGGAAACCTGCTGGTAGCCGGATTCCTGCACGTTGTAGCGGTGGCTGGCGCCCACGATGGTGTAGCAGCGGTCCTCCCAGCCGAACTCGCCTTTGAGGCCGCGGCCATCGCGGTATACATCCGGGTGGGAGAGGCTCTTGGAAGCGCTGGCGCGGTCGTTGGCAAAGAGTTGCAGGTAGACCTTGTCCGTCTTGTTGGGCGCGTAGGTGAGGTCGATGCCCCAGTTGGAGTCCTGGCCGAACTGCTGGGAGAGGATGGAGCGCTCCACGCAGTAGATAGCGGCGCTGGAGGTGATGTAGTCCGTGGTGAAGAGGGACTTGATCTTACCGGCCTGGACGCTGAGGCCTTTCACCGGGGTGATTTCTTGTTTGACCCAGAGTTCAAAGAAGTTAGCATAGGTGAAGTTGCGCTTGGTGCGGCCGTTGCTGTAGGTCTCGCGGTCCGGCAGGCCACCCACGCGGAACCAGGCGCGGAAGGTGGTTTTGGTGCGTGTATCCACGGTGAGGCTGAGCCAGGAGCGGCGGAATTCCTGGTTGTACGGGCTGGCGCTTTGTTTGAGGTGTTGGCCGTTGCTGCCGTTGGGCTGCACGACGGCCATTTGGAATTGCTCACGCCAGGAGAAGCGGACTTTCCGCACAAAGGTGTTTTGGTTGTCGTAGACGACGAAAGCTTTCTTTGTGGCGTCGATCCATTCATCCACCTGCTGGGAAAGGGTAGCAGCTCCGGCGGGCACGGCGCAGGCGGCCAGCGCGAGGGTGGTGATGCATTGTTTCATAGCAGTATGATGTGTTGGGTGTATGAGGTTAGTGCAGCTTGGAGAAGAGCGTGGTGTTGTCAAGAATGCTCATGTAGGGCTTGTAGTCAAGGCCTGATTCCAAGATGTAGAGTGTGAGCAGGCGCTTCACTGTGGTGAGCAGTTTCTCCGGCACCCAGGGTTTTTCGACATAGTTGTCCACCTGGCCTTCGTTGATGGCGTTGATGGTGTCGGCATGGGTGGCCTGGCCGGTGAGCAGCACCTTGCGCGTCTTGGTAAAGCGCTTGTCGGTAGCGATTTTGGCCAGCAGGTCAGTGCCGCTTTCGCCGGGCATCACTTGGTCAGAGATGACCACGGCCACCAAATCGCCATCGGCGTCGATTTGGTCGAGCAGGCGCAGGCAGTCAGCAGTGCCGGAGGCTTCTTCCAGGCGCACGAGGGGGGAGAGGACGCGGAGGTCTCTCATGACAGAGTCCAGCACTTCCTGCTGGTCGTCAACGCAGATGATGTTAATCTTTTCCATGGATTTGTGTAGTGGGGAGGTTAATGGTGAATGAGGTGAGGCCCTGAGAGCTGTGCAGCTCGATGGTGCCGTTGTAGCTGTCGACAATGCGGCGGACGATGGAGAGCCCGAGTCCGAGCCCGAAATCGAGGCCTTTCTTTTTGGTGGTGAAGCTGGGCTGGAAGATTTTCTCGCGGATGGCTGCGGGGATATCCGGCCCGTTGTTCGAGATGGTGACCGCCACGTATTCGGTGGGCAGCACTTGCATGCCGTCCGCGTGGAGGTGGGCTGTCTCGACGCGGATGAGCGGGTCGGGCGTCTGCGCGTCCGTCATGGCGTCGTAGGCATTGTTCATGATATTGGTCCATATTTGGACCAGCTCGGTGATATCGGCCGTGATGGTGGGCACGGGCCGGAGGTCAAGCTGGAGGCTGACGTGCTTGAGCTTGTTGGTGAGCAGGCTCATGGCGTCGTGGAGGGATTGGATCACATCCACCCCCGGTTCATGGAGGGTGCTTCCGCCGCCCAGCAGCTTGACCGCGCGCACGATGCCCGAGGCATGTTTGGCGGCCATGCGCAGGTCACGCAGGTCATGCCCGAGTTCCCAGAAGCGGAAGTTGCGCTGGAGGTGCTTCACGAATGAAGCGCCCAGCAGCTCGCGCGCGTTGCCCTGCGGGGCAAGGTGCGCCAGCACTCTGGCGGCATCTTGGGGGAGCCCGAGCTCGCGCTCATATTGGCGCACCACGCCGCGCAGCTCATTGGCTGCGAGGAAGGAGTCATCCTCGTAACCGCGGGTGAACAGGTCAGCGTTCTTCTTGTCCTCTTTGGCTAAATATTCCGAGAGGTTGGCGGCCACAAAGTCTGTGCGCCGGGAGATGACTCCCACGGCGTTGTTGAGCTCATGCGCGATGCCGGCGGAGAGTTGGCCGAGGGTGGCGGCCATTTCTGCGCGCTGAAGCAGGCGCACGGCTTCTTCTTTCTCCGAGACTTGGGTGAAGATGCGGCTGTTGCGCGCGGCGAGTTCATGCACCAGCACGGGGATGAACTGCTGCTCCAGGGTGCCGTATTGCTCTGCATCCACGGCCGGGGTCGTGTCGTCGATGTAGGCGACTTCGGCATCCTCGATGGCGACGATGTAGTACGAGCTGAGGAAGGAGCGCGAGAAGAATGCCTGCACGCAGACATAGGATCGCGGCTCCGCGCGGAATACTTCGTGCCCGCGCACATGGCTCTCGGCCGGCAGGCCGCTGCCCTCCAGGTTTTCCGTGCGGCGGTAGGCCACAAATGTGCCGCGCAGCACGAGGTAAACGCGGTGGCACTCCTCGCCCTGGCGCACCAAGATCTCCCCCGCCGGGATGGCGAGGATGCGGTCCGGGTCGGTAAAATAGACCCGGTTCACCCGCTTCAGGGGGCGCATGATGTGGTCGGGGAGTGCCATGGGGCGTTTACTCATAGTCATAGGGTATTAGCCGAAGAAGCCAACGCCTTGGAGGGTGTACATGAGTACGAACGTGAGGCCGAGGCCGAGCAGGCAGAGGATGGTGCCCGAGATGGCCATGCCCTTCTGCTCCACCAAGCCTGTGGCGTAGGCCAGGGCGTTCGGCGGCGTGCTGATGGGCAGCGCCATACCCAGCGAGGAGGCGAAGGCGATGGCGCAGAGCAGGCCGATGGCGCCGGCGCCATCCAAGCTGCCGGAGGAGACCATGGCGCCTGCCACACCCGCGAGGATGGGCATGAGCAGCGAGGCCGTGGCAGTGTGGCTCATGAAGGTGGCCATGAAGAGGCAGAGGAAGCCGGCGCCGATCATGAGGGCGGTGGCGTTCCATTCGCCGAAGGGGATGGCGTTGATCATGTCCTTGGCCAGGCTTGTTTCCTGCAGCGCCACACCGAGGGCGAACCCACCGGCCACCAGCCACAGCACGTCCCAGCTCATGGCTTTCAGGTCTTCCTTGGTGATGACCTGTGTCACGGAGAACACGGCGATGGGGACAATGGCGATGGTGTTGCTGTCAATGCCGAGTTTGAGCATATCGCTGAGCACCCAGAGGCCCACGGTGACGGCAAAGGTGATGTAGACGATGATGGCCTTGGGGGTCTTGAGGAATTTGCCACCCATTTCGAGCTTGAGCTCTTTGGCGTTGATGGGGAACATCTTCACCAGCACGAGCCAGCCAACCAGCAGCATCACGATCACGAACGGCACGCCGAACGCCATCCACTTGCCGAAGCTGATGGAGAGCCCCATGTCCTGCATGGCTTTCAGGGCGATGGCATTGGGAGGTGTGCCGATGGGGGTGCCGATGCCGCCGATGTTGGCGGCCACAGGGATGCAGAGCGCAAAGGCGGCGCGGCCGCGATCCTCAGGCGCAAAGGCCGCAAGCACCGGGCTGAGAATGGCGAGCATCATGGCGGCGGTGGCCGTGTTGCTCATGAACATGGAGAAGAGGGCGGTGACAACCATGAGCCCCAGCATCACGTATTTCGGGTTGGTGCCGAAGGGCTTGAGCAGCACCTTCGCGAGGTTGCTGTCCAGGCGGTATTTGGTGGCTGCCGCTGCCAGGAAGAAGCCGCCCAGGAAGAGGATGATGATGGGATCTGCAAAAGTGGCCATCGTGCTCTTTTGCTGCATCAGGTTGGTGATCTTCAGCGCTTTGATGTCCTTTTGCAGGGCGGGCTGCAGCAGGTTCTCCGCGGCTTTGTGCATCTGCCCGGAAAGCTGGTTCTGGTACTCTGCCTCTTGCGCGTTGCCGGCTTCGGCGGCCTTGGTGGCAGCTTTGGCGGCATCCTGCCCGGCCTTGAGTGTCAGGTAGTTGAGAGAGGTGAAGATTTCCTCGCTGCTCAGGGTGGCTTTCTTATCCAAGCGCGCTTTCACATCCTTCTGGAGGGCCGCCAGCGGGGTGACCAGCACTTCCTTGCCTTCCTTATCATGCGTCACGACAGATTTTTGCCACGCGGGTGAGCTCTCATCCTTGCCTACTGCTTGGCAGATGATGGCGTTCACCTCGCTCACGTTGTAGCGCTGCGGCTTCAGGAAATTGAACGCCTGGTTGGAGATGCAGAGTAGGGAGAGGGTGATGACGAGCACGGAGGTGGTCCAGATGGGAATGGGCTCCAGGATCCACATGAGGGCTGCCAGGACGAACAGGGAGACTACTCGTGCCTGAATGGGGTTGATCGCGACTCCCAATGACTCATAGGGGATGAAGAGCATGGAGAGACTGATGATCAAGATGATCAGGATCTTGATGAGAGTTGTTGCTTTGTCTTTACTCATAATGCGTGCGAGGATAATGTTTAATCCCTGGAAAAGCCGGGCAGCTATGCGCCGAAATGCATGCTTTCCAACTTTCCCGCCGGCAGACTACTACAAACTAGCGTAATTTGCAAGTGTAAGTTGCTCCGAATAGTGGGTTTTTTTGTATGCGGGGTAGGGGGTGCTAGCTGACGCTGCAGAGGAGTTTGGCGAGTATGGTCATCAGGATCAGCGCGGCCGGGTAGGCGGTGGAGTAGGCGATGACGGGCTCCTGCCGGTCTGTCTTGGCGGTGATGGCGCCCAGCGCCGGGGTGGAGGTCATGCTGCCGCAGATGCCGCCCAGCGCTTCCATGAGCTCCATCTTGAGCACGCGCCGCGCCATCAGAAATGCCACCAGCATGGGCACCAGGGTGATGCCGACTCCCGCGAGAAACAGCGTGAGCCCCTGGCTCTGCAGCGTGGCCACGAGTGAGCTGCCTCCCTTGACTCCTGCCCCCGCCAGAAAGAGGATGAGCCCGAGCTCCATGACCAGCAGCCGCGTGGGCCGCGGCATGTAGCCGACGATGGGGCCCACCTTGCCGAAGTGGCCGAGGATGAGCGCCACCACGAGGGGCCCGCCTGCCATGCCCAGGGAGAAGGAGCCGCTGCCGCCCAGGCTCAGCCGGGTCTGCCCGAGCAGGATGCCCAGCACGAGGCCGCCCATGAGTGAGAGGATGTCGGCCGTGTTGAGGGCGGTGCTGCGGTGGCCGCAGTATTGCTTGAAGGCTGCGATGGAGCTTGGCGTGCCCACGACGCGCAGTACATCATTGCGGATGATTTCTGTATCGGCCGTGGGCACAAAGGTGGCGCCCAGGCGCGTGATGCGCGAGACCACGATGCCGAAATTGCCGAGTGTGTCGAGCTCGCGCAGGGTTTTGTTGCACATGCTCTTGGAGAGGGCGATGAGCTCTGCTGTCTCGTCCGTGAAGGTGCGGGGGTGTTGATCCGCATCGCGCAGGATATGGCCGAGCAAGCCGGCGTCATGCTCCAGATCCTCGCGCTCGCCCACCATGAGCACTTGCATCCCCGCGGCAAAGGTGTCGGCCTTGCGCAGCGGGATGAGCCGCTCCCCCTGCACCACGCGCGTGATGCGGCAGCGCATGTGGCGGCCTGTCACAAAGGCGCCGATGTTCTCTCCCGGCGCCCCGGGGTGTGTCACCTGCACCACGCGGGCAAGGATCTTGTGCGGGTCGGCTTGGCCGGCGGCCGGGGCCTCCTCCGCTTGTGCCCGCAGCAGGCGCGGCAGCAGCTGCACAAAGAGCACCACTCCCACCACTCCGAAGGGATAGGCCACCGCGTAGCCGATGTTGACCACATCTGCCTGGCTGCCGGGCGCCTCCATGGCGGCGGCCAGGGCAGGGGTGCTCGTGCAGGCCCCGGCAAATAGCCCGGCCGTCAGCCCGGCGTCCATGCCCAGCAGCGCCCCCAGCCCCCACGCCGTGAGCCACGCTGCCCCCACCACCAGGGCAGAGAGCAGCACCAGGTTCTTGCCGCGGCTGCGCAGCGCCGCAAAAAAGCGGTTCCCCACCCCCAGCCCCACGCAGTACACAAACAGCGCGGTGCCGATGTCGGTGAGCCCTGCCGGCACGCGCAGCCCAAAGTGCCCCGCCACCAGCGCCGCAAACAGGACTCCGGAGCTCCCGAGGGAGATGCCTTTGATGGTGATATTTCCAAATGCCAACCCCACAAATAGGATGGCAAACAACACGAAGGTCGGATTGCTCAAAATATCCATGGCGCCCCAGTCTACCACCGCCCGCCTTTCTTTGCAACTCTTATCTGCGCGCACGCACACGCGCGCACACAGGCCGCCCCTGCGCTCCTCTTTTCAAATGCGATATACAGCGCGTCTTTTCTTTATCGCAGATATTCAATGCTTCGCGCTTATCGGCTTTCTTTTTTATGGCGTTTTTGTTGTTTATATTCAATGGAAAATAAATATTATAGAGTTATGGTTATCAATCAATAATGTGTAATACAGCTTGACATCTCTTTTGAAAAGAGATATACAGGCTCAGATAGATAGCAATGAAAGACAATCAGATAAGGGAACATTTGGATCATGTGACGGGGCTGCGTGCGGTGGCCATTCTGCTCGTGCTGCTTTTTCACTTGGATGGCGTTGCGTGGAGGCATGGGTATGTGGGGGTGGATGTGTTTTTGGTCATATCGGGCTATCTGATGCTCCGCGCGCGGCAGCGGCAGGTGGGGCTGACAAGCTGGCGCGATGCGCTGCGCTACCTGGGCAAGCGGGTGCGGCGTCTTGTGCCGCCCATGGCAGTGCTGCTGTTGCTGACGCTGGGTGGCGGGTTTCTGCTCTGTGAGTGGGAGGGGATTGAGGAGATCTGCAAGGTGGGGGAGCGCACGTGCTGGATGAATGCCAATGATCAGATCAACAAGATGCTGGCAGATTATTTCCGGCCGGACAAGGATTACATGCCGCTGCTGCACATGTGGTATATGTCCGTGGTGATG
>JAFLSS010000081.1 GCA_022510805.1 Akkermansiaceae bacterium
AGAAGAGCACCTTTTTTGTGCCCTCAACGTGTCGCATTTAATTTTGCCACTCTCATTCTGCCGCCGGGCGTGCTTTTTAGCTTGATTTCTCGGGCAAAATCATGTTGAATGGTGGGCGTATGAAAAAGAGTCTTCTGATGATGTTGGGCGCTGCTGTAGCTTCGCTGGTTATGACGTCTTGCGGGGAGTGCTCGTGCAAGGGCAATAGCGACTATCTGCGAGATGTCCCGGTGTCGCGCACGCAGAGTTTTCGCTGATGCTGCCGGAGCCCGGAAACCGCGGGCTGCCGAGGTGCGCTTATTTAAGAGAGTTAGGGAGATATGTCTTTTGAGATTCGCGAGAAACCGGAGAAGCTGGAGCGGGCGCTGCTGGTGGGCATAGGCCTGCCGGGCGAGCTGAAGCGCGAGCGCGCGGCCCTGCTGGCTGAGCTGGTGGATTTGGTGGAGAATTTGGGGATCGGCATTGCCGAGAGCCGCGTGGAGTTCACCCGTGAGCTGCAGGCAAAGTATTTGTGCGGTGTGGGTAAGGCTGAGGAAATCCGCGCGCTGGCGGAGCAGCTGCAGGCCGACTGTGTCATATTTGATAATCTGCTCAGCCCCTCGCAGCAGCGGGAGTGGGAGAAGCTGGTGGAAGTGCCGGTGATGGACCGCGAGGAGATTATTTTGGATATCTTTGCTCAGCGTGCGCGCACCCGCGAGGCGGTGATGCAGGTGGACCTGGCGCGCATGCAGTATGCGCTGCCGCGCATGGCCGGCATGTGGAAGCACCTGGACCGCCAGCGCGGCGGCTCCGGCGGCGGCAAGGGCGGCGGCGCGGCTGCGCGCGGCGAAGGCGAGAAGCAGATCGAGGTGGACCGCCGCTTGGCTCATGAGCGCATCGAGGCCATCCGCGATGAGCTGGAGACTGTGCGCCGCCAACGCGGCACCCAGCGCAAGGAGCGCACGCGCCAGGGGATCCCTGCGGCCGCCATCGTGGGCTATACCAATGCGGGCAAGTCCAGCTTGCTCAATGCCCTCACCGGGGCAGGCGTGCTGGCGCAGGATATTTTGTTCGCCACGCTGGACACCACGAGCCGCAAGATTGAACTGCCGGATGGACAGCCGCTGGTGCTGACTGATACTGTGGGCTTTATCCGCAATTTGCCGCACCGCTTGGTGGAGGCGTTCAAGTCGACCCTCGAGGAGGCGGTGCTGGCGGATTTCCTGATTCAGGTGGTGGATGCCAGTGATGAGGAGGCGCTGCGGCATTATGAGACAACTTGCAGCGTGCTCGCAGAGCTGGGCGCCGGGGAGAAGCCCATGGTGGTGGTGTGGAATAAGGTCGATTTGCTGCCGGAGGAGGAGCGCGCAGAGCGCTTGGCCCGGCTCTCCGCTGCTGTGCAGGGGGCGCCGAGCTTGCCCATGAGTGTGCTGCGAGAGCAGGGCGGGGAAGCGCTGCTGGCGGCCTGTGTGGAGATGCTCACGCACCGCGTCACGACCTCACGCTACCGCATCCCCCAGGCAGAGAGCCGCATCATCGCGCTGATGCACCGGGATGGCAAGGTGCTTTCTACTGAGTATGAGGGGAATGATGTAGTGGTGCAGGCCATCCTGCCCAAGGAGTTTGCCGCCCGCATTGCCAAGTATTGCATGGATTGATGATATGAAACGCGCCCTATTGTTGCTTAGTCCCTTGGCCTGCTTGTTTTCGTGTCAGCAGGTGTCTACCCCGGAAGATATGCTGCAGGCGGGGGACCGCCTCGAGCGCGAGACGCGCAACAAACAGGTGGCGCGCACGTTTGAGGAGTTCACCGCCAGCCCGCGCTATGCCTTCTCGCGCGATATCTGGTGCGGCCGCGCGCTGGAGCTGACTGACCCGCAGCACTCCCGCGTGGAGATTCTGCTCTCTGTTCAGCGCGGGCGCCTCTATATCAGGGACAAGATCGCCATGGACTTCCCCATCTGCTCCGGCCGCGTGGGCGGCAGCGAGACTCCCACCGGCTCTTTCCGCATCTCCGAAAAAAAGCTGGAGCACCGCTCCTCGCTCTACGGCAGCTTTGTGGATGCGCAGGATCGTGTGGTGAAAGGCGGGGCGGACTCGCGCCGCCACAAGGCGCCTGCCGGTGCGCATTTCAAGGGGGCGCTCATGCCTTATTGGATGCGCTTCAATGGCGCCGTGGGGCTGCACGTGGGCACTGTGCTGCGCGATGGTGACTCGCACGGCTGCGTGCGCGTGCCCCCGGAGGCGTGCAGCATCTTGTACAGCAAATTGGCCGTCGGCTCTGCCGTCATCGTCAAATAACCGCGCTCTCCCCCACTTATGATTTCAAGACTACATTCAGCCGCCGTACTCGGCATACGGGGCTATGAGGTGCAGGTGGAGGTGGATGTGCAAAAGGTGGAGGAAACCGGCCGCTTCTCCGTGGTCGGCCTGCCGGACACCGCCGTGCGCGAGAGCGTGCAGCGCGTCACGGCGGCTCTGCAAAACAGCCACTTCTTCTGCCCCGGCCAATTGCTGGTCACGGTGAATCTGGCGCCGGCCGACGTGAAAAAGCAGGGGCCCGGCTTTGACCTGCCCATCGCGCTGGGGCTTGAGATGGCCATTCAGCACAACTACAGCGGCCTGCCTGAGGCCTTTGTGCGCCGCGTGCCGGCAGATGTGAGCGAGTGGTGCATCATCGGCGAATTAGCGCTGGACGGCGCCGTGCGCGGGGTGCGCGGGGTGCTGCCGCAGGCCGTCGCCGCGCGCGAGGCCGGGCGGCGCTTCCTCATGGTCGCCGCAGAAAATGCCGCAGAGGCCTCCGTGGTCGAGGGGATGCAAGTGTATGCCGTGGAGTCGCTGAGCGAGGCGTGGCAGGTGCTGCTGGATCGTGAGCAGCACGCCCCCGTGCTGCCGGATCCGGCCGCCGCCGCTTCGGCCGCTGAGGTGGATTTCGATGAGATCAAAGGGCAGCCCTACGCGCGGCGCGCCATGGAGATCGCCGCCGCCGGCGGGCACAACCTGCTCATGAGCGGCACCCCCGGCAGCGGCAAGAGCATGCTCGCCTCACGCCTGCCCACCATCCTCCCGCCGATGACGCATGAAGAAGCCCTCGAGGCCAGCCAGATCCACTCCGTGTGCGGCCTGCTGCCCATGGGGGGCGGGCTGCTGAGCCGGCGTCCCTTCCGCGCGCCGCACCACACCATATCCGATGTAGGGCTCATGGGCGGCGGCAGCACCATCTCCCCGGGGGAGATCACTCTCGCGCACCATGGCGTCCTCTTTTTGGATGAGTTCCCGGAGTACTCGCGCCGCACTCTTGAGACCCTGCGCCAGCCGCTGGAGAGCGGCGTGGTCACCATCTCCCGCGCGAGCGGCTCCATGGACTTCCCCTGTCAATTCATGCTCGTGGCCGCCATGAATCCCTGCCCCTGCGGCTACATGGGCGACCCGCGGCACAGCTGCCGCTGCCGCCCGGCGGATGTAGAGCGCTACCGCCGCAAGATTTCCGGCCCCATGCTGGACCGCTTTGACATGGTCATCGAGGTGCCGGCGGTGGATCCCGCCAGCCTGCTCAGCAAGCCCGATGGCGAGAGCAGCGCCGCCATCCGCGCGCGCGTCACGGCTGCTCGCCGCCTCCAGCAAGCCCGCTATGCGGAGGTGGGCATCACCTGCAATGCGCGCCTCACCGGCAAGTGGCTGCGCCGCTTTTGCCCGCTCAGCGAGGCGCAGCAGGCGCTCCTGCTCGCTGCGGTAGAGCAGTTTGGCTTGTCGGCGCGGGCGTTTGACCGCATCCTGCGCGTCACCCGCACCATCGCGGATCTCGCCGGGCGTGAGACCATCGCAGACCACGACCTGCTTGAGGCGATCCAACTGCGCCAATATGAATCCCAGTTGCGCCAATAAAATTTAATTTCTTTTCTGTGAAAGAAACACACCTCATCTCCCGTATCACTATACAGCATGAAATGCACACCATCTATGAAAAGTAATCTCAGAACATCCTGCGCGCGTCGGGTCTTGGCTATTGCCGCCCTGGGGCTTGCGGCCTACGGACAGGGAGCGCTCGCGAAGAGCCAGCGTGAGAATTTTGACTTCGACTGGTCATTCAAATACTTCGGCGCAGGCAACCCGGTGGATGATGCCGCCCCCGTGTCGGCCTCCAGCACCCAGCCGGGCAACCCCGCGGCCTACGCCATCGACGGCAACCGCGAAACGCGCTGGTGTGCGGCAGATGGCAAGGCCGGCCACTCCCTGAGCATCAAGCTGGGTAGCAAGGAAAAGGTGGGCAAGATTGTGATCCATTGGGAAGACGCCAAGCCGCAGGAGTTCTCTCTGGTCGCCACCCCGAGCGGCAAGCAGAAACAGCCGGGCAAAACTTTCCACATCAAAAAAGACAGCGCCTCGAGCACCGTGGAGCTGGGCGGCCTGGCGCTGTCCTCCATCTCCCTCAAACTGGAGAAAACCGGCCCCAACAGCTGGGCCAGCATCCGCGAAATCGAGTTCTTCTCGCCTGAGGGCCAGCGTATCATCCCCCAGTCCGTCGGCTCTGCGGATGCCCCGGCGCAGCCCGGCTACAGCGCCAAAGGCTTCAAGGCCGTGCAGCTCCCGCATGACTGGGCCATCGAGAGCCCCTTCCTGAAGGACGAGCCGAATGAAACCGGCAAACTCCCCTGGAATGGCTACGGCTGGTACCGCAAGACCTTCACCATGCCCGCTGATTTCAACGCTGAGTCGGATCGCTACTACTTGGACTTCGACGGCGTGATGGCCTGCCCGCAAGTGTATGTGAACGGTAAGAAAGCGGGTGAGTGGGCATATGGCTACGCCTCCTTCCGGGTGGATATCACCCCATTCCTCCGCCCCGGTGAGAACCTCGTGGCGGTGATGGCCAGCAACAAACCCGTCTCCACCCGCTGGTACCCCGGCGCCGGCATCTACCGCCACGTGTGGCTCCAGAAGCACCACCCCGTGCACGTGGCCCACAATGGCATCTTTGTCACCACGCCCTCCATCACAGACTCCGAGGCCTCCGTCAATGTGCAGACCGAGCTCGTGAACACCGGCAAATCTCCCGCCACCGTCAAGCTCTCCCAAAGCATCAAAGGCGTTGCCGGCGCCCAGTCACAAAGCGTGACCCTCAACCCCGGCGAAACCCGCACGGTGGAGCAAAACTTTGTCATCTCCCAGCCCAAGCTCTGGAGCTGCGAATCCCCGAATCTGTATGCCGTCAAGACCGAGCTCTCCCAAGAGGGGAAGGAAATTGACGCCTACAGCACCAACTTCGGCGTGCGCACCGTGGAGTGGCGCCCGGATGGCTTCTTCCTGAACGGCAAGCGCGTGCCGCTCAACGGCGTGTGCGAGCACCACGACCTCGGCGCTCTCGGCGCCGCTTTCCACGAGCGCGCGTTCGAGCGCAAGATCGAGATCCTCAAGGCCATGGGCTGCAACTCCATCCGCACCTCGCACAACCCGCCCGCGCCCGGCGTGCTCGACCTGTGTGACAAGCACGGCATCCTGCTGCTCGATGAGCTGTTCGACATCTGGAAATACCAGAAGTATGACAAGCGCAACGGCTACCACGTCTTCTGGCCCACCTGGTGGAAAAAAGACGTGGCCAACTTCATCCGCCGTGATCGCAACCACCCCTGCGTCATCGCCTGGAGTGGCGGCAATGAGATCATCGAAATCGTGAAGCCGGACGGCGTGCAGATCTCGGCTGACCTCCGCGCCGAAATCCTGAAGCATGACCCCACCCGCGCTTACACCGTGGGCACCAATGACGCCCGCGGCGCCGACAACGGCTTCGGCGACACTCAAGATGCCTTCGGCTACAACTACAAACCCTGGCTTTACAAAGGCTACACGCAGCGCCACCCGAACAAGCCCTTCTACGGCTCCGAAACCGCCTCCTGCGTCGGCACGCGTGACACATACTTCTTCCCGCTCCGCTGGGGCGTGGGCGGTGGCGCCAGCGCCTTCCAGGTCAGCGCCTACGGCTTGTTCGCCCCCGGTTGGGGCTACTGCCCGGATGCCGAGTTCACCGCGCAGGACGCCGTGCCCCAAGTGGCCGGTGAATACGTGTGGACCGGCTTCGACTACCTCGGCGAGCCGACTCCTTACAATCAGGACGCCTCCAACGTGGGCAACCTGGGCGGCATGTCCGAAGCGCAGAAAAAAGCCATCATGGACCAGCTGCACGCCATGGGCAACAAAGCCCCCAGCCGCAGCTCCTACTTCGGCATCATCGACCTCGCGGGCTTCCCGAAGGACACCTATTACCTCTACCAAAGCCGCTGGGCGCCCCAGGTGAAGCAGGCGCACCTGCTGCCGCACTGGAATTGGCCGGACCGCAAGGGCCAGGTCACCCCGGTCATGTGCTTCTCCTCCGGCGATGAGGCTGAGCTCTTTGTGAACGGCAAGAGCCAGGGCGTCATCCGCCGCGGTGAGGGCAAGGCTTTCTTCAACCAGGGCAACATGAAGATCGACAAATCGGCCTACCGCTTCGTCTGGGAAAATGTTGTCTACGAACCCGGTGAAATCCGCGTCGTTGTGAAGAAAAACGGCAAACCCTGGGCAGAAGATGTGCGCGTGACCACCGGCGCCCCCGCTGCGGTGAAAGCAGAGGTGGATCGCTCCACCATCTCCCCGGATGGCCATGACCTGGCCTTCATCTCGCTCTCCCTCGTTGATGCCAAGGGCAACTTTGTCCCCACGGACAGCCGCGCCGTGAGCTTCTCCATCCAGGGCCCGGCAGATCTCGTGGGCTTCTGCAATGGCAACCCCATCGACCACACCTGCATGCAGGACAAAAAGCAGAGCTTCTTCAACGGCCGCATCGTCGCCATCGTCCGCTCCCACCGCGAGGAGACCGGCAAGGCTGTCGTCACCGTCAAAGCCAAAGGCCTGCCCACCATCAAGGTGCCTGTGCAAGTTGGCCCCTCGAAAAAGAAATAATCCCGCCCTCATCAACTGAGGCAAAAAAGGCGCCCGCCGCTCCCGGCCGGGCGCCTTTTTTGCACCTTCCTTGCTGCTCCCCATGTGCTTCATGCTGAGCTGAATATTAAGAACCTCCCCCATCCGCCCAAAAAGCCCACCTGCCTCCTGTCATACGAATTTGAAATTCGTATGTCAAGAAAAATGACGCGTTCACTATGAGTAAATTACAAATGAACACAATTGAAATTCCGCGCATACTAGCAAAATGACAAACGATTAAATATCAACATGATGGATTACATGAAACCCGAATTTCAAATTCGTACAATTTTCAGCGAATCCGTCTTGCTAATTAAAAATACACCCCTCTTGGCTCCATGAAACTCCATCTACCGCTCCTCCTGCGCAGCGCACTCCTCATCACTCTCAGCGCCCTCTCATTAGCGCAAGCCCGCACCACCCTCCGAGTCGGAGGAGAAGGAGAGCCGGGGGACTACACATTCGAA
>JAFLSS010000082.1 GCA_022510805.1 Akkermansiaceae bacterium
GGATGAGCACCTCCAGCTCCTGGCCGATGTGCAGCAGCTCGGAGGGGTGGTTCACGCGGCCCCAGCTCATGTCGGTGATGTGCAGCAGACCATCCATGCCGGAGAGGTCCACAAAGGCGCCGAAGTCGGTGAGGTTCTTCACGATGCCGCGCACCTTGTCGCCGGCATTCACCGTCTCAAGGAAGCGCTGGCGCTGCTCGCTGCGCTCGGCCTCGATCACCTCACGGCGGGAGAGCACGATGTTCTTGCGCTCATCGTTCACCTTGACAATCTTAAACTCGTACACATTGCCCACGAACTCGTTGAGATCCTTGGGCGGGATGATGTCCACCTGAGAGCCGGGCAGGAAAGCCTCCACGCCAACATTGACCATGAGGCCACCTTTGACCACGCTCTTGACTTTACCCTTGACCAGGCCGCCCTCTTTGAAGACCGCCACGATCTTGTCCCAGTTCTGCTTGTGGGCAGCTTTCTCCTTGGAGAGGACGACATGACCCTCGTCATTCTCCAGGCTCTCGAGAAGAACTTCGATCTGATCACCCACCTCGATCTCCTCATCCTCAAATTCGGAGATGGGGATGACACCCTCAGATTTATAACCAATGTCCACCAGCACGACTTGGGGACGGATTTCAAGGATGGTACCATTCACGATATCGCCCTTGCGAAGCGTAGGAAGCTTGGATGCAATCAAGGCTTCCAATTCAGTATTGCTCATTTTATTTTGTTTGAGTTAGAGTTGATTCTTTTCTCGAGGCCCCATACGCCGGTGGTTATGCGGGCACCTGTGAGCCACCGGGCGAAAAGAAAGCGGCGCCATTGTACACGCCCGCCGGGAAGATGACAAGCCTTTTGTTGCGAAAATCCTTTGTTTTTTAATCGTCATGAGCCACACTACACCCGCAGGCGGAGTGTGGTGCCCGTTCTTTTTGCTTGCTTTTTCGGTGTGGGGCGGTATGATGGTGTGTATGCAGATTCTCGGCTATATCGGATCACCCTCTCAATGGTTTATCTTGGCTGTGGTGTGCTTGGTGGTATTCGGGGCTTCCCGCCTGCCGGATCTCGCCCGCAACCTGGGCAAGAGCTTGGGGATATTGCACAAAGCCAAGCGTGAGTTTGAGGAAGAACTCTTGAAGGCCCAGAATCCTACACCCCCGCCCTCCCCTGCCGCTGATGCGGAGGTGCCGGAGGAGCTGAAAGCCCAAGCTCAGGCTGAGCAGCAGGCCAGCCAGGCGGCGGACAAATCTCCCCAAGCGTAAGAGTGTGCGCCCTGTGGCGCGTGCCGGGGTGTTCCCTGATTCCCCGCCGGGTGGGCGGCGTGTCAAATCCCGTCACAATACGAAAATTCGCCGGCGGGCATGTTGGCAAGATCTGCCAGGGTGATACCCTCCAAATAATCGCGCACCACCTTGCTGAGGCCTCGCCACACGCTTAGTGTGGAGCAGCGGGACTCCATGGGGCAAGGGATAGCGCCGGAAGTGAGGCACTGCACAGGCTCGAGCTCGCCCTCTGCTGCGCGCAGGATTTCATATACAGTATATTGCGCCGCCGGGCGGGAGAGGCGGTACCCCCCGGATTTGCCGCGCATGCTGATCACCAACCGCTCGCGCACAAGCAGCGCGATAATGCTCTCGAGGTATTTGAGAGTCATGAGCTGGCGCTCTGCGACAGCCCGCAGCGACACGGGGCGTGAGTCATCCGCCGCGCGTGCTAATTCTACCATGATGCGAAGAGCATAACGGCCTTTGGTGGAAATCTTCATCATTTTCTCTGTCCCTCCATCCTAGCGCGCGGCGCATGGCATGTCAAGTGAATTTTACCGCTCTTGGTTAGTAAAAAACCGCCCCTGCAGAAGCAGGGACGGCTTTTGAATCGAGCGTGAGCTGATGAATCAGCTGAACTTAGCGATGAGCGCCTGACGCTCAGCCTCCAGCTCGGAGGGCAGCTTGTCGCCCACCATGTTGAAGAGCTCCGTCTGGGACTCAAGCTCAGCCTGCCACTCGGAGGGGTTGAGAGCCATGTTCGTGTTGAACGCAGCTTCATCATAGCCCTCGAGGCCTTCGAGGTCGAGCTCATTGTAGGCGGGGGAAACACCGAGCTTGGTCTCCACGCCGTCGACCTCACCGCGGCAGCGGCGCAGCACCCAGTCGAGCACGCGCATGTTGTCGCCGAAGCCCGGCCAGATGAAGTGACCCTCGGCATCCTTGCGGAACCAGTTCACATTGAAGATCTTGGGAAGCTTGCAAGCGCAGGTCTTCTCACCCATCTCAAGCCAGTGCTTCCAGTAGTCGCCCACGTTGTAGCCGATGAAGGGCTTCATGGCCATCGGGTCGCGGCGCACCTGGCCGATCTGGCCGAAGGCGGCAGCCGTCATCTCGGAGCCCATGGTGGCGCCCACATACACGCCGTGGTTCCAATCGCGGGACTGGAAGACGAGCGGCATGGTGGTGGCGCGGCGGCCACCGAAGAGGAACGCGCTGATGGAGACACCCTCAGGGTTGTAGTACTCGGGATCGAGCGTGGGGCACTGAGAAGCGGGAGCGGTGAAGCGGCTGTTGGGGTGAGCGCACTTGCGGCCGCAATCCGGCGTCCAGTCGTTGCCCTGCCAGTCGATAGCATGTGCCGGCGGCTCGCCGTCCATGCCTTCCCACCACACGTCGCCATCGTCGGTCAGACCCACGTTCGTGAAGATCACGTTCTTCTTGATGGTGTCCATGGCGATGGGGTTGGTCTTGTAGGAGGTGCCGGGAGCCACGCCGAAGTAGCCGTTCTCGGGGTTGATGGCGTGGAAGGTGCCGTCCTCATGCGGCCAGATCCAAGCGATATCGTCGCCGATGATGCTGGTCTTCCAGCCCTTCTCGCGCATGGCGGGCGGGGGCACAAGCATGGCCAGGTTCGTCTTGCCGCAGGCGGAGGGGAACGCGCCGGTCACGTAGGACTTGCGGCCCTGGGGATCCGTCATGCCGAGGATGAGCATGTGCTCAGCCATCCAGCCGTTCTTGCGGGCGATGGTGGTAGCGATGCGCAGAGCAAGGCACTTCTTGCCGAGCAGGGCGTTGCCACCGTAACCGGAGCCGTAGGAGATGATCTCGCCCGTCTCGGGGAAGTGGCAGATGTACTTCTCCTCGTTGTTGCAGGGCCAAGTGACGTCCTGCTGACCGGGCTCGAGGGGAGCGCCCACGGTGTGGAGGCAGGGCACGAAGTCGCCGTAGCCATCGCGCTTGGGGTTGCCGCCGCCCTGCGTCTCGTCCTCGAGGCGCTTGAGCACCTCAGCGCCCATGATGGTCATGATGCGCATGTTGGTCACCACATAAGCGGAGTCAGAGATCTCGATACCGATCTTGGCAAGCGGGGAATCCAGCGGGCCCATGCAGAAGGGAATCACGTACATCGTGCGGCCTTTCATGCAGCCGTCGAGGTACTTGTTGAGGATAGCCTTCATCTCGGCGGGGGCCTTCCAGTTGTTGGTGGGGCCGGCGTCTTCCTGCTTCTCGGAGCAGATGAAAGTGCGCTCCTCTACGCGAGCCACGTCCGAAGGAGTGGAGCGAGCCAGGAAGCAGCCCGGGCGCTTCTCCGGGTTCAGGCGGATGTAGGTGCCTTTCTCGACCAGCATGTCGCACAGCTGGGTGTTTTCCTCCTCGGAACCATCGCACCAATAGACGGAATCGGGTTTGCAGAGCTGGCGGATTTGCTCCACCCACTCAGCGGCCTTCTTGTGAGTAGTACCAGTGATCTTCATGGTGACTCCAGCATACCATACCCACCTACTATTGGCAACACGAATTTGCTGTTTTTCTCATTTCTTGAGCAAAATTTCGCGCTGTGTGTCTCATGCCGGGCGCCCCCGGTGCGCTGTGTCTGCCGGTCTTTTTGCTGGTCAGGCGGCGTTCTTTTCGGTATATTGGGCACCGGCAACACCACAATCTCCCTGCATGCCCCTCCTTCCTCCCATCTTAGCGCACTTGCCGGTGTTTTCTGCGGTGATGGCGGCTTCTGTTAAGTGGCCGGCGGCCGATGAGTTGATCTTCGCCTCGCTTCTGATCTACTATATACCGATGTGCCCGGCGCTGTTCACCATGCATGCCTCGGCGTGCAAGGGGCGCGCGGGCGAGATGTGCCGGGTGGGGGTCTACCTGGTGGGCTTCATCCTGCCGATCATGGTGGCCATAGAATGCTTCTCCCGGCTGTGGCACTCGTATCTCATCTTTGCCGCAGGGGTGTTGCTGATGGTGGCGCTACCCGCTTTTGCCGGCATACGCCGCGCCTCCGCGCGCATGCGCGCCGTGCAGTTGCAGCGCCTCTGCATGGTGCTGCCGGCGCTCTGCCTCCTGCCGCGCGGTCTCCGCATACTGGAGGAGGCAGAGCCTTGGAATTGGGCCGTGGTAGCCATGCCGTTTTACGCCGTTGTACTGGCCAATCTGGCCACTCTCGTGGGGCTTCCCATCGCGTGGGGCGTGCGGGTGTGGGTGGTGCGGCGGCTCGTGCGCCGGGGACACGCCCGCGCCGTGGTGGCGGCACAGCGGCGGCTGCGGCGGCTCATGCCCTATTTGTACGCGCTGGGGATTCTGCTCAGCGTCGGCTTGGCCATCGGGCTTTACCTTCTGCCGCCCGGCCAGGCAGACTGAGGCGCCCCCTCTGCCTCCTCCGATATGCCGCCACAAATATGATTGACTTAGCGGAGGGATCAGATATGATGAAGCAATGTTGACGGAAGGAGTCAAGAGCCTGTTGGAAGTGATTGTGGGAGTAATGAAGGCGAGCTCGCACGGGGAGCTCGGTGTGGCAGCCGGCGTGTATGTGGTCTTGTGCTGCCCGGTGCTGTTGTTTGTGCACGCGCTGCTGTGCAAGGGCAGGAAGAAGGATACCGCGTGGCTGGCGGCCACGATGCCGTGGAGTGCTGTCCCTCTCAATTACTTCCTGCTTCTCATTGCCTATAATATGGTCGTTTCGGATACTTTCTGGGACTATATCAAGAGCGTGGATCCCCCGTATGGCCTCCATGTGAGCACACTAGTGACGGCGGGGATCCTGACGCTGATGGCGCTGCTGCCCGGGCTGCCGCTGTGGCGCGGGGCATCATCGCTGATGCAGGCGGTGCGGCTGCAGCGCTATTTCATCGCAGCGGCCATGCTGGCGGGGCTGGCCTTTAGTGGGACTCATCTCGGCGGCGACAGCTCTTTGTATGCGATTCTCGCCGGGTTGACGGGGCTGCAGGTTTTCACAGCGCTGGCGCTGCTGCTGGCTTGTGCGCTGCGGCCGCGGCTGGTGCGGCTGGCGCCCCGCAGGGTGGCAGCTCTGCGGCGGAAGTGGAGCGCGGGGCGCATCCGGCTCGTCATGGCGGCGCTGTATGCCCTGGTGGCGCTGGTCGTGTGGCAGGGGGCCCAGGCGGCGCACCAAGCCGAACAACGCGCGCGGGAGGACGAGCGGGAGCACGTGACCCGAAACATAGGGCAGTACCTTCAGCTCGCTACCTCCGGCAGAATCGGCTATGCTTTTATTTATACCTTGCCGGAGCAGCACGTATCGCAAATCAAGCGACGTCTTGCCGGGATACGCCGGAACCCGCAGGGCACACCGCCCAACGCCGCCTCTTGCTATGCCGGCATGGTGAGCTTCTCTTTTCACGTGCCGCTGCGATATCAGCAAACCATCAGGCTCTCCCTGGCTCACATTTCTCCCGCCCGAAGCGGGGACGCGAATGTGTACACCCTACCTGATGAGGATTATGATGCCTTGCTTGCCCTCCTCCGCCCCTTGGTGGCCTCCACGATCAGCAGCACCCATGGGGTCAGCATCAGATACCCCGGCAAAACCAAGGTTCTGAGCCCGGACGAGATCAGGGAATTCAAGGAGCTGTGCGCCGAGTTGGAGTGGAACGCACCGGCTGAGCTTGTCACGCACAGCTATGATGCGGCGGTGGGCTCGTTTGAGCATGAGCTCGCCTTCTCCTACGAGATCCCCGCACAATTCTCCCACACGATTGCCTGGAGAGATATCTCCCCCGCCGGTAGTGGAAAGAACACCCCCTACACCCTGCCGGAGCCGCAATACCGCCGCCTGTATGAATGGGCACAGCAACTCACTGCCGCAGAGGCGCAGGAGCCCGAGGAGGCCGCGGTGCCGGAGCTGCAAGGCGCGCGGACGTGGAGTGAGCTGCTGGGGCGCCTGGACATAGAAACGCTGATGCAGTACTGGACAGCCGGCGTGAGGAGGGTGCGAGTCATGAGCCCGGAGGGCACCGAGAGCTTTGAGCTGTTAATAATGCCGCACGGCCATTGGCATGCTGATAATGACCAAGAGGAGGAGGAGCGGAGCGTGATGGTGACCTTCACCCGCGAGGGGGTGCGCTGGGCCGAGCTGATGAAGGGCACCGCCACTACTGTGCCGGAACCCACCGGCCCGGAGCAGCTCACCCCATGGGAAGAGTTTGACAATTGGCTTCATTGGCTGGTGGCGCGGAATCAGGGCTGGCACCGCTTTGTCGTTTTTACGGCATCTGAGGATTGCCCATTCAGCACACACTGGCGGTATTTTCATGCGCTCTTCACCCGCTTCCCGAAGATGGAGGAAAGCCATTGGGAGATCCGCCCCTGCCGCATGGAGTCTGCTGATGCGGAGGAGGAGAGCTGAATGCGGTGCGCGCGGCGATACGCTCGGCGCAGGGAGAGCAGGAGCCGGACAACGCGCCGCATGGTATGCCCACGGGGCGGCCGCAATAAAAGAGCGGCGGCCTGAGCACAGGGGGTAATGCCGGGGCGCGATTTGGCGATAGGACACGTTTTTTTGCTCGCCAAGGGGAGGGAGAAGTGGTAGAAAGAAGGGCGTTATGGCTACACCACCTTTTGTCTATCAGGAAATGTTCCCCATGGGGGAGGACACGACGAAGTATCGCTTGCTCACTAAGGACTATGTGAGTGTGAGTGAGTTTGAGGGGCACCCCATGCTGAAGGTGGAGCCCGAGGGGCTGCGCCTGCTGGCCGAAACAGCGTGGCACGATGTTGCGTTCTACCTGCGCCCCGCTCACCTGCAGCAGGTGCAGAGCATCCTGAGCGACCCCGAGGCCTCGGAGAATGACAAGAGTGTGGCGCTCACCCTGCTGCGCAATGCTGAGGTGGCGGCGCTGGGGGTGCTGCCGCTCTGCCAGGACACCGGCACGGCCATCTGCGTGGGCAAGAAAGGCCAGCAGGTGTGGACCGGCGCGAATGATGCGGAGTACATCTCCCGCGGCGCGTATGACTGCTACACGAAGAACAACTTGCGCTACTCGCAGAATGTGGCGCTGGATATGTACAAGGAGATCAACACCGGCAC
>JAFLSS010000083.1 GCA_022510805.1 Akkermansiaceae bacterium
AAGATAGTTTGATACAGTTCGACAAGCCCGCAAGCCCTAGAAGCTGCGGGCTTTTCGCTTGATAGGGTTCGGGGCAGTGTGATAAAGAGGGTGTACACATTGGGTGACATGAGGGGTGACGCTACTGTCACCCCCTCTCGGTGAAGCAATAGGAAGAACCCTAAATATGGCATGGATAACGGAACGGGGCGCCTATTGGCACGCAGCATGGAAGCGAGACGGCAAGACCGTTCGGAAGTCTACTGGCATTCCGTGGGAGGAGCCTGGCAGGAGTGCAAAGCAACTGCGGTGCACGGCTGAGACGCAGGCAGAGGCGATGGAGCGGCTCGCAAAGGGGCGTTACTCACTGGATGAAGCGCAGGATGCGTTGCGAGCGAGCAGCAAAAGATAGAGATTTCATATTGATCGTCAATTTGATATTATGCTTCACGCTGAGAAGTACGCGGGGAAGTGTGGCTTTTCTTCTTGACATCGGAGTCGTTTTTTGATATAAGAGCGGCGGCTTTGAGAGCTTCTCAAAAGACCATCTGTCTATCAACTATAAAAAATACTGTTTAGCAAAAATGATGAAAACTTTGAGCCATATTCCGCCTTTTTGATAACAGCTGATTAGCTGTTTCCGTTTTCCCTGTATCGTGGGGCAGGTTGCTTGATATCACAGGAGAACTGTACCCACGTCTTGCCAAAAACTCAGAGTCATCAGGCTTTGTGTTCGCCCCCTTTTACACTCTCAACAACCAACCTTATTCACTCATTATGAAATTACACCAACACGCATTCGCTCCCCTCTGGCCGCATTTCGGCACTCCTGTATGTCTGCATCCGGTGCAGCGGGTTTATCCCTACAAAGCAGTCCAAGCTGAGCGGAAAGGGCTCTACAAACAGGCAGAGGGCATACTCGCCGGACTCCGCCGCATTCGCCAAGCCTCAGACTTTGAGACGGAAGCGGAGGTTTGGCAGCAGTTCTGCTTCCTGCTGAAAAATGTGCTGTGCGATATGCCACGGTTGCTTGGCACGCCGACACTGAGCAATCTGCTCAGGCTGATCACTGAAATGCGCGATGCGATCGAGGGTATTCCTCAGGAAGTGGAGCGGCTGGAGGCGGCAAATTACTTCGGCTACGCGCCTGCCATGCTGGATGTGCAGGAGATTGTGGGCTTCCCACACGCGGCTCTGGAGGATTGCCTGCCCTCGGATATTTGCCCGCCGGATCTTCCCCTACGCATTGATCGCGCGGAGTTTGAAGCCCTCGGCCGACTCAGCATGCTGCGGCAGCGCGAGCCTCTGATTCGCGGCGGCTGCGGGCTCACGCCGCAAACGGCCATCCTCCTGCCGAAGGAGCTGACGAACTATGTGAGCCTTGAGCACAAGTTATTCGCTGCCATGTTCCGCGTCAAGGCCGCCGCGCAATCTCTTGTCACCATCGAGTCGCGTCAGTACGATGTGCTCCGCAGCGAGACACCGCATCGCTGCCCGCACGCGCTGTGGTTTGACATCACGGAGCACTCCTCCCTCTAATCCCCCCATCAGCGATGGAAACAAAAGACAACTCTCTGATTATAACCCGCTGCTCCGCAGCATTTGCCGAGAATCGCTCCACAGATCGCGCCTACGCCGTGGTCAAGGTAGATTCCCACTTCGGCCTGACCCGCCAAGCCCAAGCGGATGTACACTACGGCTGGATCGGCTGCGGCTTCCGCAGCGATTTGGGGCTCGTCCACAGCCTCTTGCCGGAGCCGCGCCCCTGCAAGGATATGGCCTATCAGCACCTGCTGCTCATCTGCTCCGTGGATAATCACGACCGCGATGCCATGCGCGCGTTTTTTGACTCGGTAGAGAAGTTCTTCGCCTACCGAAGCGCCACCCCGCAACGCAACGGCGGCCGGGCGCATGAGCTGCGGATGTATCCCGCCATCATCCCGGAGGACTGCGACTGCGATGCGTGCTTCCGCGAGAAAGAGCGCCGCTATTTCCAGGCCCGCTATAAGCGCGGGGCCAAGGAGCACCCGGAATGGCAGGGCGCAGAAATACTCCGCGATGCCGACAGCGACCTCAGCGTGTGGTTCTTCAGCGGCCTGCCCGGCATGCAGCCGCACTTCCGCGTCTATAACAGCGCAGAGGCGGAATGTGCCTCGCAATCTGCGGCGCTGTCTCTGCTGGAGCCTTGCTACCTGCCGTACGCCGACACCTCCGGGAAAGCCCCCTTCTGCCTGCCCGGGCGCTACCGCCGCAAGCTGATGAAGCTGCTGCAAACACCCCTGCCGGCGGGCGGGCTCACTCATTACGAATGGATGCTACGCCTGGCAAACGAAGCACGCCCGGTCGGCACGACTCTGCCAAGCAACAGAGCCATTCCAAACTACATGTACTTGCCGGAGGATGCTCCGCGCCACGCTGAAACGAACCCTGACGCCATCTCACACCCCGCGCCTGTGATGAAAAGCGCATTTGACTGGGAGAAAATCTCCCGCACCGGCCAGATCGGCCACAAGAAGCCCCACAAGTCATACAAAGAACACGAACGCGAGCTGCGAGAGCAACACTACCCCGGCATGACGGATGAGGAGATACGCGTAGCCCAACGCGCTGAAATGCAGCGCCTGGGAGAGAAGTGGGCTGCCGAGCGCCGCCGCGAGCGCGAGGAGGAAGAGGCCCTGCGTGCCCACTACGCCGCCGCCTTTGCCGCCGGCAGCCCGGCAGAGTGTGACTACGCCGTGGTGAAGGTGGACAAATGCTTCGGCCTGAGCCATGTGGAGCAATTTCCCACGCCCAACACGGGCGGCGTGCCCGGCGTATGCAACCGCTCCCATTTGGGGCTTGCGAACGCCTACCTGCCCATGGTGCTCAAGACCGAGGGCGACTTCAACTACCTCCTCCTGCGCTCCAACGTGACCAACCACAACGCCGCCCGCCGCCAAGCCTTCTTCGACAGCGTGCAGCGCTTCTTCGACTACCGCCGCACCACCCCACAGTGGACGGGTGGCAAGGCTCACAAACTGTGGCTCTTCCCCAAGCACATCCCCACCCCCTGCACCTGCCGCCACTGCCGCCGCGCTGCGTCCCTGCCTGAAGCATAACCCTTCAATCTGAATATACTATGGGTATACAACTGGAAGAAACAGAGCTTATTGATGAATGGCTGGCGTATTTCACGGTAAGCCCGTGCCGCGAAGCCGGGGAGTGCAGCGCCGTCATCTCCTGCCGGGAGGAGCACTACCATTGCAGCTTCCGTTACAATGCCGAAAGAGGCTTTTCCAAAGAGTATCCGGCCTTCTTGGATATGCTGGTGAATAGGGTCATCACCTCCCATCACATGCTGGATTCGCGCTTCTTTTTGACTCCCGGCTTTGTGCGCACCGAGCTTGCCCAAGCGCTCAAGGATATCGCCACCGGGGCGCTGCGCTTCAAAAGAGCGGTGCGCTATGCTCTATTCCGCGTAGAGATTGCGTCCGGTGTCCAGCGCATCTGCCTCAGCGCCTTGAGGGATGTATTCGATGCCGATAAACCGCATATCGTTAAGCTGGATAACACAAGGAAAAGCTTCACTATCGCTGATGTGCATTTCGAGGAAGACGTGGCCGCAGACGGCGAGACCCGCTACGCCTTTCGACCTTGTTACATCATCAGACCCGCAGATGGAGAGCTGCAGCTCATCTTTGATGAGAATACAGGCATTGCGCTCATCCCCCACTTACAGGCAGAAGCGGACTCCGATGAGGCATATATCGAGTACTATAACCGCGAGGATGCACCGAATCCCAGCCGCTACTACTACATCAACCGGGCCGACTCACTCTGCGACCTGATAGCCGCCGCGTGGGCAGAGACCGGGCAGCCAGCCGGGTTTATCCCCTTTGCCCTCCGGGCGAGGTTATCACTGCTCAGCTGCATCTGCCGCATATTGGCCCAAATACGCTTTCAGCCGGACGGTGAAAGTGCCCTCCTCGCTACCCTCTACGTGCGCAGCAATGGTGAATTCTCCATCCGGGGCAACCGGCAGTTGTTCGATTTGCCCTTCTGGGATGGCGGCTCATTCAAACTCACCTTCTCGGACCCCACACCCACTCTGCCTCCCTGCCGCTATCTCCCCCGCAACTTCGCCACCGCCTTTTGACCGTCCCCACCAACAAGCAACATGACTACATCACTGACCCCCATCCAAGAATACGCCGGAATCTCCGAGAAGAATTTCTGGCCATGGCTTTACACCCGCATCCCCCATTTAGCAGGAAGAGACGAAGCTTTCTTCCTGCGCCTTTACGGAAAAACGTGGCTCGATGAAAAGTGGCTCATGTACAAAAGACTCACATTTGAGGACTTCTGTAACAGGCTCTACAAAGAACGCACCCCGGAAGCCTATGACTACTGCATCATTTCCTTCAACTGCAGGTACGACCTAGTAACATCTCCGTACTACTTTATTCCCTACAATGATGAAGACACCCAGCACACGCACCTGATGTTCATCAACACCAACCGCGACCCCGAATTCTTTGATAACGTGCAAAAATTCTACGAAACCAAACGCCTCCCCGCGCCTCCCTGCAGAGATCCCCTCTACACCGGCACCGCAGAAAAATTAGAGACGTACCCCACCACCCACCACCCCACACCCTGATCTTTTTGATGTGTTTTTTACGAACACCCAGAATCCCAGCCAAGATGAGCAGACGACATAAGCCAAATGTCAGTTTTTCAGCAAGCACCTTGCATACTTCTCACCTTCCTCAGATTTTGGTATAATCACCAGCCCATACTTCGCCCGCGTACAAGCCACATAAAAATCCTTCGCCGTCTGAGCCCTATCCACCCCCGGTGCATCCACATCCGTCAGAATCACATAATCCGCCTCCAGCCCCTTGAACGCACGCACTGTCATACCCACCACCACCTCCTCCTGCGCCAAACGGCGGCGCACCAATTCCTCATTAGACACCTCCGCATCGCGCAGCGCCAGCCCCCTCACATACGGCAAGCAGCAGCCCGGCCGCACGCAATCGCCCGAGCCCGCCGCCTTAAACGCCGAGTAAGGCGAAAGCACCACAATCTGGTGCGCCCGCGCCGCCAGCCAGCCATTCTGCTGCCCCTCCTTCACCCCGCGGTGGCGCTCCTCGCGCTTACCGTGCATCAAGCGGTCTATCCAGAAACGCACCCGCCGCGCCCGCTCCTCCGCATCCGGCACCGCATTCTGCACCCACACCTCCGGTCCCGGCATCTCAATCGTCTGCACTATCCCGCCCCCCGGCAAAATCTCCGCACTGTACCGTGCAATCGCCGACGAATTCCGCAAATTACGCTCCAGGCGCACCACCGTCGGCGTCTGCGGGCAATACGTCCGCCCACCCGTCACATACAAATTCTGTCGATCATCCGCAAAGTAATACATCTTTGCCTCCTCGCCTTGCAGTGCCTCGATAATACGCCCCCACGCCTCCGGAAAATCCTGGCACTCATCCACAAAAATATCATCATACCTCCGCTCCGTCGGCAGTCGGCGCAGCACCTCCGCTACCACATCCACCTCCCCGCCCACCTGCAGCCGCTGGTACCACTCCCGCTGCTCCCGCTCACCCGCCGGCGCCACCCCCGCAATCTCGCGGCACAGCGCCGGGAAAGCATACACCTCCAGCGCACCCGCAGCCTGCGCCGCCTGCAGCTCCGGCAAGCGGCGCACCTGCTCCGCCAGTGCCAGATTAAAGCAGAGGTAAAGCACCCGGCGCCCCGTCCCATGCACCGCGCACAGCCGCTCCATCTCCCGCACCGCCATCCACGTCTTCCCTGACCCGGCACAGCCCTCCACCCACACCCCATCGCGGCACCCGCGCAGCATCGGCAGCACCCCGTGCAGCCGCGCCGTCGCCTCCTCCATCAAACGATTATACGCCACAGGATCCCCCTTCAGGTAAAAACTCGGCAGCAAATACTGCACAATCTTGCGCACCTGCCACCCCTCCAACGGCCGATAATGCTTACCGCCGGCAAACAAGCGCTCAATCTTCCCGCGCAAATTATCCTCCAAATCCTGCTCCCCGCAGATATAAAGCTGCTCCAGCGGCACCCCATTCTCCGCAGCATCCGCAGCATCCCCCGCCACAGTCTGCGCCGGCAGCACCTGCTCCCGCGTCTGATTCAGCAGCACCGCCAGCCCGTGGTACTCCACCAGCCCCTCCCGGTGCTCTGCATCCGTATACCACCGCCCGAACTCACGCACCTCGCACAGCTCCCGGTTCAGCCGCTTCGCCCCCAGAAACGCCTGGTGCAGCGGGCTCACCTTGTGCCCCATCGGCACCCACTTCCCGCCCCGGCCGCGGAACCACCACTCCCCATCCTCCACCTTCGCCTCATTCCAATTCTTCACCTCCACCACCACAAATCCCTTCCCCGGCACCAGAACAATGAAATCCACCTCATAATTCACATGCCTATCCCTCCTATCCATATAATACCGCCAGCAATCATGAATCACCACCCACCCCTCCGGCAGCCTCTCCATCTCCCTATACACCACCTCCTCACCCCTCTCCCCCTTTCCCATCCTCTCTCCCTCCTCACCCCACCCACCCCTCGTCGGATACATCGTCGCCATATTCTCTCTTAACGTGTGGGAATAATTGTATTATAAGATTTTTGTGGTTGTATAATGCGTTGATTGATAGTATAATAGTTGTATCGAAGCAAAACCTGAACACTATGCAACCACAAGAGCATTATGACAGAATTTTGCAGGTATTCAAGCCTTTTTCAAAGGATTTCCTGA
>JAFLSS010000084.1 GCA_022510805.1 Akkermansiaceae bacterium
GCCTCTTCTGCCTCGCCCTCATCGGCACGCACCTGAGCCGCCTGAGCGAGGATCTTGTGCTCTGGAGCAGCGCGGAATTCGGCTACTGCACTCTGTCCGATGCCCACACCACCGGCTCCAGCCTGATGCCGCAGAAGAAGAACCCGGACGTGTGTGAGCTCACGCGCGGCAAGACCGGCCGGCTCGTGGGCAACCTCGTGAGCGTGATGGTGGCGGTGAAAGGCCTGCCTCTCACCTACAACCGCGACTTGCAGGAAGACAAGGAGCCGCTCTTCGACTCCTTTGCCACCATCCACCTGGCGCTGCAGGTGAATGCCGAGATGCTCGCCGCCATGCGCATCAACCCTGACCGCTGCGCCTCCGCTGTGGCGGATCCCCTGCTGCTGGCCACCGACTTGGCGGACTACCTGGTGCGCAAGGGGATCCCCTTCCGCCACGCGCACGAGCTGGTGGGCAAGGCTGTGGCCCTCGCCGTGGGCAGCGGCACCCCGCTCAGCGAGCTCACCCTCGAGCAGTTCCAAGCCATCTCCCCGGCCTATGGGGAAGATGTGCACAGCGTCTTCTCGCTGGACCGCGCCTTCTCCCTGCGCACCAACCCCGGCTCGCCGAACCCGGAGCGCACCGCCGCCCGCATCTCCTACTGGAAGCAACACCTCACCTAACCCCACCCCATGGCAAAGCGCAATGTCAGCGGCGGCATCGTCGGTGCCCTCATCGGCGCCATACTCGCCGGCCCCCTGGGCGCCATCGTCGGCTACGGGCTCGGCTCACGCTTCATTCATTTCGATGCACAAAATGACGACACCCGCCGGATCGACAGCGACGCCGAGAAGGGCCACACTAAGCACGACTACTCTGAGCCATCACAGCCCTACCTGTCGAGCTACGCGGCCGCCCTGTTTTTCCGCTGCCTGGGCAAGCTGGCCAAGAGCGATGGGCAGGTGAGCGAGGATGAGGCGGCGCTCGTGCGCGAGCTGATGCGCGTCTGGGAAATGTCGCCGGAAAAGCGCCGCCGCATGGGCAAGGAGTTCAACTACGGGCGGGACACGCAGCGCAGCTTTCTCTCCCTCGTGCGTGACCTCGCCGACACGCTGCAAGCCGAGGTGTGCTCCCGCAAGGCGCGCCTCACGCTGGTTCAAATCTTCTGCTCGCTCGTGGCGGTGGATCGCGTGATTCACCCGGAGGAGCGCCGCATGCTGCTGGAAGCCGGGCGCGTGCTGGGCGCGGCAGATGTGGTGGAGGCCTTCTTCGCCGACTCAGGGGCGGATGAGAGCTCACACCAGCACCACCACCAGCAGCACGCCGACTCGCCGCAAGATGAGCTGCAGCGCGCTTATGACCTGCTGGGTATTCCGCCCACCGCCAGCGATGCCGAGGTGAAATCTGCCTACCGCCGCAAGGCCAAGGAGTTCCACCCCGACCGCGCCGAGGGCGCCGGCCTTTCTGCGGCCTTCATTCAGCGCGCTAAAGAGCAGTTCCAAGAAATAGGCAACGCCTACGACACCATCCGCGCCCACCGTGGCATGAAGTAATGATTCCCTCTGACCGGCAGAAGCGCGATTTTTTCAAAACTCTGCGCCGCAAGAACGCAGCTGTCAATATACAGCGCTTCCTCGCCGCCGGGGTGAGCCTTGAGGAGCGTGACTCCGCCGGCCGCACGCCGCTCATCATTGCCGCCCGCTATGGCGACTTGGAGCTGGTGAACACCCTGCTCGCCGCCGGGGCAGATGTAGAAGCGCGCGACAATGAGGGAAGCACGCCCCTCTTGCATGCACTCACTTACAATGTAGTACGGCCGGAGGTAGTGCAGCGCCTGCTGCAGGCCGGGGCGCAGTTGTATGTGCCCTATGGAGAGTGTTATGCGGATGCGCTCTCCATCGTCGCATCGCACGGTGATACGAACATTCTGCCCCTGCTGCTGGAGGCCGGAGCAAGCGTGAGCCGGAGGCCGGACGGCGGGTTCTCCCTTCTGCTGCAAGCCGTAGGGCATCCGGAGACTTTCCAAGCCCTGCTGGCGGCCGGTGCCAACCTGCACGGCGGCGACCCCGCCCGACTTCTGCTGGCCGGCATCACGATGGGTGATGCTGACACGGCTGCATGGCTGCGCGGGCAGGGTATCTCCCTTACTCCGGAGGTGGTGCAGCGTGCGGATGCCGACAGCTATCCTGTACTGGTGCATGCGATCTACCGCACGAAGGATGATGACCGCCTGGAGCACACCCTGCGTCTGCTGCTGAAACTGGGGGCAGATGTGAACGCCGGCGGCAGCGATCGCCTGTACACCCCGCTCACCATGGCCATTGCCGAAAAGTGCCGCCTGAGCATCATCCGCCTGTTGCTGGAGGCCGGAGCAGAGGTGAACAGCGAGCTTCCCCGGGGCTTCACCGCTCTCTATAGCGCAGTGTATTATCAGCCGAATCATGCGGAGCTGCTGCACCTGCTGCTGGAGGCCGGGGCAGATCCCAACCCACCAACCGAGCCGCCATTCCACACCCCGCTCTACCTTGCCCTCACTCATGGGGATGGCCAAGCGGCGCAGCTCCTCCTTGCGGCCGGGGCCGACCTCGCACGCGCTGCGGATATCGACCCGCTGCGCCGGGATTTCCGGCGGTTGTTGAACGCGGGGCAATGCATCGCCCCCGCCACCCTCCTGCTGCACGAGCTTCTGAGAAGCCACACCCACACCATGACCCCGCTGAACCTTCACCTGCTGCTGAAGGCCGGGGCTGAGGTGAACCAAGCAGATGATGACGGCGCCACCCCGCTCATGCTCGCCTGCCGCAGCGCGAGCGACCCGGCCATCATCCGCCTGCTGCTGGAGGCCGGGGCAGATATCTTTGCCCGCGATGCGCAGGGCGACACGCCCTACGACTACGCCCGCCGCTCAGGGCATGCCGAGCAGCACCTTGCCCTCCTCCGCGAATTCGAGCATCAACTTTACCCCACCGACACGCCATGAAATACACCATCACCACCCTACTGTTTGCAGCCTCTGCACTCTCATACGCTGACACCCCCGCCCCCGCCGCTCCACCCACCCAAGAATGGCTGAATCAGCATGCCAATGATCCCCTGCCCCCGCTGCACGCCGCCGCACAGGCAGGCAATGCTGAAGAATGCCGGCGCCTCATCGCCGAGGGCGCAAATGTCAACGCCCCCTCCCTCCCCTCCCCCACCGAGGGAGAGCAAGGCTTCGGCGAAACCCCGCTCATGATCGCCGCAGAAAAAGGGTGTGATGACGTGTGCCGCATCCTCCTCGAAGCCGGCGCAGACCCCAACACCACCACCCTCTATGAGCTGACAACACCCCTGCTGCTCGCCGCACGCCACGGACACGCCTCCACCTGCCGCCTCCTCCTCGCCCACGGGGCAGACCCCGACGCCGGCACCCGCACCATCTCCACCCCGCTCATGCTCGCCGCCCTCTACGGACACACGGAGGTGTGCCGCCTCCTCCTCGCGGCCGAGGTGCAGGACACAGAGATGACAGACCGCTGGGGCGACACCGCGTTGGCTCTGGCCATCCGTGGCATCCCCGACACCCCCGCCTGCCGCTCCACCCTGCAAGTCCTGCTGAATGCCGGGGTCGACCCCAACAGCGGCTTGCCCGCAGCCATCGCGACAAATGACCTCGAGAGCTGCCGCGCCCTCCTCGCCGCCGGCGCTGACCCCACCGCCCCGGATGATGATGACACCACCCCGCTGGAGCTCGCGCAGGCCGCCGGCCACACCGCCATCGTAGAGCTGCTCTCCGCCCACAAGCCGAGCCCGGCCACCGACGAAGAGGAGGAAGAAGAACTCCTCTCCTACGCCCAAATGGCAGAAGTCTTGTGCGGCGAATCCACCCGGCTCCAACTCGTCTTCTCCCACCCCGCCGAAGGCATCAACTACAACTTCACGGGAGGAGAGCCCCGGACTCGGCGCCACTCCCCCTGCTCCACCTTCAAGATCGCCGCGGCCCTCCTCGCGCTCGAGCACGGCGTGCTCGACCCGCACCACTCCGTGAAAAAATGGAACGGCCAAACATACGCCCGCGATGAGTGGAACCGCGACATGGACTTCGAAAGCGCCTTCCGCAGCTCCTGCGTGTGGTACTTCCGCAGCTTGGTCGATGACCTCGCTGCCAAGCTCGGCCCCGATGCCCTCAGCGCCGCCCTCGCCAAACTCGGCTACGGCAATGCCGACATCAGCGACTTCGCCGGCAAGCTCAACACCTACACGGCAGATCCCACCCTCATGGGCTTCTGGCTCAACTCCTCCCTGCTCATCTCCCCCGCCGAGCAAGTGCAGCTGATGCAGCACATCTTCGGCGAGGACTCCCCCTACTCTCCCACCACCCTCGCCACCCTCAAGCGCGCCATGCTCGTGAGCGACAGCCGCCCCGGCATCCGCATCTACGGCAAGACCGGCACCGGCGGCATCGGCTCCCGCCTCACGGATGGCTGGTTTGTCGGCTTTGCTGACACCCCCGAGGGCCCCATCTACTTCTGCGTCCACCTCCAAAACCCCGCCAGTAGCTCCGGCGTGTCCGGCCTGCAAGCCAAGCAGATCCTCTTTGCCGCCCTCCGGGACTACCTGCCGGAAGGTCTCTACGATGAAAGCGCCGACACCTCCGATGTCTCGGCCGATGTGGACGCCTCCCCCGCCGCACAAGAAACTCCCGCCCCGGACACCTCCCTGCCGCCCCTGCACGCCGCTGCCGCCGCCGGTGACTCCGCCACCTGCCGCAGTCTCCTGGACGCCGGCGCAGAGGTGAACGCCTCCGCCGACTCGGACGATCAGGATGAAGAGGGGCAAAGCATCGGCGAAACCCCGCTCATGCTCGCCGCTCAAGAGGGACACACAGAAACCTGCCGCCTGCTCATCTCCGCCGGCGCAGAGGTGAACGCCTTCACCCGCACCGCCGACACCCCGCTCATGATGGCCGCCATGAACGGCCACCCCGCCACCTGCGCCCTCCTCCTCGAGTGCGGCGCCCGCGTGAGAGATGTAGACCGCTGGGGCAACAGCGCCCTCCACTACGCCATCGGCAACTGCATCAATGACGTCTTCGACACCCCCACCTGCATGGCCCTCGTCACCTGCCTCATCAAAGCCGGCGCCCCCGTCAACCTCCCCAACAATGAGGACGCCACCCCCATCGACCTAGCAGCCGACCTGGGAGACAGTGACATCCTCCAACTCCTCCTCGACACCCAGCAAGCCGCAGCCTCCACCCCCGCTGAATAACCGGCCGGGGAATTTCCCCCTTGCCGCCGCCGGGGCTCAGCCGCAGCACAACCCCCTCCGCACCAACTCCGCGCGGATGGCAGCCTGCGTCTGCTCCGGCGGCCCCGCCGCATCAATCCGCTGCACAAAAGGCATATCCATGGCAGCATACAAGCGCGCCACCTCCTCCTGAAAAGCCCGCTTCTCAAAAGCATCCGCCCCCTGCCCGCGCTCAGCAATTCGCCGCATCGATAGCTCCACGGGAATATCGAGCCAAAAAGCGAGATCTGGCACCGGCGCAAACTCCTCATTCAGCGCGCGAATACGCTGCATATCCACCCCGGAAGCCCCCTGATACGCCATCATCGAGAGATAATAGCGATCCAGCAGCACCCACTCGCCGCGCCCCAGCGCCGGCAAAATACACCCCTCCACATGCTCGCGGCGGTCGCGCAGCAAACACTCCACCTCCTCCTCCACCCCCAAGCGCACCCCGGACATCGCCGCGCGGCGCACTCGCATCCCCCACTCACCCCGCGTCGGCTCAAAACCCGTCCACACCACCACACCACGCGCCTCCAAAAACTCCTTGAGCAGGCGAATATGCGTCGACTTCCCCGTGCCGTCAATCCCCTCAAAAACAATAAGCCTCCCGCGAGCGCCATCCAGTGGTTGCAAAGCCTGAGTCATCACACCCAAAAGCATACCACACACCCACCGACCGCGGCAAGGCAAAAGCGCCCACCGTCCAACATTCCCACCCGAAAAAAACGAACACCGGAGGAGCACCCAACTCCCCCGGCCTTCATCATATGAATCACACGCCTTGCTCAGGAAGCAAACGGCACACCATTCGCATCCTGATTCACCGTGCAGATATCAACAATCGCCCAGATATAAGAAACAAAGCCCAAAAAGCCAAGAGAGAGCACAGTAATCAGCAGCTGAGCCACCGCACGCCCGGTATGACCGGCATAGAAATTGTGAATACCGAGACTGCCGAGCAGCACGCCGAGGAGTATGTAGGCAACACGGGATTTTGCAACAACAGGAGCCTGAGCCCCACCCTGCTGGAACGAATTAGGAGTTTGTTCAGACATATGCTATAGTTATAATAAACAACGCTGTGCATTATACGAATTCACCATCCGCAACGCAAGCGCAAAATGACATTCCACCGTTTTTTTGTCACACAACACAAACGACAGGATCACAGATGCCATTTTTTTGCACAACTCATTTTTTGAGAATATGCTTTATGGGGCTTCATGATGTCTATTTCTTTCATTCTGTCCTCTATTTTCTTAATTGGTCTACCCGTTCTCTTGCTTGTCATGATTCATATGCTAGGATTGAATGTACGCCTTAGATTGACCATCGACCATCTACAATTGACCATCGGAAAATAATGCGCGCTTTC
>JAFLSS010000085.1 GCA_022510805.1 Akkermansiaceae bacterium
GCAGTTCAGCACACGCGCACGTGGCGGAATTGGTAGACGCGCTAGTTTCAGGTTCTAGTGGTGAGAGCCGTGGAGGTTCGAGTCCTCTCGTGCGTATGAACTAAAGCTAAGGGAGTTACGAGCAATCGTGACTCCCTTCTTCTTTGTCTAGGCGCAGAACATCGTACAGCAGGAACTCATCGCCACATAACGAGTGCGGAGCAATCGAGAGGTGCATCGCTTCTGCCGCTGGCTTGAGCAGGTGGAGTGGCTGAATCAGGAGCAGGTTCGTGCGCGTTTCTCGCTACAGCCGGGGCAAGTGGCCTACAATGAGCTGTCGATAGATGCCGTGGAGGGCGAGAAGTGGATATTGTTGCAGCCGGGGGAGGCTGGGGATATTTAGTGGATTTGCTCGAAGAAGCCTCCGCCGAGGAGGCGCTCCGGTTGCTCGGCGGAATAAAAGGCGCAGACTTGGCCGGGGGCTAGGGCGCGGATGGGGGTGTCAAAGCTGAGTTCTACTTTGTCGGCTCCGAGGTGGCGGCAGGTGGCGGGTACGGCCGGGGCGCGGTAGCGCGGTTGCGCTAGGATGCGCTCCGGTAGGCTGTGGCGGATGTTGGCGATGCTGCCTACTGTGGCGTGCCCGGCGTAGAGGCCGGGGTCTCCTTCGTATCCGAGGATGAGGCGGTTGTGCAGCAGGTCTTTGCCTACGACAACGTAGGCGACTCCTTCGCGCGGGGAGGCGATGTGGTGCCCTTTGCGCTGGCCCATGGTGAAGAGGTGGAGTCCCTGGTGGTGGCCAAGGTGCCGCCCGGCGGTGTCCACGATTTCTCCCGGGTTGTCCGGGATATAGTGGCGCAGGAAGTCGCTCATTTTCACTTTGCCGATGAAGCAGATGCCCTGGGAGTCTTTTTTGTGCGCGTTGGGGAGGTGGAATTGCTCGGCCAAGGTGCGGACTTGGGGTTTGGTGAGGTGGCCCACGGGGAAGATGGCTCGCGCTATTTGGTGCGGGTGCATGAGGGCGAGGAAGTAGGATTGGTCTTTGTTGGTGTCGGCTCCGCGCAAGATGTAGCTGCCGGAGTCGGCGGTGTCGCTGCGGCGGGCATAGTGGCCGGTGGCGATGGCTTCAAATCCCTGCTCGAGGGCGTAGTCGAGCAGGACGCCGAATTTCATTTCGCGGTTGCAGAGGACGTCCGGGTTGGGGGTGCTGCCCTGGCGGTAGCCCTCGAGCAGGTAGTGCACGACTCGCTCGCGGTAGCGGTCGATGAGGTCGATGACGCGCAGCTCGATGCCCAAGACGCGGCATACGCTCAGGGCGTCCTCAACGTCCTGCTCCCACGGGCACTCGCCGGGGATGCCTTCGTCATTCACCCAGTTTTTCATGTAGGCGGCCACGACGTGGTGCCCCTGCTGCACGAGCAGCGCTGCCGCGGCTGCGCTGTCGACTCCTCCGCTGAGTGCTACTAGGATTTTCACGATGGGCTGTATCATACCAGTTCTCAGGCTGTTTGCCAATGGAAAATTATGCGTTGCCAAATGAGGTGAGTGGTGGTAGGATGGGGGGCATGAAGTTTTTGATTACTGCGGGGCCCACGCGTGAGGCGCTTGACCCCGTGCGCTACCTCACGAACCGCTCCACCGGGCGCATGGGCTATGCGCTGGCCGGTGCTGCCCGCCATGAGGGGCATGATGTGGTGCTCATCTCCGGGCCCACCACGCTGGATGTGCCGGAGGGGGTGGATTTTATTCAGGTGGAGACGGCGCAGCAGATGTACGACACGGTGCGGGATTTGCTGCGCGGGGTGGATGTGGCTATTCTCTGCGCGGCGGTGGCGGACTACCGCCCGGTGTCTGTGGCTGAGCATAAGATTAAGAAGAGTGAGGGCCGGCTGGTGCTGGAGCTGGAGCGCACGCCGGATATTCTCGGCAGCATGCGCAGTGAGTTCGGGTACAAGGGGGTGCTGGTCGGTTTTGCTGCCGAGACTCAGGATTTGGTGGCGCATGCCCGCGAAAAGCTGCTGCGCAAGGGGTGCGATATGATTGTGGCGAATGATGTGAGCCGCCCCGGCATTGGTTTCGGCTCGCGGGAGAATGAGGTCACTCTCATCACTGCTGACCGCGCAGAGTCCCTGCCCCGCGAGACGAAGGAGTGGCTGGCTATGCGTATTGTTGAACACGCGCTTTCTCTGCTGCCATGAGGGTGTCTTTACATGCGCTGGGGTGGACTCCTGAGCTGGAGGCGGCGTGCAAGGCTCTGGCGCAGCCGGGGTGGTACCCGGCGCGTATTGCGCGGGAGACGAAGATTAATTATACGGTGCTGGCGGAGGGAGTCGGTGAGCAGGAGGTGGTGCTGGCGGGGAAGGTGTGGCATGATGCTGCCTCAGATGCGGATCTGCCGACGGTGGGGGACTGGGTGCTGGTGGATCCCGGGGTGGAGGGGGAGCTGCCTGTGCTGCGCGTGCTGCTGCCGCGGCGCAACCGCTTCTCCCGCAAGGCGCCCGGGCGCAGCTGCGCGGAGCAGGTGCTCGGCACCAATGTGGATGTGGTGGTGGTGGTCACGGATGCGCTCTCGGATTTTAGTCTGCCGCGCATGGAGCGCTACCTCACGCTGATTCGCAAGAGTGGCGCGCAGGCGCTGGTGCTGGTGAATAAGGCGGATGAGACGCCGCAGGAGGTGATGCGGCGCGCCTGCGCGGAGATTGCGGCGCTGGGCGAACAGGTGGAGGTGTTTCCTATTTGTGCGCGGCGGGCGGAGGGGTACCCGCCTCTGCTGCGCCGGGTGCCGGCCGGTACGTCGCTGCTGGTGGTGGGGTCTTCCGGTGTGGGCAAGAGTACGCTGGTGAATTCTCTGCTGGGGGAGGAGTGGCTGGAGACGGGTGAGGTGAATGCGGTGACGGGTAAGGGCCGCCACACGACGGTGATGCGGGAGCTGGTGCTGCTGGAGGGTGGCGGGGTGTTGATTGATAATCCCGGGATTCGCGAGGTGCAGATGTGGACGGATGCGGCCACGCTGCGGGCGCAGTTTGATGATTTGTCGCGCTTGGCGGCTACCTGCCGCTTTGCGGATTGCTCGCACAAGAAGGATGCGGGCTGTGCGGTGCGGGCGGCGCTGGAGGCGGGGGAGCTGCCGAGGGATCGCTATGAGCGCTTCCTGTGCCTGGAGCAGGAGATTGCGGCTCTGGAGCGCCGCGCGGAGAAGCGGCAGATGAATCTTGAGCGTGTCACGCGCCGCGCCAAGCGCCACACGCTGCGCAACCGCCAGGACCGCGAGGATCACTTGCGGGATCTGCACCCCAACCGCCGCCACTAATGCCGGCGCGGCGGGCGGCTCAGCGGCGCTCCATGACAAAGAGGTATTCCTGCACGTGCAGGGAGCGCGCGCGCAGGTTGCGGCTGGCTTTGTAGGTGGGGTATTCTTGCTCCAGTACGTGTACTCGCCACTCCGGCTGTGCGAGGGCGCATATTTCTTGCCGGCTCAGCAGGCCTTCGGAGTTGTAGGAGAGGAGAACAAAGCTGCAGGGCAGTGCGCTGAGGAGTTGGCGCAGGGCATCGGCCACGCCGGCGCGGGTGTTGAAGGCGGAGCGGTTCCACCCCTGGGGGATGCCTGATACGGCAGATACTTTTTCCGGGCGCTTGTATTCCGCGAGCAGGTTGAGCATGAAATAGTTGGACCCGTAGGGGTGCTGGTTGTACGGCGGGTCCAGGTAGGCGAGATCCAGCTCCGGCAGCAGGCGCGCGCTGGCGGTGGCATCTCCCTGCAGCACGGTGTAGCGGCACTCATGCGCCGAGAATACGGGCAGCGGCAGGCGGATGTCGGCCATGATGCGCTCCAGCGCTTGGCGGCCGCGCCCGCCGAATTGGCCTACTCCGGCGGCATTCTTGTAAAAGCCTTTGAAGACGCCGCCGGTGTTGGTGTGCACGGAGGCTTCATAGAGCAGCGGCGCGAGGAAGTAGGGCTGCAGGTGCTCCGGCAGCTCAGCGATGAGGCGGCGCGCGGTGTCCAGGTAGATGGCATTGCGCCGCGTGTAAAAGGCGCGCTCGCCGGGGCGGATGCAGGCATCATCTGCCGGGGCATACAGCTCTGCGATGAGGCCGGGGGCCCACTCCTGCGCCACGCGCTCCAGCAGGGCGGTGTGCTGCTCTGCCAGGTGCAGCTCCGGGAGCTCGGAGCGGTTGGTCAGGTAGCAGCGCCCCAGCACGGCGGCGTAGCTCTCCAGGTCGTTCGAGTAGAGCTCGCTCGCGTAGGCTTTGAGCAGGCGGGACACGACTCCCGAGCCGGCAAAGGCATCATAGCAGCGCAGCGGCCGCTCTCCCAGCCGCGCGCGCACCTGCTCCACCCCCCGGCGGATGAATGGAAGTAGCTTGCGCTTATTGCCCAGATAAGTAATAAGCTGCGATTGGTAGAAAACTTCTTCGTCTTCCGCCATGAGGGGGGGGGGAGTGCGGCGCGTTAGTTGGAGGCCGAGGTGTCGAGGAAGCCCTTGATCTGGCCGATGCGCGTGGGGTGGCGCAGCTTGCGCAGCGCTTTGGCTTCGATCTGGCGGATGCGCTCGCGGGTCACGTTGAACTGGCGGCCCACTTCCTCCAGCGTGCGCGGGTTGCCGTCTTTCAGGCCGAAGCGCTGTTCAATGACGGCGCGCTCACGCTCGTTGAGAGTGTTGAGCACCACGAGCAGCTTCTCGCGCAGGGAGTTGAACGCAGCGCCATCCATGGGGTTTTCGGCGCTCTTGTCCTCCAGGAAATCGCCGAAGGAGGTGTCATCCGAATCGCCCACCGGCTGCTGCATGGAGATGGGTTGCTGCGCCATCTTGAGCACGCTGCGCACGCGCTCGACTGTCATGTTGCAGGAGGTCGAGATCTCCTCCGGCGTGGGCTCGCGCCCCAGGTCCTGCACCAGTTTTTTCTGCACGCGCATGAGTTTGTTGATGGTCTCGATCATGTGCACCGGGATGCGGATCGTGCGCGCTTGGTCTGCGATGGAGCGGGTGATGGCCTGGCGGATCCACCACGTGGCGTAGGTGGAGAATTTGTAGCCGCGGCGGTATTCGAATTTTTCCACGGCTTTCATGAGTCCCATGTTGCCCTCTTGGATGAGATCCAGGAAAGCCAGGCCGCGGTTGGTGTATTTCTTGGCGATGGAGATGACGAGGCGGAGGTTGGCTTCAATCATTTCGCCCTTGGATTCCTTGGCCTGCTTCATGTGGGCGCGCATGGCTTTGTAGTGCTCTTGGAAGTCAGAGATGGGCATCCAGAGTTTCATCTCGATCTCCGTGAGGGTGTCCTGCGCTTCTTTGTTGTCGGGCTCGGCTTCCAGCCTGGCGAGGCATTTTTTGATGCGTTGGTTGATATCGCGCAGGCCATGCACGAAGTCCTCATACACTTTAGCCTTGAAGGAGAAGCGCTTGTAGAGCTCGCTGAGTTTGCTGATGAGGTGTTTGAAATCCACCTGAGCGGCCTCTACACCCTTGCGGCGCTTGCGGGCTTTGCGCAGGCGCAGGTAGGCCTCCTGCCCGGCTTCGTGCAGGTCTTGCAGTTTGTTGAGGGCAACCTGCACTTCTTTGAAATACTGCTCGCGGTGGTCGATGTTTTTGTCTGCCACGATGCGGTCAAACCTCTCATCGTTGTGCATGAGGCGCAGCGCCATATCGCGGTAATAGGTGGCCACAACGCCCAGCATGTGCAGGCACTTCTGCAGGTTGGTCTCGGCCTGGTCGATGCGGCGCGAGAGCAGCACCTCCTCATCGCGCTTGAGCAGCTCCTTCTGCCCCATCTGCTTGAGATACATGCGCACCGGGTCATCCAGATCCGCGTTCTTGTCCTCCGGGTCCACCTCGGACACGATGTCTTCGCTAGCGGCGGTCTCGAGCTCTCCCACGTCGGAGGAGTGGATGATCTTGAAATTCATGCTGCGCAGGCACTCCATGATCTGCTCGTGATCCGAGGGGTCGATCATCTCCGCCGGCAGCACATCGTTGATATCATCGTAGGTGAGGAAGCCTTGGTCATTGGCCAGCAGGACGAGCTGGCGCAGCTTTTCCTGCACGGTGGGGTTCTCGATGATGCGGCCATTGGCATCGCGCGTGAGGTTGCGCAAGTCCTCAGCGCTGTAGTTGGTCGCCATCGACGCCTCCTCTACCACTTCCACGCCGATGTAGTGGAGACGCTCAAAGAGGCGCTCCGTGTCCTGCTCCTCAAAGCCTTCATCCGGCAGCGAGGACACGATGTCATCATCCGTCACATAGCCGCCATTCTTTTTGGCCTGTGCCAGCAGGGTCTTGAATGCTGTTTTAAGGGTGAGGTCATCCGGGAAAAACTCCTGCAGATGCTTAGCGGTGATTTTGGGATTGAATGCGCGCTTGCGCTGAGAATCCTTCTTGGGCTTGGTGTCCGCAGGCTTGGCAGCAGCGGGCTTGGCCGGGGCTTTGGCCGCAGGCTTGGCAGCGGCAGCGGGCTTGGCCGGAGCTTTAGCCGCAGGCTTGGCGGCAGCAGCGGGCTTGGCCGGGGCTTTGGCCGCAGGCTTAGCGGCAGCAGCGGGTTTGGCCGGAGCTTTGGCCGCAGGCTTGGCAGCGGCAGCGGGCTTGGCCGGGGCTT
>JAFLSS010000086.1 GCA_022510805.1 Akkermansiaceae bacterium
AACCCACATCGAAGGTACCGGAAACCTTTGTCCTATCCATTGAACGACGGAGCCGCAGATGCGGGCGTATTCTGCCATAGTTTACCCCGGCCTGTCAAGTGCGGAGTGTGTCTTTTTGTTGTGCTGAGGGCGGATTTTCTGCTGCTGCTAGGCGCCGGGTTGCTCGAGTGCTTCGCGCAGGAGGAGGGTGAGCAGGTAGTCGCGGTACCAGCCGTGATCTGCCGGGATGAGGTAGGCCTGCGGCGCCGCGGCGAGCGCCTGCAGGAGCTCCCTGCGCGCGCTGAGCCAGGGCTGCGCGGGCGCGTTCCCTTTGTCGGCAAGGCGCTTCTGCTGCTTGTCGCGCGAGAGGTGCAGGCCGATGCGCAGAGCGCGGCCGCCCCGGGCTGCCAGGCGTGCCTCCAGGTGGTCGAGTCGGGCGGTCTCCGGCGCATTGGCCGGGAGCGCCAGGATGCTCAGCTCGCCGGGCAGGGGGAGCAGGGTGTCCGGCAAGCCGGCATAGCGCCGCGGGTCGGTGTGGTAATGGGTGGTGAGGGGATCGAGCGTGTGGGCGATGTGGCGCAGGCTTTTTTTGAGTCCGGCGCCCTCCATGCCGATGAGGCTGACGAGCAGTTGGCTTTTTTTGCCGATGCGGCAGCTGGGGAGGCGGGTGAGGTGATAGGCGGCTTCTGTTTTGCCCCCGCCGAAGAGGGGTGTGGTGTCCGCGGATTCGGGGGCTTCACCTGTGTAGAGGTAGCGCCGGGTGGTGCAGAGGAGGGGGCTGTAGGCTCCGCCGGTGGGGAAGTAGTGCCGGAGGGCGCGGGTGATGGCATCGCGCTTGAATGGCACGAAAAGCTCCGGGCTGAGCTCAGCGAGCGGGAGCCAGCGCGTGCCGGTGAATTCGGCGCTGCCGCTGCAGTCTGTGGCAGGCGCGACTCCGGGGCAGCGCAGCAGGTAGTAGGTCTGCTGCTGGCCCAGCCAGTATTCGCTCTTCTTGTTTTTGTGGCGGTAAGGGTACCGCAGGCCGGGGTATTCAGCCACGATGCTGCAGTGGCTCAGGCCGACTTCCTCACGTATTTCTCGCAGCACGGCATCGGCGCCGCTCTCGCCGGGTTTGATGCCTCCCTGCGGGAAGTGCAGGTGCTTGGCGGTGGCGCCGAGGAGGATCTGCCCCGCGGCGTCCATGATGATGGCGGCGACATTCGGCCGCCAGAGGCTGTCGCTCGGCTCGCTCATGCTTGGGGCGGTGTGGGGGTGGCGCGGCGGCGGCCGTGCGTCTCATCTTCCCAGGCGGGTGAAAGGTATTTTTCTTGGCAGAGTTGGTGGAGCTCTGCGGCAAAGCCCGGCCAGGGCTCAGCCGCGCTTGTGCTCTGCACCCGGGGGGAGAGGGCGGCGGCCAGCAGGTGCTCCCAGCCGGCTGCCGGCTCACACTGCTGAATCAGGCCTTGGTGCAGCACGGCTCCGCGGTAGCGGCGCTGCCCGGCCCCGGCGAGCTTGCGGCCGGCGGGGTCCACGATGTCGCTCTCCACCGGGCTGGCCCAGCAGGCGCGCCCGCCATCCGGCGCGTCCCGGGTGAGCAGGCTGCAGGCCACGCCGCTCTGCTGCAGCGCGGCGGCGAGGGCGCCGTGGATCCAGCGGTAGAGGACGGAGGCGGGCGGGTAGGGCTCTTCCCTCGCGGGGAGGGTGAGGGTGTAGGTGTGGCCGCTGCGGTGGTCCACAATGCCGCCGCCTGTCCAGCGGCGGATATAGCGGATACCGCTTCCCGGGAAAAGCCCTGCCGCTACTTGGGCGGTGTCAAAATACCCATAGCTCACGCTTGGCTCCGACCAGCGGTAGATGCGCAGCCAGGCATCGCCTCGGCGGCAGAGCAGCTCATCGGCCGCCATGTTGTGGTAGCCGGTGCGCGGGAGGGGATCCAGCCACAGCCGGAGATGCGGCAGCTCCGGCGCGGCGCCGCCCTGTGCGAAGGGGTGGCTGGTCACAGCGGGATGGGCAGGGTGACAGAGCGGGAAAATGACTGGGTGTAGCGCGAGAAAAACTCCTCCAGTTTGGGGGCGTGGCGCTGGTTGAGGCGCACTTGCTCGATGAGGGCTACCCCTTCCTCGGTGAGCACGGTCATGGAGATTTCCGCGGAGACGACGTGGGCGTTCTTCATCTCGCTGCCGCCGGCGATGGCGCGGTCGCTGAAGAGGCGGAAGCGGCGCTCTCCGCTCTGGGCAGAGGAGGAGAGGATGGGCACGACCTCGCGTTTGTAGGTGACTTGCCCATCGCGTGAGGAGGTGGACTCATCTGCATATTCAATGTTGAAGATCAGACTCATCTCGACGATGTTCTCACAGAGGAAGTACTTGTCTTCGCTGCTTTCGTAGCGCTTGTAAGCGGAGTTCAGATCCTCGCGCCCCAGGAGGTAGTCATATGTGTCACGCGGGGAAATGACCTGGCGGTAGAGCGAGAAGAGGGGGAAGATGGTCGTGTCGCCCGCGCGGTTGGGGAGGTTGAGCACCTGGTCGCGGAACATGAGGCGGTAGCCCACGGCGCTCACATCTCCTTGGGTGTCAACATTGCTGGATACGATGTCGCGGTAGCTGTTGCGCGAGGAGGATTGGGAGCCGATGGCGGGGTGGCGATCCTGCGCGCAGGTGAAGAAGATGCAGCGGGCGGATTTGGGGATGCGCAGGGATTTCGGCGCGCCTTGCATGGCGTTGTCTACCTCTGCGTAGAGCCATTGGAAATTGGTGCCGCCGGAGCGCACTTGGAAGGACTCCAAATCACGGCAGAGGGTTTGCAGCGCAAGGGTGGAGGTGGAGACGGAGGCGGAGTCGTCCTGCATGCGCTTCCATATGGAGATGCTCTGCTTGGTCAGCTCCATGATGATGAAGACGAGGACGGCGGTGATGGCCATGGCCGTGATGAGCTCCACGAGGGTGAAGCCGCGGCGTGCGCGTGGGAGGCGTGAGAACATGGGAGGCTAGAGCGTGGTTAGCGGCGGAAGGAGAAATTGGCGGAGAAGATGGGTTTGCCGACGCGTGACCATGGGCGGTTTTTGTAGCGCGCGGGGTTCGGTGTCATCAGGTAAAAATCTGCTCGGCAGTAGATGGCTCCGCCCCATGCCCAATCGGCGTTGTCGCGGGAGTAGTATTTGGCCGGGCTTTCGGCGCCGCTGATGGTGCCGGGGGTCTTGGCGAGCTTGAAGTTGCTGCTGTTGGTTTCCTCGATCTGGGTGAGCTTCACGAGGAAGAGGTTGCCGATGGCGTTCTTGATGTCATCCTTGTGGATGCTGCTGTTCATCGGGCATGCGATGGTGGTGAGCTGCGTGTCGGCGCCGGGTTTGCTGCGGGTGGCGGGGATGGAGGGGTAGGTGCCGTCCGCACGGCGGGGCTTGGAGGTGTCCGCGCGGTAGGAGAAGATGACGATGGAGGTCTCCGGTTTGAGGGAGGCGCGGATCCAGTAAAAGCCCTTGTCGAAGGCGGTGGCGTAGCTGCCGGGGGCAGAGGTTTCGACGCTGAGTGCCTGTTCGTTGGGGCGGATGGTGTTGATTTCTGCGCGCAGGATGCTGACGATGCGGTCCGCTTCTTGCTTGGTGAGGGCTTTCTGCATCAGGCCGCGCGCGGGTACAAAGACGGAGAGGACGATGGAGAGGACGACGCCGATGATCGCCACCGCAAGGAGGGTTTCCATGAGGGTGAAGGCGCGGCGGCGCAGCCGGGGTGTTGGGGTGTGCTTCATCATGAGGCCTAGAGAGGGAAGGGGTTATCTGCTGAAAATCTGCTCGCGGGTGCGCAGGCGGCTTGTGTTGCCCGCCGGCCAGATGACGAGCCCTTTCGCGCCGGCCGGGCGGCGGTGGCTATCCAGCTGTGAGGGGGTGATGCCATCTCGCGCATGCCTGTTATCCTTGCCGAGGCGCGCGCTGATGAGCACGACACGGTGGGGCTGCGTGGGGGAGTTGGGCCCGGCGGAGGGCGCTACATAGCGGCCTTTTTCATCGAACTCAAAGTAGTAGACGCGGCGGTTCTTGTCTTTGCTAATCTCGGTGGTGGTGGTGCCCACGCGGTCGCTGGAGCCCTCTGCCCAGCTCAGCGCGCGGCTGTAGCTGGGGGAGAAGAAGACACCCGGGGGCAGCATGAGCCCCGTGGAGGTGGAGATCCACTTCCCTTGGAGTTTGGCGGCGGGGTCATTTTGGCCTTTGGCATCGGCCTTTTCGAGGTACTGCACGCCCACGTATCGCAGGTGGACGGAGTTTTTGGAGGTGTCGTTGGGCGCGGTGACAAAGATGACGCGGGCGTAGGTGTCTTTGCCCTGGGCGGTGGCGCGCGCTTCCTGGATGAGGTTTTCTACGAGGTAGAGCCCGGAATCGAGTGTGCGGCCGGTGCCTGTATCGCGCATGACGGTGGTGGCCAGGACCATCATGACGGCGATGATGGTCATGACGATAAGGAGTTCAACTAGGGTGAATCCTTTGGAAATTCGATGGAAAAGGAGCTTCATAGACGGATGCCTGCTAAGGAGGGTTTTCCCTGTAGCTCCTTATAGCAGTTTTGGAGGCCTCTTTCAATCTTTTTTTTACCCGGATGTGGTCTTCTCTCCTATCTTATTTGATGAGAAGAGGGTAGGAAGTGGTGTTTCTTTTGCTTCCGGGTGCGTGCCGCTTTGCCGGAGCCGGCAGATGCGGCTCCTGTTTTAGGGCTCTCTCTCATCCGGTGGTGTGTCCTGACTGCTTGATGTTGAATGGTGTAGGGTGCCACAAGCGGGTGTGTTTCCCACCGGTGTGCAGGAGGGGGGGGAATCAGCGGTCAATGTCTCCCAGCAGGCTTTGGAGCTGCTTGTGGGCGTAAAAGATGCGCGAGCGAAGGGTGCCTTCGGACACGTGGAGCATCTCGGCGATTTCTTGGTAGGAGAGGCCCATGATGTCACAGAGGGTGACGACTTCGCGATGCGCGGGGGAGAGCTCGCGGAGGGCGGCGCGGAGGCGCGCTTTGATATCGGTGATGTGGGCGCCGCGCGCGGGGTCGGCATCCAGCGCTTGGTCGGCGAGCTCGGTGTCTTTTTCGAGCGGGGTGCCGAATTCGTCATTGTCAAGGCTGAAGGCGTGCTCGCGCTTGCGCTTGCGGATAAAGTTGCGCGCTTGATTGGCGGCGATGGTGTAGAGCCAGGTGTAAAAGGCGCTCTGGCCGTTGAAGTAGCGCAGCGAGCGGAAAGCTCGCAAGAAAGCCTCCTGTGCCACATCGTAAGCATCTGCCTCTGAGCCAAGCATTTGCAGTAGCATGGCGTGCAGTTTGCGGCTGTGGCGGCGGATCAGTACATCGAACGCGCGCGTGTTGCCGCTCAAGGTGATTTCGATGAGCTTCTCATCGGAGAGCTCATTCCAATCCGCATCTTGTTGATCGTGTCGCATGGAGGGGGTGGGGGCGGAAACCGCAGCCGTGCCGGGGCGTCGTGCGCAGAGGTGGAGGAGAGAGCCTTCTGCGGCACGGCGCTCCGGGCGCGGGAGTCGGTCTGTTGTCGAGAGTGGTAGCGCTTACACAGGTAGTGAGTAAGAGCGGCCATCGCGTCCCTCAAACCAGTTGATGAATGCGACGTTGGCCGTGGTGTAACCACCCGGGGTGGGGTAGTTGCCACTGAAGTACCAGTCTCCGCACGGCCCCTCGATGGCACGGTGCAGGCCCTCGATGCTCTGGTAGATGACCTCAACCTCGCAGGGCGAGTTGTCGGGCGTTACCAGGCGTGAGATTTCTGCCGTGATTTCATCTGCAGAGAACGGAGAGTAGATCTTTTTGACGGGGTTGGTGCGCTGCTCCGGCGGCAGGGTGAGCTGGTGGCGGCACTCTTCATACACTTGGGTGATGTATTGGTAGAGCCCGCGCTGTTTGAGCAGGGAGATGGCCGCCTGGAAGGCGATGAATTTGCCCAGCTCGCTCATGTCGATGCCGTAGCAATCCGGGTAGCGGATTTGGGGCGCAGAGGAGAGGATGACGATTTTCTTGGCTTTCGAGCGGGCCAGCAGGCGCAGCAGGGAGGAGCGCAGGGTGGTGCCGCGGACGATGGAGTCATCTATGGCGATGAGTACCTCATCCGAATCGACCGCGCCGTAGGTGAGGTCATACACTTGGGCCGCCATCTGCTTGCGGCTGCTTTCTTCGGAGATGAAGGTGCGGAGCTTGATGTCCTTGTGCGCGATTTTTTCGGAGCGCGGCCAGCGGCGCTGAATGAGCTCGCGGATGAGGTCTTCAGTGAGTGAGCCGTTCTGATAAGCGTTGATGAGCGATTCTGTGGCCCAGTTGCGGCGGTAGGCGCGCAGCCCCTCCAGCAGGCCGTAGTAGGCAAACTCTGCCGTGTTGGGGATATAGGTGATGGCGGCTTTGGAGAGGTTTTCGTCTCCGAGGCATTGCACGACTTTTTCGGCCAGGTTGGCGCCCAGGGCCTTGCGCTCGCGGTAGATGATGGGGTCATTGCCGCGCGAGAAGTAGATGGCCTCGA
>JAFLSS010000087.1 GCA_022510805.1 Akkermansiaceae bacterium
CTTCGTATTGCCCCGGCTATACGTGCGGCCTTGTTGCAGGGTAAGCTGGTTATGTGGTAGGCTTTTTCCGTGCTCCCCTTACCGCTTTTCTTGAAGTAACGCACGCGTGTCACTTCCACCAAACTTCGCCCCCCTTCATTAGCCCCCATGAAAACACGCGCACTCATCCTTTTGGGAGTTTTTGCGTCCTTGGCAGCAGCAGAAGAAGCGGCGCCGGATATGGATGGCGTGCGTCAGCATAACGGTGCAGACGCTCTGCGGGTGTCTCGCCGAAGTTGTCCGGCACATGGGCATCTGCTCCGGCAGCGAGGAGGGCGCGAATGTCTGCCTCGGCGGCATACTGCTCCCTATTCTCATCGCGCTGGGAGGCAGGGCGATAAGCCTCGAGTCCATGGTGGCTCCAGGCGTGGTGCAGCGCCGAGCGGCCGCGCACGTCTCGCGCGTGGGGATCCGCCCCGGATTTCAGGAGGATGGGCGCCAGCGGGCAGTAGGCCTCGCTGTGGTGCATGGCAAGCATGAGGGGGGTGACTCCCCGGGCGTCCGCCACATTCGGGTCTGCTCCACAGTGCAGCGCCAGCCGCAGGGCGCACACATTCACACGCTGGAAGGGATCCAGCAAGTAGTGCAGCACGGTGCGGTCTTCATCATCAGTGATATTCAGGTTTGTCAGCGGCGTCAGCAGGGCTCGGTAGGTGAGGTAGTTATCCCCGCTTTCTGCGGCAAGCATAAGGGCGGTGCGCCCGCGCTCATCCTGACCGTTCACATCTGCCCCGGCTTCAATCAGCTCCTGCACCACAGCCAGTCCGTGCTCGCCGTCCACCGCCAGCGACAGGGTGCGCGGCGTGGGCAGCGCCCCGGCGCGGAGCAGGGTGTGTACGATGCCCGCCGGCGCGCGACTCTCCAGCGCGTAATCCAGCGCCGTATAGTTACCCTTCTCCCGCCAATGGCAGATGCAGCGTTGGGCATTCGCCGGGGCGCCCTCGGCCAGCAGGGTGAGCACGTCGTCCGCGCGGGCGTCGCGAATAGCTTCGAAAAGCCGCTGGGTCAGCTCCTCGGGAGTGGGGTGGGGTGCGTATGTGGCCTCCGCCGTGAGCAAGAGCGCCACGATGTCTTGCTTGCGGCAGCGGTACTCTGCTTCCAAGGCGTGACGCGCCACTTCTCTCGGGGTTCGCCCCTGTGCATCGCGAGCGAGCGGATCCGCCCCGGCCATCAGCAGCTCGCGCACCACCTCTGCCACGGCGTGAAACTCTACCGCCCGGTGCAGCGCCGTGCAGCCTTGGGCGTCCGTCTCATTCGGGTCCGCCCCCGCGCTGAGCAGCAGACGCACCACGCCCGGCTTCGGCCCCCATATCACCACCTGCCGCAGCGCGGCGCTCAGCTCTCCGGCGGTGCGCATCAGGCATTTACGCAGGGCGCTCACCCCCGGCGGCTCCGCGCAGCGGGCACGCTCCAGCAGCTCGCGCGTAGCGGCGGCATCCGGCACCGGCGGCAGTATCTCATCCGGGGGCTGGTGATCCCCCTCCGGCTCCGGCAGCGGCTCCCGTGCACCCGCCTCGCGCAGAAGGCGCAGCACCTCTTCTCCCGCGCCATTCTCCAGCGCTGCCGCCAGCGCCGTATACTCCGGGCTTACGCCCTCTGCGGCGTTGGCATCCGCCCCCGCTTCCAGCAGAGCACGCACCACCTCGTCATCCGGCTCATCATGCGCCACGGCGTACCACAGCACCGGCGAGCCATCCCCCGCGCACGCATTCACATCCGCCCCCGCCGCCAGCAGCTCCCGCACCCGCGCCGCGCCCTCCATCCCCTCCACCGCCTCAAAAAGTTGTCTGTTCAGTTGTTCCATTGTAGTCATATTTTTCATTGTAGGAGACATCATCTTTTGATCAAAAATTCTTCGCCAGCAGCTTATTCAGCTCGGCTTTGTCGCGAAGGGTGAGCCGGGGTGAGTTGATCAAATCAGAGCAGCCTAGGCCATTGGAAAGCACGGCAGACGTATCTGCCCCGGCAGCAACAAGCAGCCTCACCATGGGCAGAGCCACTGCGCCGTTCCTTCGTGCGGCAAGGCAGGCGCAGAGAAGCGGCGTCCACCCACTTTCGAGAGTAGCGTTCACATCCGCCCCGGCATCCAGCAGAGCCTGCGCAGCGGGGATGTCAACCATCTGCGCAGCAAGGCACAGAGCATCAGGAACCGGCGCAGCTCCGGCAGCCAGCAATCGGCGCACCGCGCCTCCCCCCAGCTGAACAGCCAAGCGCAGCACACTGTGACCCTCCACATCCCGCGCATCGGCACACGCTCCCGCAGCAAGCAGCCCCGCCACAAGCCCATCCGCATGGTTGCAGATACGCTTCGCCCTGAGCACCCGCGTCGGACGCATGGGCGCCGGCGGAGCCACTGCCCGGTAGGCCTCACTGTCCGCTGCGCATAAGATGAGCCCCAGCGCATCATCCGCATCCCGCGCTCGCCGCGCCGTCAGGAACGCCACAACACGTTTTCTTCTGATTCGCTTAGTCATTTCCTTCGATAAGTGAGTTTTTGCCATCAAGCGCATTCATAATCAACCATGTTTTCGAGTGTGAGCAGGTAGCAAAGTCGGCGTCCCTGAGCGTGGGTATCGCGCAGGCGTCGCTCTGTCATGCGGGGTATCTCTTTGCTGGTGTTGAAAATTGTCTTGCCATCCTCTGAGCATTCGGCGAACAGCGTTCTTTCTCCTCGCTCTGCCGGGATGGCGGACACGCAGAGCTTTCCTCGCGTCTCCTCCTCCCGCCCGCGAATGCACATCTTTGCCAAACGCATGGCCGTCAATTTTGGGCGAGCCTTGTATACATGAAACACCTCCCCCGTTTCTCTGTGGCAGAGCAGATGAGGCGAAGAAGTTGTTATGGCTTCTGTTATGCCCTCAAGCCCCATCTTGGAAGTATCGTCGGGGCTGGAATGTACGGTCATACCCGGCATACCTAAAGCCGTTCCCCACAGCTTCCACGTCAGATTATGGCATTCTATATCGCAACAGGTATGGTGGACCCAATCCATGGCGTGAGCCAGCTCGTGAATGATGACCTCGCGTATCTCGCGGTGGCTCCTGCTGAGCAGCTTTGAGGCCAGCATCAGCGTTCTTGAATACACGCAACAGCGTCCCAGCCATGCGCCATCCGTTTTTTCCACTGTCCATTGCCAGTTCGTCAGGCCGCATAGAGTCGTACACCGGCGGGCGTATGCCAGCATATCATCCACGCTGTGCCACTCATCCGGTTCCGGGAGTGCTATGGGAGTAATTTTATGAATACGTCGCTCCATCCACTGCTGCTGTTCTATGTTGCCCAATTCATAGCTGAATTTCGCACCGGCCGCACGTAGGGTATGCGCCACATCTGCACACGCATGAACTGCCGCTATATCCATGGCGCTCTGCCCACGTTTATTCACAACATTGAGATCTGCTCCTACTTCTACCAAATATAGGATGGCGGAATTGATGGCGTAAGTATCCCTACTTCCCTTATGCAGATGATGACGGTATTCCTTAAGCGTAATGACCCGGGGAGAATCGAAAGGGTTATAACAGTTGACGTAGGTGGGCCATTTTGTTTCATTCATCAATCTTATCAGGAGCGTGTTGCCATCCTGATTTTTTTCATTTATATCCACGCAATTCAGCCAATAGTCCGGCATGGTGAAGTCTGCGATTCGGTATTGCATCATACCCTGCAAACAACTCAGCAGCTTGCTCCTCTCGCGCTTAGTTGTGGGTTTTACTCCCAGCTTCAGCAAATATAATGCGAGGGGAAACTCGTATCTATCGCAGGCATCGTAGAGCATGGAGTCTCCGCTGTTATCTCTGGCATTCACGTCTGCTCCGGCTTTTACCAACAGCTTGATACACTCGAGACCTTTCACCTCATGAAGCGGAGTCCGGTTGTGCTTGTCTCTTGCATTCACATCCGCGCCGGCTGCCAATAATAAGCGTATATTTTCTGCACGGCCTCTACCGGCAGCCGTATGCAGCAGCGTAGCGCCCTGTTTCGACAGACAGTGCATGTCTGCTCCGGCATCCAGCAGCAAGCGCAGGAAAGCAGGGTTCTCCTGCTCTGCCGCCAGATGAAGAGCAGACACTCCATACTCATTTGTGCTTTGCGGACTCACTCCTATCGAGAGCAGATACGTTGCAAGTTCAATTTCACCGTCCGAGATTGCATCACATAAAATTTCTCGTGCCTTCTGGTCCTCAGGATTCAGGGGGGCGCCGAATTTCTCCAGCAAGCGCAGACACGGCAGGATTTTTTCGGTCCTTTTAGGCCTTACACTTGTTATAAATTGCCATGCCTTGTGCCCAGCCTCATCGGTCGCATTTGCATCGGCGCCTCGCTCTAAAAGCAGTTGCACACACTCCACCTGCAGTTGCGTAAAAGCATAGAAAAAAGGCGTAACCCCTCTGCTCGACTTTATATCGGGCGGCACCCCGGCATCCAGCAAAAGGCGTACACTCTCCGCACAACCACGCAGCGCCGCCAAATGAAGCGCTGTGTCTCCCCAGGAATTTCGCCGGTAAACATCTGCACCAAACTCCAACATGGCGCGTACTCCATCTGCATGCTTCAACTCGGCAACGTCCGGCCATGCTTGTTCGCCCTCCGTGTTCATATCCGCCCCGGCAGCGAGGAGACGTCGGATATCCTCCGCGCCATCTTCGCATTGGGCGGCATCCAGCAGAGCGATGTTGAGTTTCATCTGTTCGATAGGTTTCATGGCAGAGCAAGTGTATACTCCTATTATAGGTGATAACACCCAAAAGTCAAAAAAAGCGCCTCTATCCTGCAAAGACGCACGATAATTAGGCGTACGGCGTGTATGGAGCGCAGATTCCCGTGTTCTTGATGAGCGGCGCTTACACCCATATAGGGTGAGATTCCCAATGCTCGGGAAGCCCCATTTTCGCGAGATTGATGCCCTTTGCCTGAGCGTTGTGTAAGCAGTCTTCCACGCGATTTTTCCAGTGTGAGGAGGGAGCAATCTGCTTCAATAATTGACGGCACACGAAGAGAAACGCCGTGACGCTCTCGTGGTTCAACCGCCACTCGCTCATCCCATCCATGCTGCGCGTGGGGCGTACCCATTTATGCGCTTTCTCGGAGTAGACGTAACTCCAGAATTTATTGTGAGATGGCGACGGAATGCGAGGCGAAAAAGGGAAAGATTTATTCCACACTCTTCCATGGTGAGCACACGTATTTCTCAATACGCGGAGCGCATATAGCCATGACTCTAAACTACCTCTATCGATCTTCCACCCCGCAGCAATTTCGTTCCTTAATGCTTGAGATGAATGATCAAAAAAGTATATCAATGTTCCGTAGTCCATCATCCCTACGGCTAACCAAAGTGGCAAAGCCGTGTGTTGATCTCCGTATTTATTGAAGAATGAATCAACCGCTTCCACATTTGTAGGCACGATCGTGGTTATTCCCGTTTCTTTGTCTGTGTGCCTTTTGAGTAAGAGTTTAGACTCTTCTAATTTTTTTGCATATCCTTTCCAACTTGGAAAATATGTTGCATCTGCATAGCCGAAAGGCCCGCTTTCTCTTGTGTGCAGATGGGCGATTTTCACGCGCAAAGAGACTTCTATTCTTTCAATGGCATCCATGAAAAGGAGCCGGAGTTGCCGGTCAAACAGGTAGTGAATCCATACTTTCTCCAATGTAGTGCCGGGTATAAATTGCTCCGTGATATTTCCGGCTGCATCATAGATGCGGAAAGGAGCCATATAGGCGCTCAATCTGTAGTAACCTACGTCTTGAAGCCTCTGCATGAGGGCCGCTTTCTCTGCCACCAGACCACAATCCAACAAGCGCTGCGCTTGCTCTTCGTAACTCAGGTGTGTTTCCTCATATTTCATGGCTGCAAAAAAACCCCCTCTACAGTCAAAGGAATCAACGGATTCCAGGCCGAGGTAGAGGAGGCTATCTGGGGAAGATTATACAGGATGAGGCGCAGCTGTCAAGAGGATATTTGCTGCGTATGCGTTATATCAGCAAAGGTATACGTGAGTCGGAGGTTAATCTGCGTATTCCGTCAAGATGCGCGGCAGGCTGCCGAGGAGGTAGAGGGGGATATCCAGCAAGCCATTTTTTGCGGAGTATTCGGCCAGCGAGGTGCGGATGGCCACGGGTGGGGCGTATTTTTGACGGTAAACCGTCAAGCTCTTGGCTTTCAGGTTGATGCCGGCTTTCGCTTCGATGGGGACAACGCATCCCTCCAGCTGCGCGACAAAATCCACCTCCGACACTCCACCGGTCCAGTAGCAGAGGGGGATACGCCCGAGGGTTTTCAGCTCTTGCAGCACGTATTGCTCGGTGAGGGCGCCCTTGTATTCCTCAAAGATGGCGTTGC
>JAFLSS010000088.1 GCA_022510805.1 Akkermansiaceae bacterium
CTCGAACGCGATCTTGGGCCTGCCGCTTGCCCACTCCTGGGCGTGGTTACCACCCACAATATTGCGGTAGCTGCTCGCCGTCACCAGCATCCAGCTGCTGGCATGCACATCCACCGCGTGGGTATTCTTGGTGCCGCCCACGAGGTTGTAATTCATGCTGCCGCTGCGGAACTCCGCCCAGTACACCGGGCCGGTGGTCGAGCGTCCTCTGTAGTATTCATTGTCCGCCAGGCGCGCATCATACGCAATGGAGTGCGCGAGGTCATACACATGCATGTCACCCGAGATCGGCCGGGCGCGCAGCTCTGTGCCCCAGGCGGGGTCCCAGATGCCATCCGTGCTTTCTGCCTCCGCATGCGGGGCGCAGCTGGCGCGCAGCCACCAGGTGCCTGTCTCCTCATTGGCCACAATCTCGTATTCCTCCGATGAGTAGCCGAGCGCGAACAGCTGCGAGGCGGCCACATCTGTGGTGTTGATGAGCAGGTCCACACCCTTCTCGCTCATCAGCTCTGCGGGATCAAAATCATTCGAGAAGACCCACAGGCGCGACTCGTCACCCACGATGACTCGGCCGACCTCGGTGAGCACGTCCAGGTAGTCCGTGGTGACCGAATCATCATGGCTGGCGTAGCGCAGCCCTGCGTCATTCGCCAGCGTCACCTTGCCGGTGAGATTCAGCGTGCCATTGCTGGCAAACCAGAAATCCCCGCCCACATTCATATCGGCGCCGATGTTCAGGATGCCGTTCTCGAGCGCAAAGCCGCCCTCCGTGGTCAAGTCTTTGGCGATGCTGACAGTGCCGCCACTCACCACAAAGATATCCTCCGTCCTCACCCCGTACTTGTTGTCATAGGTGCCGCTCATGACCTGGAATGTGCCGTTTGACACATGATCACCATACACCACAAGCGTGCCGTTGCCTTTCATGAGGAACGAGTCGGAGTCGAGATCCATGTTCATCCCCGCGTCCGCGCTGCCGATGGTCATCGTCTGGCCGTTCTCCTGATTCACCGCATCCAAGCGGATGGTATGGTAGGTATGATTGTCGCCATTGAGCCATGTCAGCGAGCCGGAGTAATTGTGCGCCTCATCGATGTATAAAATGGAATCCTGCCCGGAAAAACCCTGCTCTTTCTTCACATCCATGCTGCCGGAACCCGTCAGCGTGGCGAAGCGCAACCCGCCATTGTACGTAAAGACCAAGTGGCTATCTGTCGTGACATTGAGTTCCGGGAACGCCATCCACGACACGCCGTCGGTCATGTCATACATCTGGATCGTACCGCCGCCGAGGGTGACCTTCTGCCCCGTCTCGCCGGGTGCGTGATTAATATAGAAGGTGGTATTACCACTACCAATGTGAATTTCAGAGAAAGCGAGAGTCGTGGTATGGGTCTCATGATCTCCCCACTTCAGGCGGCCTGTAATCTCCAAAATACCCGTGTGGCTGAAGCCTTCGCCTATCATGGTCACATCTCCCCACAGACTCAGATTGACGGTGCCATCACCCACGATATCACCGGATAATGTGATGCGGTTGTTACCGGGACCACGTGAAGTTAGAGTGAGATCATCTGCATAAATAGTGCCGGAGACTTCCACATAGGATTGGGAGTCGATCTCTTTTAATCCACTTATACTGTCGGTGACATAGATAGACCCGTTGTTAGCACTGACAAGAAGTTTCTCTACTCCCGACACCGGGCCATCAAAATACAGGTTTTGGCCGCCTGTTTTGGTTACAGTACCCCCCGCGCCCACAAACTCTTTCTCAATGTGGACGAAGCCTTCTCGAATATCAAACGTCGTGAATCCGGAAGCGCCTTCTTTCAAATAAACATAGCCACTCACACCAGCTCCGCCGCGAGTCACCGTCAGCGTGGTGCTCTCGTCCGCCATATTCTCGGGAGAGAGCGGCGTGTTGATATACAAAGCCGAGCTATTGGCCAGCTGAATCTCACCGAGGTTGGACACGGTGCCGTTCCATGCCATATAGCCAATTGCTTGGTTATTCCAGATACGGAACGCATAGCCGCCGAGATCAATATCTCCATTGATCACCATGGGCTTTTCCGCTGAGGAATCGGTGATGCTGAACACCGCGCCCTCGCGCAGGGTAAGGGAGCCATTCAGGATCGTGCCGCCTTTGGCTTGGATGGCAGATTGCTCATTTCTGAACCCACCGCAGATGCTGAGATTCAGCGTGTATTCACCCGTATCAAGGAGGAGTGAGCCACCGGTGGACGAACCGGAGCTCACAGGGCCCGTGCGCGTGACCCAGATGGAGGAGAAATTCAGCGCGGCGGCATCCTCCGGGCTGAGGGTGTAATTGCCCGCGGCAATCTCCAGCGTGCCCGTAAATCCGCTGTTTACTGTGGTGGCGGTGAGGGCGGTATCCTTAGCATACGCCAGAGTGAGCCGGCCGTTGCCGCTCATGGTCGTGTTGGCGATATCCAGCAGCGCCTCTGCTTCAAGGCGGAGGGAACCGCGCACCGCCAGCTCACCCGTGAGGGTCAAGGTGCCCTCGCCGCTGAGGGTGAGATCCGTGCCGCCGTCGATGGTCATGTTCGTGGCGCTGATCTGCGTGCCCAGTGAGGCAGCTTGAGCGCCGGTGAAGGAGAATTCAAGATCATCTGCGGCCTGGATATCCTCTTCATCCAGAATCACCGAAGCTTCACTAAATTGTTTATCCTCTGCATAAGCCAACCCGGTCAACGCATACACGCATCCTGCGCCCCAAAGACAACCACTCGCAAGCGTACCGGCAGCAGGAGCCACACCTGCCATATAGGCCATACATGCTAAAAGAGCTTTACGCAATCCGAAAGGGAGATGTATTTTCATATCGTGAGGTTAGAAAGCTTATTAGTTGATTATATCTTTTTAAAAGAGATACGCAAGTTAAATATGCGGATTTTGCTCATTATCTGCATATAGCTGAGAATGAGCGCCCTGGAAAACGAACCCGAAATTCCCGCGCGCGCGGATATGCAGTTATCTGTAACCGATTAACATTCAGATAAATCTAACCTTGCGACAGGTCATCTCTTTTAAAAAGATATAATCGTTCCATAAATACTCTTCCCTCTTTACTATGAAATTACATCTTCCTAGCGTGTTACGAAAAATTGTCATGGCGGCCTGCATGTGCAGCGCCCCCGGTTTGCTCAGCTACACGGCCACATTGTCCGGCGGAGTGGTGGCGGGAGGTAGTGTGTGGTGGATACTGGCGGGGACGCCTGCGGCAGCGGCCGTGGAGATCACCGGGGCGGCGCCCACGCTGAGCACGGACAATGTGACAGAGGAAGATGGTGTGCTGGTGTTTAACGAGGCGGAGCAGAACGCCACAGTGGATGCCACGGGCGCGCCCGACAACACGCTGCATGCCAGGCGGCTCACCATCAACGCCGACACCGCCTTGTCGCTCTCCACGGCCAATGAGAGCCTCCTGACGGCGAATGACATCGACCTCTTCGGCACGCTGACACTCAACACGCAGGGCGTGCTGGATCTCGCGAACACCACCTTCAGCCCCGGCAGCTCCACCGGCACGCTGAAGCTGAATTATGACACCACCGATACCCTGCTGCTGGATACGGATTTCCTGAGCTCCAGCTTCACAGGCACCCTCACCATCGCCAAAGGCGCCTACGAGCTCAGCGCCCAAGCCGCCGCGGAGCTGGGAGTCTCCGAGCTGCGGGTGGAGAGGCTTTTCAATTTCAACACCCCGGCGAATGCGACGGGTGGCACGCTGTACCTGGGCGAAGGGGCGTATGATCTGAATCTCGTATTGCAGGGGGGCGGCCGCGATCATAACGTGCCGTTGAGTCTCAGCGGCGGCACCATACTGAGAGGAGATATAGCATTTAGCAGCAATGCTGATGGTGTGGTCTTCTCCGTGCGCAACTCGAGCGACGAAAACCCGGCTGTCATCTATTCCAATGTGGACGCCAACCAAAAGGAGCTGCATGTGACCGGCACGATAACAGGCATGAACAATTCCTTCATCGAATTCCGAGAGGGCACATTGTCCAATTTCAAATGCATCCGCTTGGGTGGGGTGGCGACAGTGTCTATCTATCAAGACTTCTCGCCGGAGAACACGAATGGGCAGACCTCCTTCACCACCTATCGAGCCGCAGGTGACATAAAAGATAATAATACCGGCTTTATCTACATGTATGGCAAGGTGTCCGGCTTCGAGAAATTTGACGTGGGGCATGGCGTGAAGCTCTATATATGTGATACCTTTGAAGCGGCGGATTCCGGCACGCTTCTGCTTACCTCCGGTGGCGGTGGTCTTTATATGCAGGGAGATATTGTGGGGTTGAAGCAGTTCTCCTTCCAGGCTGATTCTGTCAATAACCCGCTGTATATTGAGGGTGATTTGCAGGGCGGGCCAAATGACACGCTTGTGATAACCGGTGGCGGAAAGGCATATTTTGCGGGGAATTCGCATTCCACCCACAGCGGCAAGCTTCAGCTGGAGGGCGGTGGCACGACCTACCTCGGCGATGCGCAGAACTCGACTGTCAGCATCTCTTTCTCTGAGATAGAGATCAACAATGGGCACACGCTGCAGGTGCACCATGCATCGGCAGATTTCAGCGGCACGGGTATCAGCCTCAAAGGCGGCGCCACCCTCCGCCTGCAGGATATGAGCGACGGCCCGGCGCCGATCATCTTCGGGACGCTGGCAAATGAGGGCAACAATACTCTCATGTTCATTTATAAGAGCGGCTTGGAGTTCACGGATTTCACAGGTTCCGGCACGCTCACCCTGGCAAAAGAGTGGACCGACAGCGAAAATGCCTCGGAGCTGTTGTTTGACCAAATCACGGACTACAATGGCTCGGTGCTCTGGACCACGGATGCCACCTACACCGACGACAACCACCGCAACAACCTGTCGATCATCCTCGGCGCGGTGAATCAATCTGCCACCAGTCAAGCCGTCTTCGGCGCGCAGGATTCGCTGCTCAACAATATCCAATCCACCGACTTCGTGATGAGCGGCGAGGGACGGCTGACGGTGTGGGGAAATCACACCGCATCCGGCACCTCCCGCATCACCGGCGGCACATATGAGCACCACGGCCTCCTGAGCTCCACCGGAGAGTGGGAGATCAGCGGCGGCCACCTCAACCAGCAGGGGAACATGATCCTCTATGCCCTCTTCAACATGAGCGGCGGTGAGGCCGATGTGCAGGGCACGCTGCAGGCGGAGAACGGCTTCCTGCTCTCCGGGGGGCGGCTCGGGATCACGGGTGAGCTGGTCATCGGCGGGGATTTGTGGATGGTCGGCGGCGGGCAGCTCGACTACGCGGACGCGGTGACCCTGCTGACCAACACGGCGCTGCGCTACAAGAACCGCGCCGGGGAGACGCCGGATGCCTATTTTGACTACCTGGAGACGGAGTCGCACCTGAATCTTGATGCTGATGCCCGGCTCTACATCTACGCCCAGGATTTCGACACCGAGGCGCTGATGAGCGAGAAGGGGGTGAATCTGTACATCAACACGGCCGATGTGTCCGCCGCGCAGCTGCTGGCGCTCGGCTATGCAGCGGGGGAATATGAGATTGTGGCGGATGAGGGGACGGGTACCTGGTGGCTGCGCGCCAACTGCGCCCCGCATGCCGAGGCAGAAAGCACGGATGGCATCTGGGACCCCGCCTGGGGCACAGAGCTGCGCAACCGCCCCATCTCCGGCGATATGCATGCGTATGATCTCAACCACGCCTTCGGTTATAATGCCTGCCTGGCGGACTCGGATGAGTACTACATGGGCCGCTCGACTGAGGGCATGGCCTACTGGGCGGAGTTCCGCAGCGGCAGCCTGAATTACAACATCGTAGGCGGCACGACCAACCGCCACGCCGAAGATGTGCACGCCGACAGTTGGATTCTGGTGACGGCCGGTTCCTACGGCGGCGTGATCGGCGGCAACAATGCGCAGCCCTGGTCCCGCGAGGCGCCGAAAATTACTTTCGAC
>JAFLSS010000089.1 GCA_022510805.1 Akkermansiaceae bacterium
ATCTCGGTTCCTTAGGGACTTTCACCCCAGTTCGCATATCGCGTCGGTCGTACAACATAAAGACCTCTGATCGCTGGTGCGAAAAGAGGTCTTGGTTTCGTAGCAGGGAGGTGATTTGAACACCCGACCAAAGGCTTATGAGTCCTCTGCTCTACCACTGAGCTACCCTGCCGTGTGGTGCGGGCTTAGTATAGCGCGTGTGGTGTGGGTTGTCCAGTAAAATGTGTGTTTTCTTTGTGTTTTTTTCGCTTTTTTTGTTTTATTGCTTTTTTCAGGGGGCTTTCTCTTTGTTGGGTTGGCCGATGTGGCGGAGGGGTGGGGGCGCTGTTCCGCTGTTTTTTCGGTGGGTGCCGGTTTTATTCTTTTTCGGGCCAGCCGATGGTTTGGTGGGCGATGACGCGCTCGCCTTCGGGGAGGTTGAGTTCGCGGGTGAGGGCGGTGTCGTCGATGAGGCCGCGGATGACGGTGGCGAGTCCTTTGGAGGTGGCGTAGAGGTAGACGTTTTGGTAGGCGGAGCCGATGTGGCAGCGGCCCCATTTGTCGTCTTTGGCGGCGTAGAGGAGGTGGATGGGGGCGTCTTTGACGAAGGGTTGGGTGTCGCAGTGGGGGATGAGGTTTTTGTCGTTGATTTTTTGGAGGGTGTTGGTGTCGGCTTTGTAGAGCCAGGTGCCGGTGGGGGTGAGGAGGTAGAGGGCCATGTTTTGCTGGTTGCGCGCGGTGGCGATGGTGCGTTTGCCGGCGGTGTTTTGGCCCCATGCGACCCAGAGGATTTCGCTGAGGGTTTGGTCGTCTACGGGGCGGTTTTTGTCGTAGAGGCGGCCGGAGGCGCGGTTGTTGATGGCTTCCATGAGGGGCATGCCGCCGGTGGTGTTGGGTGCGGGGAGTTGTTTGGTTTCTGCGGCGGTGAGGGGTTGGCTGAGGGTGAGGAGGCCGGCGAGTAGGCTGAGGTGGTGTTGTTTGTTCATGGTTGTGTGATTGTAGCAGATTTGGGGTGGGGTGGCAAGTTTGGGGTTGGGGGTGGTGAAAAAATTTTGTGGAAAAATTTTATGTGTGTTTTGCTTGCCAGGGGGTGGTGGGTGTGGTAGGCTGGGGGTATGAAGTGTTTTTTGATTTGTTGTCTGTTGTTGGTTGGTGTGGGTGTGCCGCAGGTTTGTGCTCAGGGGGATGCGGGGGAGAAGCATCCGATTTTGCGGGGGTTGATTGATGCGGGGGCGAAGGCGGTGCAGAAGCATGTGGAGAATCGCCAGAAGGGGAAGAATGGGGGGCGTGTTTCGCAGCAGCAGCAGCAGCAGTTGCAAGGGGGGGCGGCTGATGGGGTGCAGGGGCAGACGCGGGTTTTGGTGTCGCAGTTGGTGGAGGCTGCGCTGGGGGATTCGCTCTATAATGTGAAGGAGCAGGTGAAGGAGGAGGGGCGGAGTTATGCCCGGCAGTTTGGGGATGTGGTGGCGGAGCGTTTGCTGGCGGATAAGCGGGTGCAGGAGGCGATGCGTTTGTTGAAGATTTTGGCCGGGGTGATTATTAGTTATTTGACTTTGGTGACGGTGGCGCTGCTGCGGGGGCTGAGTCAGGTGAAGAAGCAGCAGCAGCGTGTGCTGGAGTTGCTGCAGGAGGGGCGGCGCGGGCGCTGATGTGTGCGCGCAGGGGGACTGCCCCCTGCTCTTTTTCTCCTCGGCGGGTGCCTGCTGAGGGCGGTGTGCCGCGGGTGGCGTGGTGGCGCCGCTGCTGCGGCCGGTGTGGTGTTTTGTTTCCCTTTGTTGGGGGTTACTGGGCGAGGGCGGCGAGGAGTTTGCTGTGGATGCTGTCGAAGGAGCCGTTGCTCATGACGGCGAGGATGTCTCCGGGGTGGACGCGGGTGATGACGTGGGTGACGATGTCATCTGCTCCTTTGCCGAGGTAGCAGTCTGTGCCGGTGGCTTGGATGGCGGTTTGGAGGGCTTCGAGGTCGAGTCGTTCTTCCGGTTTGACGCGTTTGAAGTTGACGGCGGAGGAGAGTGCCACGAAGTCGGCGGTGCTGAGGGCGGTGCCGAGTTCTTTTTGCAGGGTGTTGCGGATCATGGTGTTGCTGCGTGGGTCAAAGAGTACCCAGAGGCGGCTTTTGGGGAAGAGTTGGCGCAGGCCGCTGATGGCTTGGGTGATGGCGGTGGGGTGGTGGGCGAAGTCGTCGATGACGGTGACGCCGTTGATGACGCCGCGGATTTCTTGGCGGCGTGCGATGCCTTGGAAGGTGTCGAAGGCGGCGCGTATTTGCTGGGCGGTGAGGCCGGCGTGTAAGGCGGCGCTGGCGGCCATGGCGGCGTTGCGGACGTTGAATTCGCCGGCCATGGGGATTTTGTAGGGTTCGCCGTCGAGGGTGAAGCTGCTGGAGTCGGGGCGGAGGTCGAGGTTGGCGATGCGGTGGTCGGCGTGTTCGCCGAGGCCGACGCTTTCGATGCGGACGCAGTTGCGGAGTGCTGTTTTGGCGTGGTCCCACACTTCTCGGCAGTTGGGGCAGTCGGCGTTGAGGTAGACGATGCCATTGCTCGGGATGAGGCGCAGGAGGCGTTTGAAGCTGAGTTTGATTTCTTCGACGCTGTTGTAGATGTCGGCGTGGTCCATTTCGATGTTGTTGATGATGACCACTTGGGGGAGGTAATGGAGGAATTTGGAGCGTTTGTCGAAGAAGGCGGTGTCGTACTCGTCACCTTCGAGGACGCAGTAGTCGGAGTCGGTGAAGCGGCCGCCGCAGCCGAGGTTGCGCGCGATGCCGCCGATCATGAAGCTGGGGTTGAGTTGGCTGTTCTCCATGATCCATGTGAGCATGGAGGTGGTGGTGGTTTTGCCATGGGTGCCGGTGACGACGTAGTTTTTCTTGCCCCAGAGGAAGAATTCTTTCATGGCTTCGGGGAGGCTCATGTAGCGCAGTTTGCGCTCTAATACGGCTTCGACTTCGGGGTTGCCACGGCTCATGGCGTTGCCGATGATGACGAGGTCGGTGTCGTCCGGGATGTTGTTGGGGCTGTAGCCTTGGGTGATGGTGATGTCCTGCTTTTTGAGGAAGGTGGACATGGGTGGGTAGACGTTCTCATCGGAGCCTGTGACGCGGTAGCCTTTGTTTGCCATGGCGGATGCGACGGCGCCCATGGCTGTGCCGCATATTCCGGAGAAGTGAATGTTTTTGATATTCATGATGACCTCGGACGTAGGTAGAGAGGGTATCGCAAGTTGGGGTCTTTGGCAAGCGTTTTTTGCCTGTGAGGCGGTGGGGGGTGTTTTTGGCGTTGCCAAGGGGAGTTGTATTTGCTAGCATAGGGGTAGGATGTGTCCGGGTCGGCTTATGAGAATGGGTGTTGGGCTGGTGTGTTTGCTGGGTGCGCAGGCGCTCTGCGAGCCGCTGGAGGATACTACGATTGTGGAGACGGCGCAGGAGGAGGGGACGCGTTTGGAGGATCAGCCGGAGGTGGATGAGCTGCCGGGGTGGATGATTGATATTCCGCCGGAGCCGCAGGGGGCGGCGCAGCAGCCGCGGCAGCTTTTGCAGTTTGTGGAGGCGGATGAGCATGTGGTGTCGGATTCGCGGATGTTTTCTGTGAGTGGTGGTGATGCGCTGCGCATGGGTGCTATTGCGGCGCATGCGGATGAGTTGCGCGCGCGTTTTAATGGGATGCTGGGGCTGGAGGATAAGTGGAAGTATGCGGTGTCGCTGCGTTTGGTGGGGAATACGGCGGATGCGGCGCGCGCGCGGCCTATTCGGACGCAGGTGCGTATTATTGGGCATGAGCCGCATTTGCAGATTCGTGTGTTTGGCGGTGGGGGGATTAATCTGGCGAGGCTGGATGAGGCGATTATTACGATGCTGATGTATGAGTATGCGCTGCGCCATGTGCAGGCGGAGGCGCTGCCGGATTATTTGGAGATGCCGCCGTGGCTGGTTTGCGGGTTGCAGCAGGCTTTGCTCTGGCGGCAGGGGCGGGTGGACCGGCGGCTCTACCAGAATCTCTTTAGCCGGGGGGATATGATGGCGCCGCAGGAGGTGGTGAATGCTGCGCATCCGGAGCGTATGGATGCGAGTTCGCGCCAGCTGTATGAGGTGTCCTGCGGGGTGTTGCTGATGGGGCTGCTGAATCAGAAGGATGGCCCGGATTTGCTGCGGAATTTGCTGGCGGAGTCGCTCACGCAGGAGGGGAGTGCGGCGGAGGTGATTGCTTCGCACTTCCCGGGGTTGTATTCGCAGGAGAATAGTTTTAGCAAGTGGTGGGCGCTGGAGTTGGCGGCGCTTTCGACCCCGCAGGTGATGGAGACGCTCACACCGCTGGATTCGGAGCGGCTGCTGCGCGAGGCGCTGCTGGTGACGGGGGTGGATAAGGTGACGCGTGTGCCGTTTTCGGTGAGTGTGGCGGATCTGGATGGGCTGCTGGAGCTGCCGGACTGGCGGGAGCAGCTGCCGGCCTGTACGGAGAGGCTCGAGGAGTTGAGCCGGCGGTGTTTTCCCGGGTATCGCGCTATTATTATGGAGTATTACCGCGCTATTGGGGAGTTGCTCAAGGGGAAGAAGCGTGAGGAGGTGCGGGGGATGCTTGCGGATCTCAAGGAGCTGCGGGAGGCGTACACGGAGGCGGCTACTCGCGGGCGGGATTATTTGGATTGGTTTGAGATTACTCAGCTGGGGCACACGCAGGGGGGGGATTTTGATACTTATCGGGAGGCGATGCGCTTGCTGCGCCGTGAGCACCCCGGCCCGGAGACGCCGATGAGTCGTTATTTGGATGATATTGAGCTGCTGTATGGTCTGAAGGAGGGTGAGCCGCTGCCGGAGCAGCTGCGCGGCTCGCTTGAGCGCCGTGTTCCCCGCCCATGAAGAGTGTTCCTGATATGAGTGAGGAGGGGCTGGTGCGCGGGCTGGGGTTTGCGCATGTGTGCGGTGTTGATGAGGCGGGGCGCGGGCCGCTGGCGGGGCCTGTGGTGGCGGCTGCTGTGGAGCTGCCGGAGGGGTATGAGCTGCCGGGGCTCACGGATTCGAAGCAGTTGACGGCGCGCCGGCGCGATGCGTTTTTTGAGCTGTTGATGGGGGATGAGGCGGTGCACAAGTGTGTGGCGCGGGCGGAGGTGGAGGAGATTGACCGCCTCAATATTTTGCGCGCCACGCATTTGGCGATGCGCCGCGCGGTGGAGGGGCTGCGGCCGGCTCCCGGGTTTTGTCTGATTGATGGGTTGCCTGTGCCGGGGTTTCCCCTGCCCTCGCGGGCGCTGGTGAAGGGGGATGCGCGCTGCCTGAGTATTGCGGCGGCGAGTGTGCTGGCCAAGGTGACGCGTGACCGCATCATGCAGCAGCTGCACCTCGAATACCCGCAGTACGGCTGGCTGCGCAATGCCGGCTACGGCACGCGCGCGCATTTACAAGCTATTGCTCAATATGGAATTACGCCACATCATCGCCGCTCGTTTGCGCCTGTTGCACAGGCTGAGCTGCCCCTGGACTTCTCAGGATGTGCCGAGTAGCAGCTACCGCGGTGATTATGCGGAGCTGGTGGCGGCGTCATACCTGCGGGCGGCGGGGCTGCGCGTGCTGCGCCGCAGGTTTCGCTATGGGCGGCGCGGGGAGCTGGATATTGTGGCGCGGGAGGAGGAGACGCTTGTGGTCTGTGAGGTGAAGAGTACGATTTCTCCCGGGGCCGGGGCGCCGGCGCGTGCGATTAATCACACCAAGCGCCGCCTGCTGCGCCACGGGGCTTACAATTGGCTGGCGCTGCTGGGGCGGCGTGTGCCGGTGCGTTTTGATGTGGTGGAGGTGTATCTGGCGGCGGGCAAGCGGCCGCGCATTGTGTGGCGCAAGGATGTGTTTCCGCTGAGTAGCAATAGGTAATGCCTCCCCTTCCCCGCGCTTCAAAGGTACAAAAAAAGGGCTCCGAAGCGGAACCCTTTTTTTAGTCGGGCAAGCGGGATTCGAACCCACGACCCCTTGCACCCCATGCAAGTGCGCTACCAGACTGCGCTACTGCCCGA
>JAFLSS010000009.1 GCA_022510805.1 Akkermansiaceae bacterium
GAGAAGCTCATCCAGAACTGCGCGCGCTTGATGGTGGGGATGTGGCGCACGAGCGACTCCATCTCCTCGTGGTACATGCGGTAGATCTCATAGGTGCCCACGCCCTGCGGGCAGGTGAAGGGCTGATGCAGGCTCATGGGCGGCGTTTCCCGGAAACTGCCGTGCTCCCAGTGGCGGCAGGGAGCCGTGACCTCGCGGATGTTGATCTCCGGGTTGAAATTGGTGGCAAAGGCCTGGCCGTGGTCGCCGCCGTTCACGTCGATGATATCCAGATACTCAATCTCATCGAAGTGGTGCTTGAGCGCCCAGGCAGTGTACACATTGGTGACACCGGGGTCAAAGCCGGAGCCGAGCAGGGCGTACAGGCCGGCCTCCTTGAAGCGCTCCTGGTAGGCCCACTGCCAGCTGTACTCGAATTTGGCGACATCGCGCGGCTCGTAGTTGGCGGTGTCCAGGTAGTCACAGCCGGCCTCCAGGCAGGCGTCCATGAGCGGGAGATCCTGGTAGGGCAGCGCCACGTTGAGCAGCAGCCCCGGCTGCACCTCGCGCAGCAGGGCCACCGTGGCGGCCACATCGTCCGCATCCACTTGGTGGGTGGTGATGCTCACCCCCTCACGCGCCAGCACATCGGCGGCGATGGCGTCGCACTTGCTCTTGGTGCGTGAGGCGAGGTGGATCTCCTCAAAAACGTCCGACATTTGCGCGCACTTGTGAGCCACCACGTGGCCCACACCGCCGGCGCCGATGATGAGAACGGATTTTTTCATGCTGGTAGACGAGGGGAGGGCGGCTCAGGCGTTGTACATCTTGGTGTAGTACTCCTCGGCCATGCGGTCGGAGTCGAACGCGGGGATGATGTCATCCATGGCGTTGAAGACAACATCCGTCCACTCATCCGGGTGGTCGTAGTAGAGGGGCAGCACCTTGGATTCGAGGATGTTGTAGAAGTTGTCGCGGTCGGAGCGGTCACGAGCTTCGGCGGGGAGGCCGGGTTTGGCCTCGGGGATGATGAAGCAGTTGTGGCCATCGCGCTCGAACTCACGCACCCAGCCGTCATTGGTGGAGATGGTGATGGAGCCGTTCATGGTGGCGGACATGCCGGAGGTGCCGGAGGCCTCACGGGTGACAACCGGGTTGTTGAGCCAGATATCGGAGCCGTTCTTGAGGATGCGGGAGAGCTCCAGCTCATAGCCGGTGAGCACGGCGCAGCGCGGGTAGCGGGCGCTCAGCTCATTGAGCTTGTTGAAGATGTCTACCGCGGCGAAATCCGTGGGGTAGGGCTTGCCGGCCCAGATCATCTGCACCGGGCGGTTGGTGCGCTGCAGCATGCGCTCAAACATGACCGGGTTCTCGGTGATGAGAGCCGGGCGCTTGTAGGCGGCAAAGCGGCGCGCCCAGACGATGGTGAGCGTGTCCGGGTCAAAGAGGTGCCCCGTCTGCTCGCCGACCACGCGGAAGAGGTCCTTCTTGAGGGCGCGCTTGCGGGCGCGAAAGGCTTTCTTATCGCCGGAGGCAAAGGCCTCAGCGAGCTCCGGGTCCTGCCAGTAGTCGCGGTTTTGAGCGTTGGTCACGTGGGTGATGGGGCAGATATCCGAGTAGCCCTCCCACATGTGGCGCGAGACCTCGCCATGCAGGGCGGACACGCCGTTGGCGCGGTGCGAGAGGCGGAGGGCGGCCAGGGTGTAGTTGAAGACCTGCTCGTTGGGGTCGAGCTTGAGCATGGAGCGCACCTCATCGAGGGTGAGGCCATCGAAGAATGAGAAGTTGGCCATGAGGTTGATATCCATCTTCTCGTTGCCGGCTTCCTCAGGGGTGTGGGTGGTGAAGACGAAGCGCTTGCGCACCTCCTCCACATTGCCGCCGTTGCGGGCGAGCATGTTGAATGCAGCGCCGATGGCGTGTGCCTCATTCATGTGGTAGATCTCGGGCTCCACGCCGAGTTCCTCGAAGAGGCGGGCGCCGCCTTGACCCAGCACGATGTACTGAGAGATACGCGTCATGGGGTTGGCATCATAGAGGCGCTGGGTGATGGAGCGGCTCATGGCGTCATTCTCCGGCAGGTCGGTGGTGAGGAAGAACATGGGCACCGTGCCGAAGGTTTCCGGGCGCAGGAAGTAGGCTTTCACCCACACGGGGGCGTTGCAGATGCGGATGAGGAACTTGATGTTGTGATCCTCCAGGAAGGTGTAGTCACGGCGGCGGTATTGGGCGGCCATGGAGCCGTCTTCCGCGCGGATTTGGTTGTAATAGCCGTAGGACCAGAGGATGCCCACGCCCACCATGTTCTGCCGCAGGGCGCCGGCGGAGCGCATGTGTGAGCCGGCCAGGTAGCCCAGACCACCGGAGTAGATCTTGAAGACGTTGTCAATGGCGTATTCCATGCAGAAATAGGCCACAGATTTGCTGTATTGGGGGTCTATCTCGTAAGGGTGAGCATACTGGGCGGGTAGGAAGGATTTGGTACTCATGGTGGTATGGCATGATGCCGGACGCTCTTGTCGAACCTCTCCTCGGGCCAAAGCGCGCGGCGTTGCCGCCCTTATACACTATTCTGCCCAAATAGGAAAGCAAAAAGCGAGGCATGATGCGGGAAATATAGTTTTTTGCCGGGGTGGGGCGCTCAGGTCTCGGGCGGGGTGGGGTAGGCGTAGGCCTGGCCGAGGTAGTTGCGCAGGTGGGCGGCTTGGGGGGTGAGGCGGAGCAGGTAGTCCGGGTTGAGCGGCACTTTGCCGCCGCCGCCGGGGGCGTCGACCACGTATTGCGGCACGGCGTAGCCGCTGGTGTAGCCGCGCATGCGCGAGATGATGCTCAGCCCGTCTTCGATGCGGGTGCGGAAGTGGCGCGTGCCGTAGGCGGGGTCACACTGGTAGAGGTAGTAGGGCTTCACGCGGCACTGCAGCAGGCGGTGCGCGAGCTGCAGCTGCACCTCGGCGGTGTCGTTCACGCCGCGCAGCAGGACGCTCTGGTTGCCCAGGGGGAGGCCGCTGTCCGCCAGCATCCCCAGGGCGTGCTCGGCTTGGGGGGCGAGCTCGCGCGGGTGGTTGCAGTGGATGGAGATGAAGAGTGGCGCGTGCCGGCGCAGGGTGCGGCAGAGCTCCGGGGTGATGCGCTGCGGCAGCATGATGGGCACCCGCGTGCCCACGCGCAGCAGCTCGATGTGCGGGATGCGGCGCAGGGCGCTCAGCAGCTCCTCCAGCCGCTCATCCGGCAGCAGGAGCGGATCCCCGCCCGAGAGCAGGACATCCCGCACTTCGGTGTGGCGGCGCAGGTAGTCCAGCGCGGCGTCCGTGTCCGGCTGCAGGCGCGTGCCGGACACCAGGCGCGCGCGGGTGCAGTAGCGGCAGTAGGTGGCGCAGCGGTCGGTGCAGAGCAGCAGCACGCGGTCCGGGTAGCGGTGCACCAAGCCGGGCACGGGCATATCCTTATCCTCGCCGCAGGGGTCCTCCATCTCCTCGGGGTGGTGCAGGAGCTCCGCCTCACGGGGGATCACCTGAAGGCGCAGGGGATCCGCCGGGTCTTGGGGGTGCACCAGGCTCAGGAAGTGGGGGGTGATGCGCACCGCCAAGCGCTTGCCGCTGTGGGCGAGGGCGCGCTGCTCTTCCGGGGTGAGCTCAAGCACGGCTTGCAGCTGCTCTGCGCGGCAAAAGGAGTGGCGCAGCTGCCATGTGGGGCTGTCCCACTCGGCGGCAGAGGCGCCCATTTGCCGGGCAAGGGGAGGGAGGGTGTTCATGGAAGGGGGGTGGGAGAAGGCGGGATGCCCCTGAGCATATACCCGCTTGCGTTCTTTGTCAAACGCGTGGCGTGTCACGCTTGCTCGGCGAAGGTGGGGCCGCTGCCGGTGTGGTCCACGCGGTCAACCAGGGCAAAGAGATCCAGCGCCCGGGAGTCCTGCTGCTCGGCGAAGTCCAGAAACTCCTCCAGCGCGCTCGAGAGGGCCGCGGTGCGAGTGTCGGCTGAAGTGGCGCGGAGGGTGGATTCAAGACGCTCAAATTGGGCAGTTGAACAACGGAAAGTGATAGACTTAAGTTTCATAACGCCGCTACTCTAGTCTAAACATATCCCGTTGAGAAGAAATGTTTTGAATATTACAAATAATAAATATGGCGTCCCGCAGACATTTGTGTAAAATATGGACACATGCAGATCGATATTCACCAACCTAGAAAAAATATTACTCGTTTTACTTATGAGTTTACCTCGTTTCAAGGGTGGCGTGTTACCCTGTGTCGGCAGCAGAAGCATTTTACCCGATATTTTTCGGATAAACAGTACGGAGGGGCCGAGGCATCCCTGCGGGCGGCGATCGAGGTGTTGGAGCGAGTGACTGAGTATCTGCGCATCTACCCGGATAACCCGACTAAGGCTTTTGAAAAGTGCCGGGACATTGAACCCCAAAGCGGATTCCCCATGGGGATGCGCCCGAGGAAGGATAAGAAAACCCTTTCCCCATCTGCCTGAACGCCGCTTTTCTGGCAGATGGGGTTACCGACACTCCACGCCAGGGGGAAGACCATGCCCTGTGTGGGTTGGTGTGTCGGAGGTTTTCTCCGGTGCGGCTGCTTCTGAGGGCTCAGACCATCAGGTGTGTTTAAAGGCCATAGCCTCTGATTCCGTGAGATGGTGTGCCGACGAATGCCGCGCCAGGAAATCCATGCTGCGCTTCATGTCCTCCATAAAGAGGGCGGCCGTATCCATGGTGAATCCTTGGCGCACCATGATGCGCATGACCACGACATGCTCTACCTGCGGCGGCAGGGAGAAGGCCGGGACCTGCCAGCCGCGCAGGCGCAGGCGCTCTGAGAGGTCATAGAGATTGTACCCGGGCGCGCTGTTTTCCTTGAAGCGGAAGCAGACAGCCGGTATGTCGGTCTTCGGGTTGCCTGTGCACAGGAAGTCGAAGTCGCCGAGCTTGTCGATCTCCTTGGCGAGATAGGCCGCCACGCGGTAGGCCGCTTCGTGGATCCGGCGGTAGCCATCCATACCCAGGCGGACAAAGTTGTAATATTGGGCGATGACTTGACCCGCCGGGCGCGAGAAGTTGATGGCGATGGTGGGCACGCTGCCGCCGAGGTAGTTCACCGCAAAGGTGAGCTCTGCCGGGAGTTCGGAGGTGTCACGCCACACGACCCAGCCGCAGCCCAGCGGGGCGAGTCCGTATTTGTGGCCGCTGGAGCTGATGGATTTGACGCGCGGGAGGCGGAAATCGAACGGAATGCCCGGCGCGACAAAGGGCGCGAGGAAGCCGCCGCTGGCAGCGTCGACATGCACATCTACATCCGCTCCGCCGCGCTTGGCCAGTTTGTCGAGGGCCTTGCAGATTTTCTCCGGGAATTCATACTGCCCGGTGTAGGTGACTCCGAAGGTGGTGACCACGCAGATGGTGTTCTCATCCACAAGGCGGAGCATTTCTTCCTCATTCATGCAGTATTGGCCGGGGTGCATGGGCACCTCGCGCAGCTCTACATCCCAATAGCGGCAGAACTTGTGCCAGCAGATCTGCACCGGGCCGCACACGAGGTTGGGCTTGTCGGTGGGTTTGCCGGCGGCGCGGCGCTTGGCGCGCCAGCGGTGCAGGGCAGCCAGGCCGCCGAGCATGCACGCCTCACTGGAGCCGATGGTGGAGCAGCCGATGGGGGAGGCATCCTCTGCGGCATTCCAAAGGCGGGCAATCATGCGCACGCAGCGCTGCTCGAGCTCGGCGCATTGGGGGTATTCATCCTTGTCGATCATGTTCTTGCTGATGCTCAGATCCATGATCTTGTGCACCTGCGGGTCATCCCAGGTCTGGCAGAACGTCGCGAGGTTCTGCGCGGCGTTGCCATCCAGCAGCAGCTCTTGCTTGATGAGCTGGTAGGCATCTTCCGGGCGCATGGCGCAGTCCGGGATCTCGCAGGTGGGCAGAGGGTTCGCCACATCCATGGCGCCGAATAAGCTGGTCGTGTCGTCGTCTTTTTTCATGGTTTGCCGGGTGAGACACCGCCGCCGCGCCACCGCGCACAAAAACAGTCAAGCCGCGCCTGTTTGGGCTCGCCAACAAGCGGGGTTTGTGCTATGCTGCCGGGCATGGATCGCGCGCGCATCGAAAGCAAGCTCAACTACACGTTTCGCCGGCCGGAGTGGCTGCGGCAGGCTCTGGTGCACCCCAGCGCCGGGCAGGGGCGCGCCGAGCAGCTGGCGTATGAGCGCTTGGAGTATTTGGGGGATGCGGTGCTGGAGCTCGTGGTGAGCACGGAGCTCTTCCGCCGCTACCCGGAGGCGGATGAAGGGGTGCTCACCAAGATGCGCGCCTCCATTGTGAGCCGCAAGCACCTCGCGCAGCTGGCGGCGCAGCTGGATTGGGGCGCGCAGCTGACTATGAGCCCCCAGCTGGAGAAGTCCGGCGGCCGCGCCGCAAGCTCCATCCTCGCCAACACGTTCGAATCCATCGTGGGGGCGGTGATGATGGATGCCGGCTACGAGCCCGCGTGCGCTGTGGCCCGGCGCTTGCTGGCGGGGAGCTGGCCGCAGGCTGAGGCCTGGGTGGCCGCCAACCCGAAGGGCGAGCTGCAGGAGGTGCTGCAGGCGCTGGATGGCGTGGGGCCCACGTACCGTGTGGTGCAGGTGCAGGAGGTGCCGCCGGCTTTTGAGGCGGTGGCTTTGTGGGGCGTGCGGGAGATCGGCTCCGGCTGCGGCTCCAGCAAGCACAAGGCTGAGGTGGCGGCGGCGGCAGATGCGCTGGCGCGCCGTGTTTTTGCGACTCCTGATCAGGGTGCCTGAGCTTTCCTGATAAAAAAAATTAAATTTTGAACAAAAACAGATCGGGCTGCGTCTCTATTCACAAGGATAGCGTGCTGCTGCTTCTTGCGGGCGCTTTTTCTCCATCAAAACAACCCTTATCTACCAACCCTATCGTGAAAACCACATCTTGCCTAGCTTTCGTGCTCTTGTCGGCTCTCATCCCTATGGCTCCGGCCAAGACTCCCCCCGGTGCATTAACGCCTGCTCAGATCAAGCAGTATGAGCGTAATAGAAAAAAAGAGGAGGTCGAGCGCAAGAAATTGCTCCAGAAGGCTGCGCAAAAGGCCAAGAAGATCACCCTTTCCATGGTGAATGTGGCGCCGGTGATGCGCCCGGATGTTGATGTGAGCGAGGATGAGCTGGAGCCTCTCCAAGCCAAGGCGGAGCAGGGTGATGCCGCCGCCATGGTGCGCCTGGGTCATTATTATATGATGCATGTTGAGCCGCGCGAAGCGAATGTGGCGAAGGCCGGCAAGTGGTTCAAGCAAGCGGCGGAGACGGGTGATGCCGATGCCCTTGCATGGCTGGGGCTTTATATGCGCATGACTCAGCCGAAAAAGGATGTGGCTGAGGCTAATGGCTTCTTCCGCGAATCCGCCGAAAAGGGCAGCATGCTCGGGGAGTTCTTCATGGGGCTGGTGACGGAGCGTGGCCCGGAGAAGCTTGAGTGGTATGAAAAGGCGGCCAAGCGTGGGTTTGTGCCGGCCATGCATGCGCTGGCTGAGGCGATCTCCGAATACAATTACTACCTGGTTCCCAGCCTGAAGAATGTCTGCGTGACCCCCGATGCGCAGGCGTGGGGTCTTATAGCCGCCGGGCATGGTGATTTCAAGGCGTACGGCGTGTTGATGCAGGAGGGCGCGAATTTCGCCGGCAGTGAGAAAGAGCGCCCCTATGTCGACTACAAAAAGCTTGAGTCATACGGGCAGAAGCAGATCGAACTGATCAAGACGCTCAAATACACTTGGTACGGGTCGAATTTTGACTGCCGTCTCATGATTGATCGCTTCTCCTGGGGTGGCCCGCGAGCCTATGCTTACCTCACAGCCTATTCCGATGCTTTCATGGTGTTATACCGCCAGAAGAAGAATGAAGCGCCGTTCTTCAAGAAATTTCACGATGAGATAACCAAGATGGCAGATGCGGGGGATCGCGATGCCATGCTGGTCATTGTCAAGGCGGCGAAAAACTGGAGTTTCTTCTTCCCCTTTGCAAAGACTCCCTGCCCCTTCAAGGCGGAGCCTTATGAGAGTAAGCTCAAGGAGATGGCCAAGAGTGATCCTCTGATCCCGTTCCTGCTGGCCAAGTGAGGCAGCCGCCGGCTCCGCAGGAGCCATGGCGCGGCGGCGGGTGTGTGCGTGGGGGGGGGAGTGTGTGCGGAAATGCCCTCTCCCCCCGCTCCCCTGCCGCCGCCGGTTGGGCAGGGGAGCGCATGCCTGGCAGGCACGCCTGCCATGAGGAGGTTAGCCATGTGCTGTGAGTGACTTGTGTTGATGGGCGCCGCATGGCCGCAGGCCGTGCAAGGCGCCCTTTTGCAGGCTTGACAGAGGGCGCCGGGAAGTGGTATGATGCAAAGCCAGATGGAAACGCGTGTAATAGAAGTGGACATGCCCGGCGAGCGCTCGGCAGTGTATCGTGAAGTGGCGGAGTTGCTGAGGGCGGGAAGTGTGGTGGCCTTGCCCACAGAGACAGTGTATGGCCTGGGGGCGGATGCATTTTGCGAAGCTGCTGTGGCAGAGGTGTTTGCGGCCAAGGAACGCCCGCATTTTGACCCGCTGATCTGCCACCTGTGGAGCGCCAAAGCGCTGAAAGATATTGCCGATGTGCCGGCGGAGCTGCAAGAGCTGGTGGCTAAGCTGGCAGAGGAGTTCTGGCCGGGGCCGATGACACTGGTGCTGCCGCGCAAGGCATGCGTGCCGGATATAGTGACGAGTGGTTTGCCCACGGTGGCCTGCCGAGTGCCGCGCCATGAGGTGATGCGCGGTGTGGCCAAGGCGCTGGGGCACCCCATCGCGGCGCCGAGCGCCAACCGCTTCGGCCACATCTCGCCCACGAGCGCACAGGCCGTGCTCAAGGAGCTCGGCGGGCGCATCCCCCTGGTGGTGGATGCCGGCGCCTGCTCCGAGGGGCTGGAGAGCACCATCCTGCAGCCCTGCTTGGATGAAAAGGGCAAGCCCGCGGTGCGCCTGCTGCGCGAGGGGCCCATCACCCGCGAGCGCCTGCGCGGCATCTGCCGCGTGCTCAAGCCGGGCAAGGGTGGCCCCGCGGCAGAGAACCCCGCTGCCCCCGGCCAGCTGCCCAGCCATTATGCGCCGCACAAGCGCCTGATCCTCTGCGACCCGAAGGAGGAATTCACCCCGCCGGATCCCGCGCTCTCATACGGGTTGATCACGTATCAGGGCACTTCGCCGCTGGCAGCTCAGGAGGGCTGGGCGAGCGTGATGGCCCTCTCCCCCGGAAGCGGCCGCTTGGCAGAGGCCGCGGTGCGCCTCTTTGCGGTGATGCGCGCCATGGATGAGCAAGAGGAGGTGCAGGTGATTGTGGCGGAGACCCTGCCCGAGACGGGGCTGGGCTGCGCCATGATGGACCGCCTCCGCCGCGCCGCTGCTGAGAGATCATGAAACGCGCGCTTCAACGATGGGTTGTGGGGGCGGCGCTGCGCCTGGTACACGCCGCGCTCGTGGAGCTGCAGGAGCTGGATCCCTACATCGCCAACGAGCTGGCGCGCCTGCCGGCCGGCATGAGCTACGCCATCCACACCGGCCATGGCTGCCCCTCCCTCTATGTGCAGTGGGATGGCGAGCGCCTGCACCGCCTGCCCGGGCTCGACTCCCCGCGCTGCGAGCTGCGCATGAAGGCGCTCCCCCTCTCGTTCCGCCTCTTCACGGGGCAGATGGGGCTGGCCCAAGGGTATGCGCAGCATGTGTTCACCATGGCCGGAGAGGTGGCGGATGTCATGCGCCTCGCGCGCTTGGTGAACCACACGGAGGCCTACCTTTTCCCGCCGTTCATCACGCGGCGCTTCCTCTCGGTGATGCCGCAGCTCGCCTCCGGCCCGCTGCGCTTGTATGCGCGCCTCCTGCGCGGCCTGATCACTGCCCGATACTGATTTTTTCCCTTTCTCCCTATGACACCCGCCTACTTTGAATACCAAAATGCTGTCAAGCTGCTCTGCGGACAAAACGCCCTCGACCGCATCCCCGATGAACTGAGGCACCTGGGCGCGGCGCGTCCGCTGCTCCTCAGTGATGCCGTGCTGGCCAAGATCGGCGTGGCGGCGCAGGTGAGCGAGGTGATGCAGGCAGAGGGCTGCCCGCCGGCGGAGCTCTACACGGATATCCCCGTGGACTCCTCACTGGAGGTGGTGAACCGCATCGCTCGCCTGTACCGCGAAAAAGCGTGTGATGCCGTGGTGGCCGTGGGCGGTGGCTCCGTGATCGACACCGCCAAGGGCGTGCGCCTCGTGCTCTCGCAGGGCAAGGATGACATCCTCTCGCTCAGCGGCGTAGAGAACCTGAACCGCGGGCGCCACATCCCCTTTATCGTGGTGCCCACCACGGCCGGCACCGGCTCGGAATGCACGGGAGTAGCGGTCATCCGCAATGACGAGCAGGGGGTGAAGATGGAGTTTCTCTCCCCCTTTGTGGAGCCCGATGTCGCCGTGCTGGATGTGCGCATGACCCTGCGCTTGCCCGCCCGCGCCACCGCCGCCACCGGCATGGATGCCCTCGTGCACGCCATCGAGGCCTGCACCTGCTTGCAGGGCAACCCGCTGAGCTATGCCCACGGCACATCCGCCATCCGCCTCATCACCAGGCACTTGGAGGAGTGTGTGCGCCACGGCAGCCATGCGGACGCCCGGCTCGCCATGGCGCTGGCTGCCACTCAGGCGGGGATTGCTTTCTCCAATTCCATGGTAGGCGCGGTGCATGCCATCGGCCACGCCTTGGGCGGGGTGTGCCACGTGGCGCATGCTGAGGCCATGAGCATCCTCCTGCCGCACGTGATGCGCTGCAACCTGAGCCACTCCGCCGGCGCCTATGCCGAGCTGCTGCCCTATGTGCTGGGCTGGGAGGCCGCCGCGGCGCTCCCCGCCGCCGAGCGGGCAGAGGCTCTCATCTGCGCGGTCGAGCGCCTTTCCCGCACGCTGCATGAGCTCACCGGGCTGCCGCTGCGCCTGCGCGACGCCGGGGTGCAGGAGTCAGACCTGCCACGCGTGGCGGCCGGCGCTGTCAATGACGGCGCCCTCATTGTGAACCCGCGCATGCTCAGCGAGCAAGAGGTGCTCGGTATCCTGCGCCAAGCTTATTGACCCCTCCCACCCCCGTATCCTCCTCATGATAAAAGACCTTGTCCGATCCCAGCGCGCCTACTACAACACCGGCGAAACCCGCAGCCTGAAATTCCGCCGGAGCGCCCTCGCCCGCCTCCGCGGCGCCCTGCGCGCATGGGAACCCCGCATCAAAGAAGCCCTCTATTTGGACCTGGGCAAGAGCGGCGTTGAATCCTACATGTGCGAATTGGGCATGTGCCTCGCCAGCCTGAGCGAGGCGAGCTCACACCTCAAGCGCTGGATGAAGCCGCGCCGCGTCAGCACCCCGCTCTCTCAGTTCCCCGGCAGCAGCCGCGTGATCCCGGAGCCCTACGGAGTGGTCCTCATCATCAGCCCGTGGAATTACCCCCTCCTCCTGAGCTTGGACCCGCTCATCTCCGCCATCGCTGCGGGGAACTGCTGCATACTCAAGCCCTCGCGCCAGACCCCGCATGTGGCCGGTGTCATGGCTGAGATGCTCAGCCTCATCTTCCCGCGGGAGTATGTAGCCGTGGTGCAGGGCGGGGGGGACTTCTCCGACGAGCTGCTGGAGCAGGAGTTCGACTACATCTTTTTCACCGGCAGCCCGCGCGTGGGGCGCAAGGTGATGGCCGCCGCCGCCAAACACCTCACCCCCGTCACCCTGGAGCTCGGCGGCAAGAGTCCCTGCATTGTGGATGAGACAACTCCCCTTGCGCTGGCGGCTCGGCGCATTGCCTTCGGCAAGGTGACCAACGCCGGGCAGACCTGTGTGGCGCCGGACTACCTGCTCATCCACCACGGTGTGCAGGAGGAGTTTGTGGCTGAGTTCACCCGCGCCGTGCACGAGATGCTGGGCGAGCAGCCGCTGCAGAACCCGGACTATGTACACATCATCAACGCCTCTCATTTTGAGCGCCTGTGCGGGCTCATGCAGGACGTGCGGGTGTGCAGCGGCGGCGGGGCGGATCCGGATACGCTGCTCATCGAGCCCACGCTGCTCGGGGATGTCAAGCCCGAGAGCGCCTGCATGCAGGAGGAAATCTTCGGCCCCCTCCTCCCCATGATCACCTATGAAGAACTCAGCGAGGTAGAGCGCTTTATCAACGCCCGCCCCAAACCGCTGGCGTGCTACATCTTCACCTCCAGGAGCAAGACCCGGGAGCGCCTCCTGCGCTCCATCTCCTCCGGCGGCGTGTGTGTGAATGACACCGTGGTGCACCTGGCCGTGCCGTCGCTTCCCTTTGGCGGCGTGGGCGAGAGCGGCATGGGTGCCTACCACGGCCGCCATGGCTTCAACACCTTCTCCCACGACAAAGGGGTGCTCTGCCGCGGCACCTGGCCGGATCTCCCCTTCCGCTACATGCCGTGGACGCGTTTCAAGGAGCGCCTGCTGCGCTTTTTCCTGCGCTGAGGCGCCTCCTCTTCCCCGCCTTCTCTACTTCTCCGCCTGCGTGCTGCGCCACAGCGCCGGGCGGAGAATCTGCTTTAGTGGAGCCGGCGCAGGCCTGCCGAGTGTGGGCACACAAAAAAACGCCGCCGAAAGACCGGCGGCGTTTTGTGTAGGTTGTTGAGTAAGATTTACAGCAGGGAGAAAGCGATATTCAAACCGGCTGTCACGATGGAGACCATGCTCATCAGCTTGATGAGGATGTTCAGAGAGGGGCCGGAGGTGTCCTTGAAGGGATCGCCCACGGTGTCACCCACCACAGAGGCGTCATGCACGGGGGTGTGCTTGCCGCAGAACGGGGCGTCGCCGGTCTCGATGTACTTCTTCGCGTTATCCCATGCGCCACCGGAGTTGGCCATGAAGACAGCGAGCACGAAACCACCGGCCAGACCGCCGGCGAGCAGGCCGAACACACCGGCCACACCCATCACCAAGCCCGTGAGGATGGGCACGATCACAGCGATGAGCGAGGGGATGATCATCTCGCGCTGAGCGCCCTGGGTGGAGATGGCCACGCAGCGGGCGTAGTCGGCTTTCTTGGTGCCCTCGAAGACTTCCTTATCGCTGAGCTGGCGGCGCACTTCTTCCACCATGCTCTTGGCGGCGCGACCCACGGCGTTCATGGTGAGGCCGCAGAAGAGGAAGGAAAGCATGGCGCCCACGAAGACGCCCAGCAGAACTTTGGGGTTCATGAGGGTCACCTCAAACTTGTTCATGAACTCAGCGATGCCCCAGGTGGCTACCTCAGAGCCCTTGCCGATGGGGGTGCCGCTGAAGTAGCTCAGGAAGACCTCGCTGTCGCCCAGGCGGCCGGCAGCGATCTTGAGCTCCTCGATGTAGGAGGCGAGGAGGGCGAGAGCCGTGAGGGCGGCGGAGCCGATGGCGAAGCCTTTACCCGTGGCGGCGGTGGTGTTGCCCAGAGCGTCCAGAGCATCCGTGCGGGAGCGCACGCTCTCACCCAGGTTGCTCATTTCGGCGTTGCCGCCGGCGTTGTCGGAGATGGGACCGTAGGCATCGGTAGCCAGCGTGAGGCCCAGGGTGGAGAGCATGCCCACGGCGGCGATGCCGATGCCGTAGAGACCCATGCTGAGGTTTTCACCCGAGAAGCTCAGCTCACCGGCGGCGCAGAGGTAGGCGCCGATGGTGCCCAGCACGATGAAGATGACAGGCCAGCAGGTGGAGATCATGCCCACGCCGATGCCGGAGATGATGACGGTGGCCGGGCCGGTGGTGGCGTTCTCCGCGATGAATTTCACGGGCTTGAACTCAAAGGAGGTGTAGTACTCTGTGACTTTGCCGATGAGGATGCCGACCACGAGGCCGATGAAGATGGAGCCCCAGAGACCCAGCCAGTTGTCGATGCCGAGTACGTAGAGGATGCCGGCGGAGGCCAGGGCGATGAGGACGCCGGAGAAGTTGATGCCGCGGTTGAGGGCGGCCATGAGCTGGGTCTGGTTGGCGCCCTGCTTGGTGCGCACGATGAAGATGCCCAGCACGGAGAGGATGGCGCCGACAGCGCCGATGATCATGGGTGCCATGACAAGCTGCATGGCTTGGTCGACGGTGCCATGAGCGGCTGCCACTGCGGCGGCGCCAAGGGCGGCCGAAGCGAGGATGGAGCCGGCGTAGGACTCATAGAGGTCGGCACCCATGCCGGCCACGTCGCCCACGTTGTCACCCACATTGTCAGCGATGGTGGCGGGGTTGCGGGGATCATCCTCATTGAAGTGGAACTCAGTCTTGCCCACGAGGTCGGCGCCCACGTCTGCCGCTTTGGTGTAGATGCCGCCGCCCACACGCGCAAAGAGGGCTTGCAGGGAGGCGCCCATGCCGAATGTCAGCATGATGGTGGTGATCTCTACCAGCTTCTCCACACCCGTGCCTTGCACCAGGCCGGTGTTGTCCAGCAGGAGGTACCAACCCGAAATGTCAAGCAGGCCGAAGCCGACCACCGTGAGGCCGAGCACGGCGCCGGAGCGGAAGGCGAGCTTGAGGCCCTTGTTGAGGCCGTCCACCTCATCACGGCAGGCCTCAGCCACACGGCCGGAGGCGTAGGTGGCCGTCTTCATGCCGATGAACCCGGCCAGGCCGGAGAAGATACCGCCCGTGAGGAAAGCCACCGGCACGATGTTGTTTTGCAAGCCGTAGTAGGCCATCACGCCAAAGACGATGGCGATGATGACGAAGAAGATGGCGACTACCTTGTACTGCTGTTTCAGGTAGGCCATAGCGCCTTCGCGCACATAGCCGGCGATTTCCTTCATCCGGTCTGTTCCCTCATCAGCCTTCTTCATGCCGAAGAAGAAGATGGCAGCGAACAAGAGCGCTACCACAGAGGCAGCCGGTACAATCCAAAATAATGTTTCCGGGTTCATGGTGATAAGTGATTATTAGGTGCCCTCCCGAGGAAAAGCGCCGTATTGTACACCTTTCTATCCGATTTGGCAATACAAAATTCGAGGTATCTTTCAGGTGACAAAAACCCCCGCTTGAGCGCTGTGGCCAAGCGGGGGAGGGGTAAAATGTGTTGAGTGAAATGGGGGGGCTTAGCCCTCGGCCACCACGTTCACGCGGCGTCCCTCGCGGTCGAAGAACACGCGGCCATCAACCAATGAGAAGATGGTGTAGTCGCGGCCCATGCCCACACCCTTACCGGGGTGGAACTTCGTGCCGCGCTGGCGCACGATGATGTTGCCGGCGATGACGCTCTGGCCGCCGAACTTCTTCACGCCAAGGCGCTTGCTGCGAGAGTCGCGCCCGTTGCGCACGGATCCTTGTCCTTTTTTATGTGCCATGTCTGGTTATCAAATGTTCGGGGTTAAAATGATTAGGCGTTGATAGCGGTGATCTTGACTTTCGTGAGAGCCGCGCGGAAGCCCTTCTTCTTGTGGAAGCCCTTGCGGCGCTTGAACTTGAAGGCCACTCCCTTGGCGCCACGAGCCTCGGCGTCCAGCACCTGTGCGGTCACCTTTGCGCCATCCACTACCGGCGTGCCCACTTTCGTCGCCTCGCCGTCCTCCACGAGAAGCACCTTGTCAAAGGTCACCTCCCCGTCCTTTTCCAATTCGGGCAAGCGATCCACCGTGAGTACATCGCCCACGGTTACCCGGTACTGCTTGCTGCCGGATGTGATTACTGCGTATGCCATAATTTTTGAATTTTAGTGTTGCACCCGTTCGTGCGGGCTGGCACATTATAACTATGCCGAGCTTTTTGGCAAGCAAAATTTTATTAAAAAATGGAAAAATGGAATAAATTTTTTAATGGCGAGGGGCGTGTGGTGCGCTCTGAGGAGGAGATGCGTGAGCTGGGGCGCGGCTTGGCGGCGCTGCTGGAGCCGGGGTGTGTGCTGGGGCTGGTGGGGGATTTGGGGGCGGGCAAGACGCGGCTTGTGCAGGGGGTGCTGGAGGGGCTGGGGGCTTCTGCTCCGGCGGTGAGCCCTACTTTTGCGCTGGTGCATGAGCATGCAGATGGCCGCTTGCCGGTGGCGCATTTTGATTTTTACCGCATGAGCTCGCCGGAGGAGGCACTCGGCTTGGGGTGGGATGACTACTTGAGCAGCGGGCTGGTGCTGCTGGTGGAGTGGGCAGATCGCTTTGAGGGCGCGCTGATGCCGCGCGACACGCTGTGGCTCACCATTGAGCGCAGCAGTGAGTCAGTGCGTGTGGTGCGGCTGGCGGGGGTGGTGTGAGGCGGCTCAGCCTTTCATGCCGCTGATGCGGCCCTCAGCATCCACGCGGATGGCGCAGGCGGCCGGGGTCTTGGGCAGGGCCGGCATGCGCATGATATCCCCACAGAGCGCCACGAGGAAGCCCGCGCCATTGGAGATCTCAAAGTCGCGCACGGTGATGGTGAAGTTCTCCGGCCGGCCAAGCAGGGCTGCATTGTCGGAGAGGGAGTTCTGTGTCTTGGCCATGCAGATGGGCAGCCGGGTCAGGCCGTTCTTCTCCATGAGCGCAAGCTTCTTTTTGGCGGCCGGGGTGAGCTTCACATCTGCCGCGCCGTAGATGCGGCGAGCGATGGTGCGCATGCGCTCTTCCACCGGGATGTCCAGGCTGTAGAGCGGGCAGAATGGCTCCGGGTGCGAGGTGTCGATGGCGGAGACGACCTGCTCTGCCAGCTCGCGGGCGCCCTCTCCGCCTTGGCCGAAGACATTGGCCACGGCGCAGGGGATGCCCAGCTCGGCGCAGCGGGTTTGCACGGCGGCGATTTCCTCCGGCGTGTCCAGCCCTTCAAAGAGGTTGAGCGCCACGAGGACGGGCCGCTTGTATTGGCGCGCGGAGTCGAGGTGGGCTTCGAGGTTGGCCAGGCCGCGGCGCACGGCGTCCGGATCTGCCGGGTCAAGGTTCTTCTTGTCGACTCCTCCGTGCATTTTGAGCGCGCGGATGGTGGCGACGATGACGATGGCATCCGGCGCGAGGCCGCTTTGCCGGCACTTGATATCGAGGAATTTCTCAGCGCCCAGGTCAAAGGCAAAGCCGGCTTCTGTCACGGCGTAGTCAGCACAGGCAAGCGCCATCTTGGTGGCGATGACGGAGTTGCACCCGTGGGCGATGTTGGCAAAGGGCCCGCCGTGCACAAAGGCCGGCACGCCCTCGAGGCTCTGCACGAGGTTGGGGTTGATGGCTTCGCGCAGGATGGCGAGCATGGAGTCGGTGATGCCGAATTCGCTGGCGTAGACGGCTTCGTCCTCGGGGGTGAAGCCGACGACGATTTGATTGAGCCGGCGGCGCAGGTCTTCGCGGTCTTCAGCCAGGCAGAGGCAGGCCATCACCTCTGAGGCAGGGGTGATGTTGAAGCCGTCCTCGCGCACGACTCCGTTGTGATTCACGCCCACGATGATCTGGCGCAGCGCGCGGTCGTTCATATCCATCACGCGCTTCCAGGTCACCTTGCTCGCATCGAGCCGCGTGGTTTTGTAGAAAAGCGCATTGTCCAGCACGGCGGAGAGCAGGTTGTTGGCAGCGGTGATGGCCGGGAAATCTCCATTGAAGCACAGGTTGATGCTCTCTCCGGGGGTGAGGCTCGAGGCGCCGCCGCCTGTGGCGCCGCCCTTGCGGCCGAAGACGGGGCCCATGGAGGGCTCCCGCAGCGCCAGGCAGGTTTTCTTGCCGAGGGCTTGCAGCCCCTGCGCCAGGCCGATGGATACGGTCGTCTTGCCTTCGCCGGCAGGGGTGGGGGTGAGGGCGCTCACCAAGATCAGCTTGCCGCGCCGGGGACGGTGGCGCAGCGCATCGAGGCTCACCTTGGCTTTGTCGCGTCCGTAGGGGATCAGCCACTCATCTTCCAGCCCAAGCTTGGCTGCCAGTTGCTCCAGCGTCATCAATGTTCCGGTTGCTGCCATGCGCTGCATCATACCACCGCGCATGGTAGCTGACAAGGGCAAAATCCGCGCCGGGGGAGAGCTGCCGGGGGAGAGCGCGCGGTGGATTACTGAGCGCCGGCGATGACGCGTGCGATGCTTGCCGCCGCGTGGAGTTTGGCCTGGGCGCGCAGGGCTGTTTGCATGGCGTCGGCGGCAGCGGGCTTCAGCGCAGTGTTGCGGATAAAGCTCTGCACGGTCGGGACACTCAGCGCGCTTTGCTCACAGAGCTCCGCCGCGCCCGCATCTGCAAAGACGCGCGCGTTGATATACTGGTGGTTATCTGCCGCATAGGGGAACGGCACGAGCAGGGCTGGCTTGGCCACCACTGAGAGCTCCGTGAGGGTGGAGGCCCCGGAGCGGGTGATGATGCCATCTGCCGCGGCATACACGGCGGGCATGTTGGAGCAGAAGCCCATGACGGAGCAGTTGGGCAGGTCTGCCGCCAGCGCTTGCACGCGCTCGCAGTCGCTCCTGCCTGCGATGATGAGGAAATGCGCCTCCGGGGTGCTGCGCGCTGTCTCGACCATGAGGGTGTTGAGCTTCTGCGCGCCCTGGGAGCCGCCGGTCACAAGGATGAGGGGCTTGTCCGCCGGCAGGGAGAGCTCAGCGCGGGCGGCTGCCGGCTCCGGGAGGTGCAGGAACTCCTCCCGCACGGGGGTGCCGACAACTCGGCAATCACTCTTCGGAAAGCGGGGCGCGGCTTCTTTCATGCCGAGCAGGACGGCGGTGCAGAAGCGCGCGGTGAGCCGGTTGGCCCGGCCGGGCATGGCGTTGGACTCATGCACATAGGTGCGCAGCCCTTGCAGCCGGCCGGCCAGCACCGGCGCGAGTGAGGTGAAGCCGCCCATGCCGAGCACCACATCTACTTGCTCTCGGCGGATGATGCCGCGGCAGGTGAGCAGCGTGCGCGCGTATTTCCACAGAAAGCCCGGCATGCGCAGCGAGAGCACAGGGGGCTTGGCCACGGCCTGCACCACGCGGAACTCGAGATCCCCGTACTTGCGTGCGCCGTCGGCATCTACCTCCTTGCGTGATATGAGCAAGAGCGGGCGGTGCCCCATGGCTTTGAGCTGCTGTGCCACGGCAATGCCGGGGAAGAGGTGGCCACCTGTGCCACCGCAGGCGATGATGACGCGTAGGGAGGGTTGAGACATGGGGAGGGGGATCAGGAGGTTTGTTTGGGCCAGTCGTCTTTCTTGACGGCGCAGGTGTGCCGCTGGATGCTGGTGAGCAGGCCGATGGCGGCGATGGTGAACACGAGGTTGGTGCCGCCGTAGCTGATGAAGGGTAGGGGCAGGCCTGAGTTCGGGAGCAGGGAGGTGACGACAGCCATATTCAGCGCGGCGGGCCAGAAGATGGTGCTTGCTAAGCCTATGGCGAGGAGTCGGCCAAAGGTTTCCTGCGTGTGCTGCACCATCACAATGCTGGCAATGGTGAGAAGGGTGAAGCAAAACAGCACCGCCATGGTGCCCACGAGTCCCCACTCTTCCCCTATCTCTGCGAAGATGAAGTCTGTGTGCGCGAAGGGCAAATTGCCGAATTTTTCAATGCCATTCCCCAGCCCCACGCCGCTGATGCCGCCGCGGGCAAAGGCGAGCATGGCAATCCACTGCTGGCGGCCCACTCCCTGGCTGAACGCCTGCGGGTCGAACCACGCGTAGATACGCTCAAGGCGGTTCTCACTGCCGGTCGCCATGTCGAACATGAACACCGCGCAGATCAGCACGGCGGTGAAGAGCAGCCAGTGCCGCACCCCTGCCACGTACATCACGCATGCGCCGGCCACGCCGAGCGCGGCGGCGGTGCCCATGTCTTTCTCTATGAGGATCAGAAAGAGGGGGATGCCGAACAAGAGCCCCGGGATCACGAAGCCGCGGAAGAATGTCCCGGATATTTCGCGGTGCGTGGTGTACCAATCCGCCAGCACGACCATGATGCCGATTTTTGCCATCTCACTGGGCTGAAAGCTGAACTGGTGAATGCCGATCCAGCGGCTTTCTCCATTGAGGCGGATGCCAATTCCGGGTATAAAGCAGCAGATGAGCAATATGACGCATCCAATCCATATGATGCTGACGAAGGGCCGAAGCTTTTGGTAGTTGATGCGGCTGATGACAAGCGCCATGCCTAACCCGATAACGGCGAAGATGCTCTGCTTAATCAGGAAGGTCGTTGCTGATTCGTCATTCGGCACATGAGCGCAGAGCCCCGTGCTGGCCACCATCATGATGCCCGTGACGAGCAGCATGATGAAGCTGGCCCATATCGTGAAGATGCTGAAGCGGGCGGCCATGGATGCAGAGGCGGTATTGCTTTATTTTGAAAGGCGCAGTTGCATGCCGGGGTGAATGCGGTTGGCATCTTTCAAGCCATTGATGCGGATGAGCTCAGGCACGCTCACCTTCGTCTTGCGGGCAATGCCCGAGAGGGTGTCACCGCGTTTCACCATGTACACCTTGGGTGTGGTCGGGGCGGCCTGCTGAGGTGTGGCAGGGGCGGCCTGCTGCGGAGTGGCAGGGGTGGGGCGCACAGGTGTGGGCACCGGCTGCTGAACCACAGGTGTGCTCTGCCCGGCCGTGGGGATCTCGAGCGTGGTGCCGGCGCGCAGCATGCCCTGCCCGAGCGTGGTGGGATTGGCGGCGCGCAGCGCGGCTTCTGTCGTGTTGTACTGGTGCGCGATGCGGTAGATGGTATCACCGGGCGCTACCTTGTGGCGCAGGGGCTCCACCGGGGCTTCCTGCGGGGTAGAAGTCACAGCTTCCACCACCACGGGCTCGTCCTCGGGCTCTTCAGCTGTTTCCTCCACCTCAGGCGCTTGGGTGATATGGGTGGGCGCCACGGCGGGGGTCACACGCGCCTGCTGCGGGGTAGTGGGCGCCTGCGGCGTGGCCGCGACGATGGAGAGCTTTTGCTGCTGCTGCTGAGCCTGGCGGGGCGGCGTGGTGGCAGGGTGAGCCTGGGCCTGGCTCTCTGTCGAAGACGGGGGCGGGGAGATGGAGACTGCGCCATCCTTGACCATCTTGCCGCGCAGCAGCACGCCGCCGATGACGATGAGGTGCACCATGAGCAGGCCCACGATGATGCGCACGACAGTCACGCTGCTGGTGCGGTCCTCCACCTGCCCGGTTTCGCTGTGGTGGCGCTTGGTGGAGCCTTTGAAGATGGATTTAAACCAGCCGTTGGGCTTCCGGACGCGGTCGAGCTCGGAATTGCGGAATGTATCTTTATTTCTTTTCATAAAATGATATGTATTGTGTTATTGTGAAATGGTGAGAAGCACCGCATCGTGGAAGCACTGGCCGCGCTGCACGTAGCCGGTGAACTGATCGAACGAAGAGGTGCCGGGTGAGAAGAGAACCACATCCCCTGCATGCGCGTGGCGGGCAGCGGCTTGCACAGCTTCCGGCACAGTCTGCACGCGGGTCGTGGGACAGATGGGGGAGAAAGTGTTCTCCAGCTGCTCCGCGATTTGGCCGAACACGATGCAGTGGCGCACGCTTCGGCGCAGCAGCGGCTCAAGCGGTGAGTAGTCCAGCCCCTTGTCCTTGCCGCCGGCAATGAGGATGACCGGCTGGGTTTGGGAGCGCAGTGCGGCCTCGGTGGAGTGGAGATTGGTGCTTTTGGAGTCATTGAGCCACAAGATGCCGCCTTGGTCAGTCACCACCTCACAGCGGTAGTGAGGCGGGGAGAAGCTGCGGATGAAGGGCAGGAACTGCTCATCTGTGAGCCCGATGGCACGGCAGGCGAGGATGGCGGCCATGGTGTTCTCGGCATTGTGCGCCTGCACCATGGCGGTGCCGCGCAGGTCGATCACCTCCCGCTCTTCCTGCATGATGCGCCCGCCCTCATAGCGCAGCAACCCGCTGCCCTCAAAGGCGGAGAACTCCACCACGCGCGGCGCGATCCGGGGCAGGGCCTCGCCCACGCGCACAATGGCGGTCTGCTCCGGGCCCATGTTTTCAAAAATGCGGAACTTGGCCTCAAAATAGTCGCTCACCTTCTTGTAGCGGTCCATGTGGTCGGGCGCGAAGTTGAGCCAGATGGCGACCTCCGGCCGGAAGCTGCGGATGGTTTCCATCTGGAAGGAGGAGACCTCCAGCACTGCGAATTCCGGCGCAGGCTCTGCCAGGGCGAGCTCGCAGAACGGGAAGCCGTAGTTGCCGCAGGCCTTGGCGCTCTTGCCGGCCGAGAGGAGGAGGTGCTCGATGAGCGCTGTCGTGGTGGTCTTGCCGTTGGTGCCGGTGATGCCGATGATGCGCCCGGTGTAGAATTGGCAGGCCAGCTCGATCTCGCCGATGATGGGTGCGCCGGCGCAGGTGAAAGCCAGCGTCCACGGCGAGTCGGCCTCAATCCCGGGGGAGATGACCACGAGATCTGCGGCGAAAGCGCGCGCCTCAGCCTCACCTGCTCCGGGGATCAGGGAGATGCCGGGGTCAGTGCAGGAGGCGTGGGGGTTGATATCGAAGATGCATGCCGCCGCCGCCCCTTTGGCCAGCGCCAAGCGGGCTGCTGCCACCCCGCTGCGTCCGCAGCCGAGTATGGCTACTTTTTTGCCGTTCAGATTCATATGATTAGGAGTAGCTGAGCTCGTAGATGTATATAGAAAGGGCTAAGAAGATGAGGTTGATGATCCAGAAGCGCATGCAGACCTGAGTCTCGCTCCAGCCGATTTTTTCAAAATGGTGGTGCAGCGGCGCCATGCGGAAAAAGCGGCGTCCCTCGCCATATCTCCACCGCGTGTATTTGAACCAAAGGACTTGGATGACGACGGAGCTGGCCTCTGCCACAAAGACGCCGCCGGCGAAGATGAGCATGAACTCCGTGCCGGAGCACACGGCGAGTGTGCCCAGCGCGCCACCCAGCGCCAGGGAACCCGTGTCGCCCATGAAGACCTTGGCCGGGTGGCAGTTGAACCACAGGAAGCCGATGCAGGCGGAGATGATGGCTGTGATGAAAGGCGCCATCTCCTCGGTCGCGAACGCCATCTCCTCCGCGGCGGGTTGCCACAAGATCACGTAGAGGAAAAAGAGGCAGGTGGGGATCATGCACCCGCTGGCCAGGCCATCCAAGCCATCTGTCAGATTCACCGCATTGGAGGTGGCGATGATGGTGAGGATGGCCAGGGGGATGAACAGCCAGCCGATGCTGATGGTGTCATAGAAAGGGATGGTGACTTGGTCGATATTGGGATCAGAGAGGTACAGGTAGACCGCGCAGCCCGTGGCGGCGATGGCTTGCAGGCCGATCTTGAACCAGCCGCTCACGCCGGCGCTGCTGTGGCGGCGGATTTTGGCATAGTCATCCAAAAACCCGAGAATGGCTGTGATGATGGTGACAAAGAGCACGCACTGCACGCGCTCGGAGCTCAGATCCAGAAACAGCAGGGAGGCCAGCAGCACGAGCCCGATGAGCATCAACCCGCCCATGGTGGGGGTGCCGGCTTTGCTCTGGTGCTCCGGCGCGAGCACGCCCTGGCGCGCTTCGCGGATGGGCTGCCCGGCTTTGAGGGCCCGCAGGAGGAAGATCACCAGGGGCCCGATGAGCAGAGTAAGCAGAAACGGCAGGCCCAGCGCCAGCATCATTTGGGTGTCCAAATCCAGGTCTGTGATAAAATTGATCATGATTCGAATGAGTGGAGAAAGGCTGAGAGGGCGTGCTCAACACCGGCTGAGCGGGAGCCCTTGAAAAGGATGGCGTCCCCCGGCGCGGCGAGGCGGCGCAGGGCGGCTGCGGCTTCATCCGGCGTGCTCACCAGCAGCGCCGGCACTCCCTCTGCCGCCGCTTGGCAAAGGGCAAGAGTTTCCGGGCATTCATCACCCATCACCACCACGGCGGCATAGCCCTGTGAGGCGGCAAACCAGCCGATCTCCGCATGCGCGGCCACGCCGGCTTCGCCGAGCTCGCCCATCTTGCCCAGCACGGCAAAGTGCCGCTTGTGACCGCGCATTTCTGCGATGGTGCGCAGGGCGGCGCGCATGCTTTCGGGATTGGCGTTGTAGGTGTCGTCGATGAGGGTGAAGCCGTGTGCCTCTCGGCAGGCGAGGCGCCCGGGGGTGAGGGCCATGCCGGCCAGTCCGGCGGTGATCTGCTCGAGGCTGCAGCCGAGTTTCCAGCCGGCGGCAGCGGCCAGCAGGCTGTTGGTCACCATGTGCATCCCCGGCACGGGAAGCTGCACCGGGGCGGAGCCCAGGCCTTCGATGATGAGTTCATAGCGGCTGCCCTGCGGGGTGAGCTGCACCTCGCGGGCGCGCACGGCGGATTCCGGCCCACCCACGGGCAGCGGCTGCGCCGCGGTCTGGGTGGAGATGTAGTCTGCGTAGTCATCTGCCGCGGGGTAGATCATCCACCCGTCCTGCGGGAGGGCGCGCGCGAGGGTGCATTTCTCGTGTGCAATGGCGTCCCGAGAGCCCAGCAGGCCGATGTGGGCGGAGCCGATGTGGGAGATGATGCCGATGTGCGGCTGCGTGAGGGCGCAGAGTGGCGCCAGCTCTCCCGCGTGGTTCATGCCCATCTCCCACACGGCGGCTTGGGTGCCGGGCTCTGCGGTGAGGATGCTCAGCGGCACGCCGATGTGGTTGTTGAGGTTGCCGCGTGTTGCCACGGTGGCGTAGCGTGTGGCGAGCACCGCGCGGGTCATGTCTTTCACGCTGGTTTTGCCGCTCGAGCCGGTGATACCTACCACGCGCAGGCCCGGGAGATCGCGGCGCCAGCGGAGGGCGAGCTGCTGCAGGGCGGCCAGCGTGTCGGGCACGCGGATGATGCTGCACGCGGGGTGAATGCCGCTCACCTCACGGCTCACCACCACGGCGGCTGCCTCCTGTGAGGCTGCTGCGGCGAAGGTGTTGCCATCGAACTTCTCCCCGGTCAGAGCAAAGAAGACACAGCCGGCGCGCACGGCGCGGCTATCTGTCGTGACTCCGGCGCAGAGGGTGCGCAGCCCCTCTGCCACAAGCCGGCCGCCTGTAGCTTCCACCAGGTACTGAAGATCGAGCGTGGTCATTTTCTATATTTGTCAGACTCCTTTTCAGCTGCTTTTTCGCGGGTGATCTGCGCCTCGCGCTGCAGGCGATACTGGCGCACCTCCTCCGCATCGGAGAAGCGGTAGGTCTTGGCGCCGATGATCTGGTAATCCTCATGCCCCTTGCCGGCAATGAGCACCACATCTCCCGCGCGCGCCATATCCAGCGCCGCGCGGATGGCCTCTGCGCGGTGGGTGATGCGGCGCTGCTTGTTAGCCGGTATGCCGGGCATGATCTCGTCGATGATGCTCTCCGGCGACTCACTGCGCGGGTTGTCACTGGTCACGATGCAGACATCCCCATAGCGCGCGGCGGCCTCCCCCATGAGCGGGCGCTTGGTGCGGTCGCGGTCGCCGCCGCAACCAAACACCACGATGAGGCGCCCCTGGCGGCAGAGGGAACGCAGCGTGCTGCACACATTCTCAAGCGCATCGGGCGTGTGCGCGTAGTCCACAAAGCACTGCGCGGCCGTGCCGGTGCTCACCTGCTCCATGCGCCCCGGTACTTGAGGCGCCTGGGCCAAGCTGCTGATGGCATCTCGCAGGTTGACTCCGGCGGCAGCGGCGCCCACGAGGGCGGCCAGGCTGTTGGAGATATTGAAGGCGCCGATGAGCGGGATGCGCACCAGGTAATTCTTGTTGGCGTGGGTGAGCTCATACTGGCAGCCCTTGAGGGTGATGAGACGCGGGCTGATGCGATAGTCGGCATCAGCCGCTTCGCCGAAGGTGCGCACTTTCATGAGCGGGCGCATCTCCTCCGCCAGGCGGCGCCCGTAGGCATCATCCACATTGATCACCGCCACGGCCTTGTGGTCGCCGCTCTCGGCCATCTGCACAAAGAGTTTTTTCTTCGCCAGGTAGTAGGACTCCATATCCCCGTGGTAGTCCAGGTGGTCCTGCGTGAGATTAGTGAAGATGCCGATGCGGAAATCAACCCCGGCGGTGCGGCGCTGCTCCAGCGCGTGTGAGGACACCTCCATGGCCACGGCGCGGCAGCCGTTGCGCACCATGTCGGCCAGCATGCGCTGCAGCTCAGCGCTGCCGGGAGTCGTGTTGTGCGAGGGGGTGCGGGTGGCGCCGTTGTCGTAGAGAATCGTGCCGATGAGCCCTGCCTTGTGCCAGGTGTTGCGCAGGATGTGGTGGAGCAGGTAGCTGATGGTGGTCTTGCCGTTGGTGCCGGTGACTCCCAGCATGACGAGCTGGTGGCACGGGAAGCCGTACCACGCGCTCATGAGCCGCCCGCAGGCCTCACGTGAGTTCTCGACCTGCACCCAGTAGATCCCCTTGGCCGCTGCCTTGGCGGGGCAGGGTGTTTCCGCCACAATGGCTACCGCTCCATCCGCTATCGCTTGGCGGATGGCCGTGTGCCCGTCAAATTGTGTGCCTTTCACCGCAATGTAGCAGCTACCCGGCACTACTTGCCGGCTGTCATCAGTCAGCAGACCAATGCTTCTGCGCAGCTGTCCGCTGATTTTGGCGTCGGGCAGGACGGAAAAGAGTTGTTTGTTGTTCATCATGGGATTCAGGTCTAAGGGGGGGGAGAGGATTAGGGGGTCTTTTGGGCGCTGCGGTGTTTCGCGTAGGCTTCAGGATTGTTGGGCTGTATATTCAGCACATCAATAAAGCGCTCCGCCGCGTTGCGGAAGATCGGCGCCGCCACTGTGCCGCCGGCTATGCTGCCGACCAGGGGGCTGGGCTCATCAATGACCGTCATCACCACAAGCTGCGGGTTATCAACCGGCAGGATCGCGGCAAACGATACCCTGTAGGCTTTTTTGTAGCCGCCTCTCTGCGCCTTTCGGGCCGTGCCCGTCTTGCCGCCGATGCGGAAGCCGGGGATGGCGCCCTGCCTGCCTGTGCCCGCGCGGCCGTCATTTGAGCCGTTGGGAGCGGCGTTTGTTTCTGTGACGGTCCACAGTGCTTTGCGCAGTTCCTCCGCCGTGGCGGGGCTCATCACTCGTTCTGCCGCCATCGGGGGGCAGGCATCATACACCGAGCCATCCGGGGTGGTGATCTCGGCGATGATCCGCGGCTTCATGCGCACACCATTGTTGGCGATGGTCGCGTAGACCATGGCCATGTGCAGCGGTGTCACCGACACGGAGTATCCGTAGGAAATACGCGTGAGGTTGACATCCCTGGAGCCATCTGCCAATAAGCATCTGGCGGCCTTGGGCAAGGAGATGTCTGCCGGCTGGCTGAGGCCGTAGAGATCAATGTATTTCTTGAATCTATGCCACTTGACCTTCAAGGCAATGCGCGCCGTGCCGGGGTTGCTGGATTTTTTGAGCACTGCGTACATGGGGAGATTCCCGTAATTGACGCCACTCCCATCGGTAATCATTTCTTTCGGGCCGCTCACGGTGAAAGGATCGCAGGACACGACCGTGTTGAGGTTCATGTTCAGGGAGTCTTTACCCCTCACTTTACTCTCTTCGAGCGCAGCAGTCACCCCGACCACCTTGAATGTGGAGCCCGGCTCATAGAGTGTCTGGGTGGCGAAATTAAAATCACCCGTGACAGGTTTGCCACTGCTGTCCTTCAGGACGCCGCGGCGGAAAGCGCCCTCGTGGGTGATGATCTCTTTCGTGTTCAGGTTGAACGCCGGGCGACTCACCATGGCGAGGATGTCACCCGTCTTGGGATCCACCACAATCATGCAGCCTTTTTTCGCGTGGTAGATGTTCATGCCGCGGTCGAGCTCCTGCTCGCAGATCTCTTGCAGGCGCATGTCGATCGTGAGACGCAGGTTGAGCCCATCTACGGGGGGAATGTAGCGGTCCTCCTCATTCGGCAGCACCTGGCCGCGGGCATTGCGGCGGTAGACACGCTTGCCGTTCTGACCTGCCAAGTAGCCTTGGTAAATGGATTCCACACCGCTCTCACCCTTGTTTTCGTAATTCACGTAGCCGAGCACGTGGCAGAGCATCTCCGGGTGCACATAGGAGCGGCGCGCGTTGGACTCCACCATGATCCCGCGCACGTGTGCCTGCGCCAGCGCGTCCTTGATCTTCTCAGCCGTATCGAGGGGGAGATTCTTGGCGAGGATGATCCTGTTGCGGAAAGAGCGGGGCTTCTCGCCGGAGGCGAGCGCCTGGCGGTTGAACTCCTCTGTCTCCGGCTGAGCAATTTTGTTGATGATATCCTCGCGAGTGAGGTAGCGCTTGGGCGTATTCTCCTTGCCGTCTTCCTGCACATCCTGCTGGTTGCAGAGGAAGGGGTAGAGGATTTCTGCCACGAGCAGGTCATGCCGCTGGTAATAATAGTTGCACACCTCGGGATCATACTCAAGCTTTTGATTCTTGCTCGCATCGGAGGCGCCGGCCCGGAGGCGCAGCTCTGCTTTCTCCTGCGTGGAGAGGCGGCGCCGGGCATTGTGCAAAAGCTCGGTTCTCATGCGCTGCAGCATCTTGCTTCGCGTCTCCTCTTTATCCGCCTTCTGCCACTCGGCTGAGTTGCTGACTTGGTTGTACGCCAAGCCATTCACCACGGAAGTAATCTCGCGCAGGTGGTAGCGGTCGGCCACCAGCTCCGCATGGGGGGTGTTGCTGGTGAGGATCATATGGTTACGATCCATGATAATGCCGCGCTGCGCCGGGATGGTCTCTTTTTCGATAAGCTCACTCGCGGCGATGCGTCCGTAATTGCTGGAGTCCACCAGCTGCAACTCTACCAAGCGGTGCGCGATGATGCCGGAAATGATAAACACAAGCACACAGAGAGCCACGCATCTATTAGTAAACGGGATGATCGTCTTTTTGTCCATAGGTGCGGGGTGGGGGGATAGAGGGGGTGGAGGAAGAATGGTTTATCAGCGGCTGGCGGTGGTGCGGATCGTGGTGGTGTGGTCGTAGGATTGGGCGGTTTCGATTTGGCCGGGAAGGATATCACGCAGCTCAGAGCCCGCTTGAGAGAGCCGGCCGCGCATGGACCAGCTGTTGGTGAGGGCATCTGTCTTAGAGTTGTATTCAGCGATATTGTTTTTGCACTGTCTGATTCTGAGGCGCTTTTTCTCGAGCTCGGTGCGCATGGCGACTTGCTCATGCTTGAGGCAGACGTAGCACACGCCGATGCCGGCGGTTAAGATGACAAAAATCGCCATCCAGATGAGAGTGCGTATGCGGACTCGTCCGGGGTAGCGTGCTTCGTCTATGGAAAAAAAGGCCATGATGAGGGGTTATATTTTTTCGATGATGCGCAGTTTGGCGCTGCGAGCTCGCGGGTTGGCCGAGAGCTCATCCCCTCCGGGGGTGATAGGTTTGCGGGTGATGAGTCGGGCGGTGTAATCCGGGTTGGGGCGCGGTGCCGGCCACTCCGGGCGGTCGATTTCCGGGCGGGTGAGCTTCTCGAAGCAGCGCTTGACGGCGCGGTCCTCGAGGCTGTGAAAGGTGATGATGGCCAGCCGGCCGCCACTCTTGAGCAGGCTGATGCCGCTTTCCAGCAGAGCATCCAGCGCGCCCAGTTCATCATTCACCGCGATGCGCAGCGCTTGGAAACTGCGAGTGGCGGGGTGCTGTTTGCCCTTGCGCGGCAGCACGCTGCCGATCAGCTCTGCGAGTTGCAGCGTGGTGGTGATGGGGGCCTTGGCGCGCTGCTGCACAATGCGGCGCGCTATGGCTCGTGAGGCGCGTTCCTCACCATATTGCCACAGGATGTCCGCCAGCTCTTCCTCGCCGGCGGTGTTCACAATATCGGCAGCGCTGCGCGGGGCAGAGGGGTTCATGCGCATATCCAGCGGGCCGTCTGCCATGAAGGAAAAACCGCGCTCGGCAGCATCAACCTGAGGAGAGGAGATGCCGATGTCGGCCAGCAGACCATCCACCTCAGCCACGCCGTTGCGGCGCAGCATGTCGGCGGTGTCCCGGAAATTCCCGGCCAGGATATGCAGGCGGTCAGCATAGGGCGCCAAGCGCTCCTTGGCCGCCCGGCGCGCGGCGGGATCCTGGTCAATGCCCCACACTGTGGCCCCGGCGCGGAGCATGAGCTCCGTGTGCCCGCCTCCGCCCAGTGTGGCATCCACCAGCACTTTGCCCTCAGCCGGCAGCAGGGCTTCCACTGCCTCCTGAGCCAGCACCGTGACATGCCGAAATGGGGCTGCCGGCGCTGCTTCTTCCGCTGCCTCCTCCGCATCATCTGCCAGCCCTTGGGCGCGGCAGGTCTCCTGCCACTCATACGCCTCTGCCGGGCTGAGCGCCTCGATCAGGCGCTCGGGGCTCCAGTCCGCTTCCGGCGCGGCGGCTTGCCAGCGGGTCAGGTGCTCCTCCACGCCGTTTTCCGCCGTGGGCTCCAGCCACACCTGCAGCGCGGCCTCGCTGAGGCAGTAGCCCAGCACCCCGGAGTCGCTGCGCAGGCCGGCGCGCAGAGCACGCACGCGCGTAAGCGCATGCTCCGCGCGCGTGCAAAATTGCAATGCTTTGTCTATCAAGTTGCTATTCAGTGCTTTAAGGGAGGAACTCAGCGAGTTGAGCGCTCCTTTTGAACCGCGCGTTCCGGCCTCGCTCATGCGCTGCAGCAGCTCGGCTTTGCCCGCTTTCCACGCGTGGAGTTCCTCCTCCGGCAAGGCACAGCGCAGCCAGCACACCACGCGGTAGCAGGTGCTGCCACCAGGGGTATGCGGCGAAATCCAGAATTCCGCTGCTGCTGTGCTCATGAAAGGATGTGGAAGATTTGGTCGAGAGAGAGTTTGCTGAGGGCATCTGCCGTGTGCAGAGCTTCGAAGTCTGCCGGGGCCCATATTTCAAAGTAGCTGCCACGCCCCACGATGGTGGCCGTGTCGATGAGCTTGAGTCGCTCTCGCTGAGGCTTGGGAATCAGCAGCTTGCCCTGGCTGCTCACCTCTGCCTCAAAGCAGCACCCTGTGATGCGCCCTACGTATTGATCCACCACACCGGGGGCGATGCCATCCGCCTCTGCCCGCGTGCGCACGTTTTTGATCATATCCGCAAAGCTTTGTCGCGTGTAGCATTTGAGTATCCTGTAGTTCTCACTACTGGCCTCAATGAGCACAAGCCCCTCGCGCTGGGCCGCTTTCCAGTTGGCCGGTATGGCGACTCGGCTCTTGGGGTCCAGCTTATGGGTCACATTGCCTGTGAACAACACTATGAGTTCATCTGACATCTACTTTCGTGCACATGGCTACACCCTTAGTACACCTCAATACACTTCGATTGTCAACTCTTAATTTCATTTTTTTTATTTCCTGCGCCCATTTGGCTCAGGAAGAGAGGGGGCCCGGGCTCAAACTGCACCGGGTACAAAGAAAGCGCGCCGAAACCAGAGCTTCGACGCGCTTGTGAATTGTCGTTAGGAAAGGAGCAGCGTTGCTGCCCTCTCCTGACAAACTCTTACTTGCCAACAGGCTGAACCGGCTGAGGCGCCTCAACAGGCTGATTCTGCTGCTGCTGCTGCTGCTGGCAGCTAGCCAGAACGGCCACAGCTGTAAGAGCGAGAACGGAGATGGTCTTCATAATTATCTTACTTGGTTTGTTTTGATTTTCTCCGGCCAGTAGTAGGGCGGAGGGCGGACACCATTCTACGGAATTTTTCTCCAAAATCAAGTCTAAAATGAAAATTATGAGTCTTTTTTGGAAAAAATAACTGTGGTAGGTTGTTATCAGGTAGGGCGGATGTGCTTATTGCCTTCTCCTCCATGGCTCAAGGGGCAGGGTGCCAAGCCTGCTGAGCGGAGGCAAAAGCGGCGAGATCACGCTGCACTTGGGCTTGGAGTTCCTCCAGCGAGGCAAAAGCGCGCTCCGGGCGCATGAAGTCGATGAACTCCACCGCGATGCGCTGGCCGTAGAGATCAAGCTCATGGCCGGGGAGGTGGGTTTCCAGGCCGGGGGCTTTGGTGGCTTCGTGGATGGTGGGGCGCAGGCCGAGGTTGGCGAGTCCGGGGTAGCTGCCGCTGCCGGTGTGGCACAGCACGCGGTAGACTCCAAAGGGCGGCAGGGCGGCCTGGGCGGGGAGGCGCAGGTTGGCCGTGGGGAAGCCGAGGCGGCGCGCCAGGTGCTGGCCGTGCTGCACTTGGCCGACGGCGCAGAAGCGGCGGCCGAGCATGGCTGCGACCTCGCTCAGCGCGCCTGCTGCCAGCGCGGCGCGGATGCGGCTGGAGCTCACGCATTCTCCGCCGGCTGAGGAAAGGGGATTCACGCAGACCCGGAAGCCGCGCTTCCGCCCCTCGCGCTGCAGGAGCTCAGGGGTGCCGCTGCCGCCGCTGCCGAAGCGCCAGTTGGCGCCCACGGAGATGCCGGCGATGCGGCACACCCCCGCCAGCGCATCCAAAAAGGACTCGGGACTCAGGGCGGCGAGCTCCGGCGTGAACGGCAGGCGCAGCAGCAGGTCTGCCCCGCCCTCGCGGGCGATGAGCTCTGCCTTGTACTCGGCATCCGGCGTGAGCAGGAGGGGCTGCTTCTCCGGGCAGAGCAGAGCCAGCGGGTGCCGGGCAAAGGTGAGCACGCCGCGCAGGGCGCCGGGGGTGGTGGCGCTGTGCATCACGCGGCGGTGGCCGGTGTGCACGCCGTCGAAAAAGCCCATGGCCCAGTGGATGGGGCGCGGCTCATGGCGCAGGCTCTCAAGGCTGAGGTGGATCTGCATCGTGGGCAAGGATTTGATCTATGGGGATCAGGCGGGCGGCGAGCTCCTCTCGGCCGGCGGTTTTCAGCGTGGGCACATCGACCGCTTGTGAGATGTCAAAATGCCCGGAGCGCACGCGCCGCAGGGCGGTGAGGTGGGCGCCGCAGCCGAGGAACCGGCCGATGTCATGAGCATAGGTGCGCACGTAAAAGCCCTTGGTGCAGTGTACGCAGAAGTCCACCTCCGCGCGCTCGAGGTCGATGCGGCTGATGCTGTAATCCAGCACGCGCACGCGCCGCGCCTTGCGCTCTACTTCCTGTCCTTTGCGGGCGAGTTTGTAGCAGGGGACACCATTGATTTTGACGGCCGAGTACATGGGCGGCACCTGGTCGAACTCCGTGTGGAAATGCTGAAACGCGCGGCGCACGGCCTCCTCTGTGAGGGCGTCAGTGGGGCGCTCTGCCACCACTTCACCATCGGCATCCTGGCTGTTGGTTTCGATGCCGAGCTTCATGGTGGCGGTGTAGACCTTGTCCTCGCACATGAGGCGGTCCTGCAGGCGCGTGGCCTTGCCCACCACGACGATGAGCATGCCGGTGGCCATGGGGTCGAGCGTGCCGCAGTGCCCCACTTTTTTGGTGCCGAGAATGCGCCGGCAGAGCGCCACGGCATTGTGCGAGGTGAAGCCGGGATCCTTGTCAACCAGCAGCACGCCGCTGGGCGGGTCGGGGAGGGCTGGGGGGGTCATGAAAGGGAGCGCACGGCGGCGCGGATGGCTTGCAATACTTTGTCACGGCAGGCGGCGAGCTCTCCGCGCATGCGGATGCCGGCGGCCATGGCGTGCCCGCCGCCGCCGAAGAGGCCGGCGATCTTGGCGACGTTGATGCGCGGGTCTTTCGAGCGCAGCGACATGCGGATGAGGCCGTTTTCCATGTCCTCGAAGATGATGGCCACTTTCACCCCTGCCAGCACGCGGATGATATCCACCAGGTCCTTGGTGTCCTCGAGGCTGATGCCGAGTTGCTCTTTCTTCCCGGCCGGCATGGAATAGTGGGCGATGCTGCCGCCCTCTTCCACGACCATGGAGTTGAGCACCTCCCGCTGGATGATGAACGCCGCCAGTGGGGCTTCCTGGTAGAGGCGGCGGTTGATATCTCCCACATCCACCCCGGCTTCGATGAGCGCTGCGGCCTGGCGCATCACTTCCGGCGTGGTCGAGGCATATTGGAAGGAGCCCGTATCAGTGCTGATGGCCGTGTAGAGCGCCTCTGCCACCGGGCGTGAGATCGGCCGCCCCCAGTCGCTCAGCAAGCGGTAGATCACGCAGCCGCAGGCCGCCGCCTCGCCGTCCACGGCATTGTGAACCGCGTAGCAGGTGTTGGTCTCGTGGTGGTCAATATTGAGAGAGAGGGGCGCCTGGCGCAGCAGCTCCATGCCGGCTTCCCCCAGGCGCTTGGGGGCTCCCGTGTCCACGCAGATAAGAGCCTGCACCCCCTCCGGGCATGTGGCCGGCGTGCGCGAGATATCTGCCGCCCCGGTCAGGAACGCAAAGCGCGCCGGCACGCCGTCCTCATTCCACATGTGCACCCGCTTGCCCATCTCGCGGAGCGCCAGCCCCAGCGCCAGCGTGGAGCCGGTGGCATCGCCATCCGGCCGGAAGTGGGAGATGATTCCCACCTCTTGCAGCGGCTCGAGTATCTTGCTTATCTGTGTATTGTCGATCATCATATGCATTTTTATATACCATCTCTCGCAGGCCGGGTCAAGGCCGGGGACTCCCCGGCGGCGGCTCCTCAGAGGGGTGGGTGGCTCTCAGGGCTCGACCCACCGGCCGTGGGATTTGATGAGCTCGATGAGTCTCTCCACCGCATGCTCCTGCGGGATATTGAGCTCCACCGGGGTGTGGCCGACATAGAGGTTGATCTTGCCCGGGGCGCCGCCCACATAGCCGAAATCCGCATCGCTCATTTCACCCGGGCCGTTCACGATGCAGCCCATGATGGCGATCTTGACCCCCTTGAGGTGGCCGGTGGCGCGGCGGATGCGCGCGGCGGCTTCCTGAATGTTGTAGAGCGTGCGGCCGCAGGAGGGGCAGGACACATATTCCGTCTTCCACAGGCGCACGCCGGCGGCTTGCAGGGCATTGTAGGCCAGCTGCACGGCGGCGCGGGGGGAGGTCTCCAGGCGGATGAGCAGCGCGTGGCCGATGCCATCGCAAAGAAGGCTGCCGGTGTGCACGCCTGCGGCCATGGGGGCGGTGAGGGCTTCCGCGCCGCCGAGGGTGTCCTTGAGCATGATACTGTGGCGCGCCGGCAGCTGCGCCGCCAACAGGCGGTAGGCCTGCGGCAGGGGCATATCCACCCCATCCGCCACCGCCACAAGGCAGGCCGGCGCCTCCTGCAGAGCCTGCACCTGCGCCGGGTCGCGGGGGTCGATCTCCGTGACTCCGCTCTCCTCGTAGACAAGCTCCGGCGCCATCTCGCCGAGGGGTTCACCGGCCAGCGCCTCGCAGACCGCGCGCGGCAGCACCACGCGCACCGGCTCGCTCCCCCCCACGCGCACGCCGCCTATGCTCAGCGGCTCTGACTCACGGCGGCGGTAGACAAAGGGATCAAACGCCGCTGCGGGCTCCGGCTCGGGCAGAGGGGCTGCCGGCGGCTGCGTGCTGTAGGCGCGCGCAAGCTCATAACCGGGCTCCACCTCGTGCACGGCATCCTCCGTGAGTGAGACCCGCAGCGTGTCGCCGATGCCGTCTGCCAGCAGAGAGCCGATCCCCATGGCGCTCTTGATGCGCGCATCCTCGCCCTCACCCGCCTCGGTGACCCCCAGGTGAATCGGGTAATTCCAATCCGGCCCCAGCTCGGCCAGCCGCTTGACCAGCAGGCGGTAGGCGTGGATCATCACCTTCACATTGGAGGCTTTCATGGAGAAGACTAACTGGTGGTAATCCAGCTCACGCGCCACGCGGGCAAACTCCAGCGCACTCTCCACCATGCCCTCCGGGGTGTCGCCATAGCGGTTCAAAATGCGGTCGGACAGCGAGCCGTGGTTGGCACCCAGGCGCATGGCGCGCCCGTGCTCCTTGCAAAAGAGCACCAGCGGAGTGAACGCCGTGCGGAGGCGCTCGAGCTCCTCCTCATATTCCGCATCGGTGTAATCGCGCTCGACAAACTTGCGCTTATCCACGAAATTGCCGGGGTTGATGCGGATTTTTTCCACCCATTTGGCCGCTTCCATAGCGGCATCCGGCTTGAAGTGAATATCTGCCACCAGGGGGACTCGGCACCCGGCGGCGCGGAGCTCGCGGGAGATGTGCTCCAGGTTGGCTGCGTAGACCTTCGTTTGCGCCGTGAGGCGGATGATCTCACACCCGGCCTCCGCCAGGGCAAGCGCTTCCTGAACACAGCCGCGGGTGTCGAGCGTGTCATGGGTGAGCATGGACTGCACGCGGATGGGGTTGGCGCCGCCCACCGCGGTGTTGCCGATGATGACCTCGCGGCTCTCGCGGCGGGTATAGCGATACAAACTCGGGCAATGAATCATGCCACGCATCATACCCTCCCGGCCGGTGCAGGTCAAGCGGCATTTGCCATGGTGGCGCCGGCTTCGGTGCGGCGATGGGCAAATTCGGCTCCCCTCATTGCTCGTGGAAGATGAAGTAGCCCCGGGGGTTTTGGGTGAGGGTGAAGTGGGCGTAGATGGGCGAGGTAGCGGGGCCGGTGGGCTCGAATCGGCGGTTGACGCCGCCGGTGGCGGGATTCCAGATCATGTAGCAGCGCTCAGCTTCCGGCACCACGAGAAGAATCCAGTCTGCCGCCGGCTTCTCCTCTGCCGCGAGGGTGGAAACACAGCCCTGCGCCGTCACGCAAGCCATAGGGGGCTTAGCCTCGCCCGGGTTGAGCAAGAGGCGCTGCTCCTGCCCATCGCGGCGGCGCACCCGCAGCTCCACCTCCCCCGGCGCCGCCTGGGTGCAGATGCGGATGGAGGGATCCGCGGTCGATATAAAAAACGTCTCCGGGTGTTTCCGGGGCGTCTTCATCGCGTGCGGGTCGAGCGCGCTCTCCGGCCGGACACGCGGATACGCCTGCACACCGCACCATGTTTTTTCTCCGCGGCTGCAGGTGCACAAAAGGGGGAGGAAAGCCGCTGCAAGGAGGATAAAAAAGCGAGTCATCACCAATATAGAATGAGGTTTATCACAAGAAATACAGTCACCCAGAGAGTAAACACCACGCCGCTCCATGAGAGGAGAGCTCCTATGCGGGCTTGCCAGCGCTGCGCCTTGTCTCGCGCGAGGAGCGCCCGGGTGCAGAGCACGGCTCCCCACACATAGGCCGCCACGCCGCCCAGCAGTAGCCCCGGCCCCAAAAGGAGGAAAAAGAAATTGACCACAGAGCAGAATAGATCCGAGTGGCGTGGCGCCACCGGTGGTGTCAGCGCCAGGCCTCCCAGAAAAAACATGATCGCATGCGCCGCCATCCCCGCCACCGCAGGGAACCACAGCTCCCTGTGCCACGGATGCGCCAACGCCCGGTGATACCATTTCATCACTAATCTGACACGTCTGCTAGCTGTTTTGTTCAAAAATGCCGCTTGCACTGCACGGCGTCTGCCTGCCGGGGGAGGGCGCGGAATCAGCGGGGGCTCTGCATGCGGTGAAAGAGAAAGCGCAGCTCCTGGGCCGGGCGGTTGTGCCGGCGGTTGAGATCGCTGATGACTTTTTGCTCCTCCTCCGAGAGCCGGCTCCAGATCAGCGGCTCCACCACGGCCGTGTTTTTGTCCGGGAAGTGGATAAGCGCCTCATAGGATGTCTTCTTATAGCGGAGGAGAAGGCGGTAGGGCTCATGCCGTGAGTCCAGCCACTCGTATGACAGCTCGCCGCGTATCATGCCGCGCGCGGAGGCGGCATCCGGAGTCACCTCCACCCGCATCTGGCCGGAGTGCTCTTTCCAATCGCCGAGCACGAGCTCGCGCGGATCCCCCGGCCCGCGCAGCAGCAGCCACGCGGAGATGCCGGCGACAAAGGCGGTGATGAGGAAGATGAGGAGGCGGGAGCGCGTGATCATGACAAGCGGAGTTTAGCAAATTCTCTGCCTGAGTCAAGTGCGTAGCTGCGCAGAGGAAAGGCTTGTTCAAGGGGTTGCCAAACAGGAAATTATATGCTAAGATGCGGCCGCGTATCAGGTGTCAGGATGCCCACATTTACCACCAGTCCATCGAAGCCGGCTGTGCTCACGGCGTATTTCATGATATATGTCGTGTGGGGCTCTACGTATTATGTCATAGGCGAAGCCGCGGAGGGGATGCCGCCCTATGTGCTGGGGGCGCTGCGCTTTAGCCTGGCCGGCCTGTTCATGCTGGGGCTGGCGTGGTGGAGCGGAGAGCGCGTGTTTCAGCGGCGGCTGGTGGGCTTTTCCGCGCTGTGCGGGCTGCTGCTGTTGTTCACCGATATGCTGGCCATCATGCTGGCGCTGCGTTTCATCACCAGCAGCTTAGTGGCCGTGCTGGCCGCCTCCACCCTCATCTGGATCACCCTGCTGGATGCGCCCATGTGGAGGTACAACCTGCGCAGCCCGGCGGTCATCGCCGGCGTGTTGGGCGGCATGGGCGGCGTGGTGCTGCTGTATAGCGGACACCTTGCGGAGCAGGGGGAGGCCGCCGCACAGGGCATCCTGATCTTCCTTGGCGGCGCGCTCTGCTGGGCGCTGGGCTCGCTGATCAGCAAATACAAAGCCTCGTCCTATGAGTCGGTAAACGCCTGGAGCGGGACCGCGTGGCAGATGCTGGCGGCGGCTGTGTTGTTCTGGCTTTGCGCACTCGGCAGCGGCGAGCTGCAGCAGGTGGAGTGGTCGGGCATCTCGCCCGGCGCCTGGGGCGCGCTGGCATATCTGGTCGTATTCGGCTCAGTCATGGCGTATTCGAGCTATGTGTGGCTGCTCAAGATACGGCCCGCCACGGAGGTGGGCACCCATGCATATGCCAACCCGTTCATCGCCATCGTGCTGGGGGTGTGTCTCGGGCATGAGGAAATCTCTTTTTACCAATGGGTCGGCTTGGCCGTGATTCTGCTGAGCCTGTTTATGGTGAACCGCTATCGAGTCAATAAAGGTATATACAATGAAGGATAAGCAACTAGTACAAGACATGCAGGTGGGTGGTGAGCGCCCGTTTTTCGGCCTTTGTGATGCACGGGTGGAGCGCGTGTCCATCCTGCCCGGGGAGTCCTCGTTCAAGCAGTGCGCGCGCCTCGAGGTGGAGCACTCTGAGTTCAACGGCAAATACCCGTTCTGGCACAATGATGACTGCTTGATCCGGCATTGTGTGTTCCACGAGGGGGGGCGCGCTGCCATCTGGTACAGCCGGCGCCTCACCATGACCGACACGCTGGTGGAGGCCCCCAAGATGTTCCGCGATATGGATGGGCTGGTGGTGGAGCGCGTGCGCATGCCCCACGCGCTCGAAACGCTGTGGCACTGCCGCCGGGTGCGGCTGAATGAGGTGGAGATCTCGCAAGGGGACTACCTGTTCAAGGATTCGGAGGAGCTGCACGTGACGCGCCTCACGCTCCACGGCAACTACTCGTTCCAATATTGCCGCAATGTGGAGGTGCACGACTCTGTGCTGCACTCAAAGGATGCGTTTTGGAATACGGAGAATGTGACGGTGTACAACTCTGTGCTGGATGGTGAGTACCTGGGCTGGCACTCCAAGAACCTGCGCTTGGTGAATTGCCGCATTGCCGGCACGCAGCCGCTGTGCTATGCGCACCATCTCGTGCTGGAGAACTGCACCTTTGCCGATGATTGCGACCTGGCGTTTGAGTATTCCGACGTGCAGGCTGAGCTCAAGGGCAGGGTACACAGCATCAAAAACCCCGCCGGTGGCCGCATCGTGGCAGATGAGATCGGGGATGTCATCATCAATGAATACTGCCCGGCTCCCGGCGCCTGCAGCATCGTGCGCCGTGCGTGATCCCCTCCTACCCCAAATTTTCACTCTTCCTATAAAGCTATGACCTACGATTTCGATACCATTATTCCCCGCCGCGGCACCTGCTCATACAAGTGGGACACCCCCGCCACCGATGATGTGCTGCCCATGTGGGTGGCAGATATGGACTTCCGGCTCGCGCCGGAGATTCATGCTGCGCTGCAGCGCCGGCTGGATCACGGCATCTTCGGCTACACCAAGGTTCCCGCAGAGTTTTACCAGGCGACGATAGATTGGTTCGGCCGCCGGCATGGCTGGCAGATCAAGCGCGAGTGGATGACCTACACCACCGGTGTGGTGCCGGCGCTGGCCGCTGTGGTGCAGGCGCTCACTCAGCCCGGGGACAAGGTGCTGGTGCAGCCGCCTGTCTACAACTGCTTCTTCTCCTGCGTGCGCAACAGCGGCTGCCTGCTGCAGGAGGCTCCGCTGCTGTATGAGCACGGACGCTACAGCATCGACTTCGCAGCGTTTGAGGCCGTTGCGTCTGACCCGGCGGTGAAGCTCATGATCCTCTGCAACCCGCACAACCCCGCCGGCCGCGTGTGGCTGCCGGAGGAGCTGAGCCGCCTGGAAAGCATCTGCGCCGAGCATGGCGTGCTGGTGGTGTCCGATGAGATTCACTGCGAGTTTGCCGCCCCCGGCTTCCGCTACACTCCCTTTGCCTCTCTCTCTGAGCGCGCGCTGCGCAACTCCATCACCTGCATTTCCCCCTCCAAGACATTCAACTTTGCCGGCCTGCAGGTGGCCAACATTGTCTGCGCTGACCAAGAACGCCTGGCGTTGATCAACAAGGCGCTCAATGTGAATGAAGTGTGTGATGTGAATGCCTTTGCCGTGCCGGCGCTCATCGCGGCGTATACCGAGGGTGAGCCCTGGCTGAATGCCCTCAATGCCTACCTGGCGGAGAATGATGCCGTGCTGCGCGCCTACTGCGCCGAGCACCTGCCGGAGTACCACCTGGTGGCCCGCGAGGCCTCGTACCTGGAGTGGCTGGATTGCACCCCCTCCGGGATGGATGGCGATGAAGTGGCCCGCCGCTTGCTGGAAGAAAAGCTCATGGTGAACCCCGGCAGCATGTACGGCGAGGCCGGGCGCCGCTTTATCCGCATCAATCTGGCCTGCCCGCGCGCCCTGCTGCTCAAGGCGCTTCCCATCCTGCGCAAGGTCCTCAGCCGCGATGCGAAGTAATGCGCTGCCTCCTCTGCCTCCTGTCCGCTTTTTTTCTCACTCAGCCCTCCTCACTCGCCATGCCGCCTGTCATCGTGATCAAGTGGGACACGCATGCGTATGAAGTGGAGCTGGCCGACACCGCCGCCGCGCGCGAGCTGGTGAAGCAGCTGCCGCTCACTCTGCATGCCTCAGACCTGAATGCCAATGAAAAGTACGGGGATCTGCCCGCCGCCTTGCCCACCGCCCCGCGGGCGGTAGGCCGGGTGCACGCGGGGGATCTCATGCTGTATACCCCCACCTGCCTTGTGCTGTTTTACAAGGATTTCTCCACCCCATATCGCTACACCCCCGTGGGGCGGCTCAAAGCCCCCCGGGAGCTGCAGCAGGCGCTGGGGGCAGGGGAGGTGGTGCTGCGGCTTGAGGCGCCCTGAGCCCTTTTGTCTTGGCAAAGCCGCCCAAATGCGCTACGATACCCCCCGTCAACCCCCTACGCTCCCCCCCCATGTCTCCCTCCATCCTCATCGTCATTCCTGCCCGCTATGCCTCGACCCGCCTTCCCGGCAAACCGCTTGTCAAGATCGCCGGGGTGGAGATGATCCGCCGCGTGGCAGACATCGCCGCCTCCATCTGCCGCCACAATGAGAACTGCCGCTATGTGGTGGCCACGGATGACGCCCGCATTGTCTCCTTTTGCGAGGGCGCGGGGGTGCCGGTGGTCATGACGGCCGAGACCTGCCGCAGCGGCACCGAGCGCTGCTGGGATGCCGTGTGCCGCCAGGAGTCCCGGCCGGATTTCATCATCAACCTCCAAGGGGACAACCCCCTCTGCCCGCCCTGGGTTATTCAAGAGCTCATCGACGCCTGGAAATCCACGCCGGCAGATGTGTTCACTCCCTGTATCCACTTGGATTGGAGTGAGTATGACCGCCTCGTGCAGGCCAAGCAGTCGACTCCCTTCAGCGGCACCACCGTGCTGCTGGATCAGGCGGGCTACGCCCTTGCATTCTCCAAGAACATCATCCCCGCGATCCGCAAGCCCGAGAAAGCGCGCGAGCTGCTGGAGAAAAGCCCCGTGCGCCGCCACGTGGGGCTCTATGCCTACACCTGCCATGCGCTTGAGGAGTACTTCCGCCTCCCGGAATCTGACTATGAGCGGGGCTGTGTCGAGGGCTTGGAGCAGATGCGCTTCCTCTACAATGGCCTCAAAATCAAAATGGTGGAGACCGGTTACCGCGGCCGTAAGACGACCAGCGGTGTCGACTCGCCGGAAGATGTGGCACGCGTGGAAGCCATCCTGAAAGAATACGGCGAATACGACCTCTCTTGAGCCGCTGCTTTTTTGCGCCCCGCCCGCGGGGGGAGGGGCGCACAAGCTGAGCCGCTCCCCCGGGCGCTGCCGTTAGTTGCGCTTGTTGTTGGCCGGAGGCTCGGCAGGAGTGGGCTTCTTCTCCGGGGGGCGGATCACCTTCTCGCCCTCCTTGGCCATGTTGGCGCGGTCGCGCGCCGTCTGCTCATAATACTCCGGATCAGTCATCCACAGATAGCGTTGGTGCGCCGCCTTCTCCTCTTCCTGCATGAGGTTGAGTCTCTGGTCTATCCGATTTATATCCTTTTTAAGCGACTGAAGGTCAAGATACTGATGCAGTGCCAGCAAGAATCCCACATAAACCACAAAAGCCAAAAAGATGAGCCCGCCGACAGCCAGCACGCGCCTGAAACCCAGCGAGTGTAACAGCTTGATACGGTCTTGCTCCACCAGCGTGGGGCGGCGGGATGATAAAAAGCGAAAGAGGTTCATGCTTGTCGTTCAGCAAAAGATACGAAGCGCCCCCTGCGCGCCAGCAGGAGTGTATGCATGCGTGTCTGCTTGCCCTTGGGGGAGATGGGGACAGCATCGACACTCAGCTCAAACCCGGCGCGCTGCAGTGTGGCCTGCAGCCGCTTGTCCGGCCGCGCCAGCAGCACCGCCAGCAGGCTGCCGCCCTTGAGCGCGTTGAAATACGCCTGCGCATCCGCGAGATCCATGCGGCAGGGCGCGTGGGTGTGGCGCATGATGATGGCATGCAGCGAGCCGGTGCGCTTGCGGCACAAATCTGCCGCCGCCGCCGTCTCCACACTCACGCGCGGGTCCTCCCACAGCTCAGCGTGTTCGCCATGCTTGCGCACCCACTCCACCACCTGCTCCACAGGCTCCGCCACGATAAACTTCGCCTTGGCGCGGGGCAGTGCCGCCGCCGCCGCCGCCAGCCCATAGCCCAGCCCCAGGCCGGCTATCATCACACAGGGCTTCCCTGCTCGCACCACAGGTGAGGTGGCAATGCGCGCCATCTCCTCCTCACTACCGCGGGCGTGTGAGTTGGCCACCTGGATGCCATCGCACAGCAGGCTCAGCACTCCATCGCGCTCCCACATCTCCCACACGCTGCCGCTGGCGGTTGGCGCTTCTTCCAATTTGTTCAAGGGTTTCATCTTGCGCCGAAGTATAGCAGACCGCGCGGGGGCTGACAAGCGTTGTTTCATCATCCCGCGCCGGGCGGCTGCTCCCTATCTGCTTTTTTTAGAGTTGATATCAGGCGGAAAACATGCTTAAATAGCCCCGCAACTGCGGGCGCCCTTGCCTGCAGAGATCTCTCGGGAGGCGGCGCCGATGCCGCAGGAAATAGGTGGGAAAGGCAGTGAGATTCTGCCACTGTGCCGCAACCGTGTCGTTCTTTCATGAACCCAGCCGGAAGACCAGCCTGAGAGCTCGCCTCATCTCGGGGTGGCGTGTCACCGCCCCATAGGCATATAGTTAATACAATGATAAAAAAATCAGCTCTCTCAGAGAGCTCCTGCCATGTTGTGCTTGCCCTTGCGCTGGCAAGCTCCTGCGCCGCTGTGGCGCCCTCGCCGACAACCCCTCTCCCTGCTGCGGAGGACACAGAGCTCGCGCCTGTCACTGTCTCCGCGCATGAGGGAGCTGCTGTGCCCTATGATCAAACCGGCGTCTCCGTGTCCGTGCTGGACGTAGAGGAGCTGAAAAAAGAGGGTATCTTCTCCCTCTCGGAAGCCCTCACCACCGTGCCGGGGGCCTACGTGCTGCCGGGCGGCGGCAAATACCAGCGGGGCAATGTGTCCGACCTCGTCATCCGCGGCATGAGCAGCCAGCGTCTCGTCATGCCCATGATCGACGGCATGCGCCTGGGCGGCGGCTTGAGCAGCGGAGATGGCCTCATCGTCAATAACTTCGTGGCGCGTGCCCCCCTGTTCGGCATGGGGACGCTGGAGCTCGTGCGCGGTGCGCAGGGCGCGGTGTATGGCAGCGGCGCCATGGCCGGTGTGCTGTTCATGGAGACTCCCGAGGGCAAGGGTGAGCCCTCTGTGAGCCTGTTCAATGAGTACGGCAGTTTTGACTCCTACACCGGCAATGTGACCGCGCAGGGGCGGGTGGACGACACGGCTTTCTTCGTGTCATCCTCCTATGAGCGCACCAACAACAATCCGCATTTTGCGGACGGCAGCACCCCGGATCTCAAGCACGCCGCCAAGCACGAGATGTGGGCGGAGGCGCTCCGGCTCGACCAATTCATCAACAGTCGCCACCAACTCACCTTTACCTACCGGCGCGAGGATTCCTCCTACCGCAACTACAGCCCGGGCTATGAGTCCTTCGGCTGGGTCAGCCCCTCCGCTATCACCCGCTACTCTTTCCGCACCCAACTCACCACCCTCAAGCTGCAATCCCACCTCAGCGAGCGCTACTCCACCTCATTGCTCGCGGGCTACTTCGGCAGTGATTCGGACCTGGGTCTCGGCTATGTGCAGTCCCTCCGCAATGTGCAGCTCGAGTGGCGCCACGCTTTCCAATGGAATGACGCGCACAAGACGACGGGCGGTGTGGCCTGGGCGCGCACGGATTTTGACACCGTGAACAGCGGCGTGAAGATGAGCTCCAACTCCAGCCTCGACAGCGTGCTGAGCCTTTTTGCCGAGCATAGTGTCGAGCCGGTGAATGGCTGGACCAGCAGCCTGGCGGCGCGCTTGGACGAAAGCTTGGTCTATGATGCGCTCTTCACCCTGCGCGCGGCGACGAATTACAAGTTCAACCGCGAGCGCACGCGCGTCTTCTCCTCCGTGGGCCGCGGATACGCCGCGCCGAGCAGCTTTCAGCGCAGCACCGCCGCCTTTAACAACGGCTACGCCACCTACTATGGCAACCCCCGCCTCGCCTGCGAAACCAACTGGAGCATCGACGCCGGCGCCGAGCAGGAAATCGCGCGTGACCACTTCCTGAGCGCCACCCTCTTCTGGCTGCGCACGGAGGATGCCATCACCGCGCTGCCGAGCGCTGATTACTCCCGCTATGACTACACCAACGCCGCCGGCCATTGGACCAACCAGGGCATCGAGCTCGCGCTGCGCGGCACATTCGCCGGCTCGGGTGACACGGGCTACAAACTGGCCTACACCCTGACTCAACCCAAGACAAACGGGGGGCGGCAGATCCCCGGCAGCGCCCGCCAAGTGTGGGCGGCAGATGTGCACACCAGCCCCATCTCCCGCCTGACCACAGGCGTGGGCTTGTCCGCCGCCGTGGGGCGCCGCGGATATGCCGGCCGCGGGCTGGACAACTACCTCGTGCTGCGCTGGTATGCCCACTATGAGGTGAATGAGCACCTGAGTCTGCACCTGCGCGTGGAAAACCTCACCAACCAAAAATTCATGCTGGATGAGGACTGGACAGGCAATGCCTCCGGCACATGGGTGAACCCCGGCACGGCCGTATACGCCGGGTGCACCATCAAGTTCTGATCCACCACACCCTCCCACCGAGCAGATGAAAAACCGCCCGGGGCTCCTCCTCATCCTGATCCTGCTGCCGCTCCTCCTCGTCGCAGCCGGGGTGTGGTGCGCCGCCCCGGACGCGCCACCCCGCCCCCCGGCGGCAGATGTGGCGGACTCCCCACGGCCGGCCGCCGCCTACCCGGCGGACATGTGGCAGCAGCTCAGCCGCCTGCCGGGACTGCGGGTGCGCCGGGCTCCCGCGGACGCTCTGCCTGCTGATCTCGCTTGGCAGAGCGGCGCCGCTGAGCCCCCGCTCGGCAGCCCCGGCGCGCGCAAAGGCGGTGTTGTGCGCCTGTGCAGCGTGGGCCCATTCCCCGCCAATTGGCTGGCATTCGGCAGCCCCATGCCGCAGTTCTTCCACACCAACGCCTTCGTGCGCGTGGAACTCCCGCTCGTGCAGCAGCACCCCGCCACCAAACACCCCATCCCCGGCGTCGCACAGGCCTGGGCCGTGCGCGGACGCACCGTCTTCTTCCGCCTCCACCCCGCCGCCAGATACAGCAATGGCCGCCCCGTGCGCGCCGCAGATTACGCCCTGGGCGCCTGGCTGCGCGCCCGTGCCGGGCAGGATGGCGCGTGGGACTCCCTCTGCCGCGAAGCAGAGGAGCTGTGCGTGCTGGGTGAGGACACGCTGGCGCTCACCCTGCGGCACGAGGGCCCGCTGGCAGAGCTGCGCGCCGCCGTGCTGCTGCACGCCGCTGAGCCCGGCTTCTACGCCGACTTCGGCGCCGATTATGCCGAGCGCTACGCCCGGCGCATCCCCCCCACCACCGGGGCCTACGTCATCGGCCGCATCGAGCAGGGGCGCATGGTCGAGCTGCGGCACGTGCCGCACTGGTGGGCCGAGTCCTTGCCCCACCGCCGCTTCACCTGCAATGCCGAGAGCGTGGAATACCACTTCCTCACAGACGAAGCCCAAGCGTGGGAATTCCTCCGGCGCGGCAAGCTGGACGTGCTGCAAACCCGCCACGTGCCCTCCTGGCTCCGCCTGGCGGGGGATCCCCTCGTCGAAAGCGGCCGCATCAGGCTGCGCAGCTTCCGCCTGGAATACCCGCTGCCGCCCTACGGCATCGCCCTCAACACCGCCACCCTGCCGCAGCTCGAACTGCGCCGCGGCCTGCTGCAAGCCATGGACATGCCGCGCGCCGTCGCTACCCTCTTCCGGGGAGAAACCGCACCCCTGCACACCTTCACCGCCGGCTATGGCGCCCTCTCCCCGGTCTCCACCCCCACCTACACCTACAACCCCGCCGCCGCGCGCGCCTGCTTTGCCCGCGCCGGCTACACCGAAACCGGGGCAGATGGCATCCTGCGCCGCCCCGGCGGCGCCCGCCTCAGCGTGTCGCTCTGCTATGTCCCCTCTGAGAAAATAAGCACCCTCGTAGGCATCCTCTGCCGGAGCGCCGCCGCCTGCGGCGCCGAGATTGTGCCGGAACCCCTCCCCTGGCAACTCTGCGCCCAAAAAGTGCGCGCCCGCCACCACCAGCTCACCTTCTGGGCCACCGTGCCTGCCACTCCCCTGCCGCAGCCGCGGCGCTACTTTCACTCCTCCGCCGTGGGAGATGAAGCCCCCTTCGCCCTGCGTGATGCCCACATGGACAACGCGCTGGACACCTGCGCCACCGCGCGCGACCTCCCCACCCTCGCCGCCGCCCTCGCACGCGTCGACTCCCTGGTCCACACGCTCGCCATCTGGCTGCCCGCCTGGCGGGAGGACAAAGTATACCTGGCTCACCGGAGCCGCATCCACTTCCCGGATCCCCCGGGAGATCACTACGACGCCACAGACAACCACACCTACTGGTGTGAGGAAGGAGGAAGCCCGTGAGCCGCTTCACCCGCGCAAGCCGCATCCCCCCGCGCACCCAGTATGAGCAGCTGCTCCGGCGCGCGTGGCAGAGCCTGTGGCTCACCGGCCTCGCCCTCCTGGGCGCCGCCATCCTGCTCACCCGGCGCCCCCACCCCCCGCGCCCGGCCGGCAGCAGCAGCGCCCCCACCTTCCGGCTCACCGTAGCCGCCACCGCAGATCCCGCTGATCCCGCCCCGCCGCCGCACCCCCCCCTCATCCCCCCACCACACGCGTGGGAACTCCCCCCCCTGCCGCAGCTCGAAGCCCCCCTGCCACCACCGGCAGAGGCCACCGCCCTCCTCCTGCCGGATCTGCCACAGGCCGACTCCCCCGCACCCTCCCTCCTGCCGGACACCCTCACCGACTCCCCCGCACCTCCCGCACCCTCGCGCCCCCGGCCCGCCACCGCCTCTGCCGCCGCTGCACCCACCGTCGCCACCGCAGGCACCACCGGGGAATACACCCCGCCGGCCTACCGCCACACCCCCAAGCCACCCTACCCACCCGCCATGCGCCAGAGCCGCCTGGAAGGCAGCGTGCGCCTCCGCATCAGCATCAGCGCCACCGGCCGGCCGGAACAAGTCGAAATCCTCACAGGCAGCGGCCACACCGCCTTCGACACCACCGCGCAAGCGTGGATCCTGCGGCACTGGCAGTTCGAGCCCGCGCGCCGCGGCGGCCGCGCCGTGCCCAGCCGCGTCATCACCAGCATCCGATTCGAACTCAAGGCCTAGCCCGCTTAGACTCCGCCCCCTCGCGCAGCGCGCGCAGACGCTTCGCCCACGCCTCCGCCTCCGCCGCGCCACCATCCGTGCCGCGCAGCCACTCCACCAGCAACTCCATAGCCGGCAGCGACTCCTGCCCCGCCGCCAACCGCAAAAAACGCAACCCCTCAGCCGGATTCTTCGGCGCATACTCCCCCTTCAGCAGCATCAGCGCATACACCAGCTGCGCCTCCGCCACACCACCCTGCGCCGCCAGCGCATACCACCGCGCCGCCTCCGCCATATCGCGCGCCACCCCCTCACGCCCCTTCGCAAAAATATTACCCAGCGCACAAGCCGCCTGCGCCGCCACCTTAGGCGCCGCCGCTGCCGCCGCCTTCTGCAGCCAGCTCACCCCCTCCCGGGCATCACCCCCCGCCAGCACCAGCGCCAGCCCCAGCCCCAGCTGCGCCTCCGCCACCCCCCCCTCCGCCGCGCGCCGCCAACACACCAGCGCCCGCTCCTCATCCTGCGGCACATCCATACCGCGCTTCAAAATAAGCCCCATATAATACAGCGCCTCCATACTCCCCTGATCCGCCGCCTTCGAGAACCACACCAGCGCCTCCTTACCATCCGCCTTCACCCCCCCCTTGCCACCCTCCAAATAAATACCGCCCAGATCCGTCTGCGCCTGCAGCACCCCCCCCTCCGCCGCCCGCCGCAGCCACACCATCGCCTCCTCAAAATCCGAGGCATCATGCTCCACATTCGGCTGCAGAAGCTCACGCACCCGCTCATACATCTCCTGCGGCGACTGCGGCTCGCGCCGCGTCGACTCCTGCCTCCCACACGAACCCAGCACCCCCGCCGCCGCAGCCGACATCACCCCCCAATAAAACAACATCTTCATGCAGCACATTATACCACAGCCGCCACCCCCGAGCAAGCCCCCGCCCCAACACACTATTTGTTGAGAAATATCCCAACACCCGAAAACATGCTGAAGCAAGAGCAAAAGCACACAGGAACCCATAAACATTTATAATGAACATCTAAAAAACAGCACAAAAGAAGCGGAGAAACGCATATTGCTGTTATTTGTTGTTATTAGCAGAAAGCAATTTATTTGCACTTGATGCAGCATTTTAAATGCTGTATATTTGAAGTAACATTATAAGACAAGCCTATGAACAAGAATCACTTTATTATCAGCACCCTCGCTGCATGGACCCTTTGCGCCGCCACCCAAGGCCACGCCCTGGCTCAAGCCACCCTGGAAGCCCCGGCCGCCCCAGGTCTCACCGCCGCCACCTCGACCACCGCCGAAACCGAATACCAAGAAGGCCTGCGCTATTACAAGGGCAATGGCGTATCCAAAGACTATACCAAAGCCGCCCGGCACTTCCTCAAAGCCGCCGAACAAGGCCACGCCGCCGCCCAATTCTATCTGGGCTTTTGCTATGAGATCGGTAGAGGAGTAACACAGAGCTACACGGAAGCGGTGAAGTGGTATCAACTGGCGGCAGATCAGGGGAATGCTGGTGCTCAATACAATCTGGGCGGCTGCTATGCGCGCGGCCGGGGAGTCGTGCAAAGTTACACGGAAGCAGTAAGGTTGTTTAAATTGTCTGCTGATCAGGGGAATGCCGCAGCCCAACACAATATGGGTGCCTGCTATGCGAATGGCTACGGAGTAACACGGAGCTACACGGAAGCGGTGAAGTGGTATCAACTGGCGGCGGAACAGAGATATGCCCTCGCCCAATACAATCTGGGCGACTGCTACGAGCGCGGCAATGGAGTTCCGCAGAGC
>JAFLSS010000090.1 GCA_022510805.1 Akkermansiaceae bacterium
CACACCCCACGGCACACCCCACGGCACACCCCACGGCACACCCCACGGGCACCCCACGGGCACCCCACGGCACCCCACCGGCACCCCATCGGCACCCCATCGGCACCCCCACAGGCACCCCAGCGGCACCCCGCGGCACCCCGCGGCACCCCATTGGCACCCCACGGCACCCCACGGCACCCCATTGGCACCCCACGGCACCCCGTCGGCACCCCTTGCCAGCCCTCGCCCCTCGCCAACAGGCACCCACGGCGACACCTGCTGGCGCCTCTTCTGTTGGCACCTGGGGGGCATGGTTATGCGTTTGGTGGGGTGAAGGTGAGAAGCGCTGCCGGCCGGGGGTGGCGAGCAGCGCTTTTTCTTTTCCTCTGTTGGAGGAGGAGGAGGGTGGCGGCGGGCGGCGGGGTTAGTCTCCGCTCTTGAGGACGTTGATGAAGGCCTCTTGGGGGATGTTGACGCGGCCGATGGCTTTCATGCGCTTTTTACCCTCTTTCTGCTTTTCGAGGAGTTTGCGCTTGCGGGTGACATCGCCCCCGTAGCATTTGGCGGTGACGTTTTTGCGCATGGGGGAGATGCTTTCGCGCGCGATGATTTTGCCGCCGATGCAGGCTTGGATGGCGACGGTGAAGAGCTGGCGGGGGATGACTTCTTTGAGTTTGAGGGCTAGTTCGCGACCCTGTGATTCGGCGCGCTCGCGGTGGACGATCATGGAGAAGGCGTCCACGGGTTCGCCGGCGATCATCATGTCCATCTTCACGAGTTGGGCGGGCTGGTAGCCATCGTACTCATAATCCATGGAGCCGTAGCCGCGGGTGGTGCTCTTGAGTTTGTCGTTGAAGTCGACGAGGATTTCGGCCATGGGGATGCGGCAGGTGAGCATGACGCGCGTGTCGTCGATGGTCTCGGTGTGGATGACTTCACCGCGTTTTTCCATGACGATGCGCATGATGTCGCCGATGTAGTCGGTGGGGATCATGACGTACACCTTGACGATGGGCTCACGGATTTGCTGGATTTCCTGAGTTTCGGGGAGGATGCTCGGGTTGTCCACCAGGAGTTCAGTGCCGTCGGTTTTGGTGACTTCGTAGATGACGGAGGGGTAGGTGGAGATGACGTCCATGTTGAACTCACGGCGGAGGCGCTCTTGGATGATTTCCATGTGCAGCAGGCCGAGGAAGCCGCAGCGGAAGCCGAAGCCGAGGGCGATGGAGCTCTCACCGGTGTAGGTGAAGGCGGCGTCGTTGATCTGGAGCTTGGCCATGGCGGCCTTGAGGCTTTCATAGTCGGCGGAATCCACGGGGTAGATGCCGGAGAAGACCATGGGGCGGATTTCTTTGAACCCCGGGAGGGGCTCCGGGCAGGGGTTCTGGAGGTTGGTGTAGGTGTCGCCTATTTTGACGTCGGCCGCGGATTTCATGTTGGCGATGATGTAGCCGACATCGCCGGTGGAGAGTTCCTGAGAGGCCTGCATCTTGGGGGTGAAGATGCCGACTTCTTTTACTTCGTAGGTGTCATCGGTGGCGAAGAGTTTGACTTTCATGCCGCGCGAGACGCGACCGCTGACGACGCGGACGTAGGAGACGACGCCGCGGTAGGCATCGTACACGGAGTCGAAAACGAGGGCGCGCAGTTTGTCGTCTTCCGCCTCGACGGGGTGCGGGATGCGCTGGACGATGGCCTCGAGCACTTCTTCGATGCCGATGCCGGCCTTGGCGGAGCAGAGGAGGGCTTCCTCATGGGGGATGCACACGACCTCTTCGAGCTGTTTGTATACTTTGGGCAGGTTGGCGCCGGGGAGGTCGATTTTGTTGATGACGGGGACGATTTCGAGCTTTTGCTCCATGGCCAGGTGCATGTTGGCGAGGGTCTGGGCTTCCACGCCCTGGGCGGCGTCGACGATGAGCAGGGCGCCATCGCACGCGGCGAGGGAGCGCGAGACCTCGTAGGAGAAGTCGACGTGGCCGGGGGTGTCGAGGAGGTTGAGCTCATACACCTCGCCATCCTTGGCTGTGTAGCGCATGGTCACGGGGTGCGATTTGATGGTGATGCCCTTTTCGCGCTCCAGGTCCATGGCGTCGAGCAGCTGGTCCTGCTTTTCGCGCTCGGCGATGGTGTGCGTGTACTCCAGCAAGCGATCCGAGAGAGTCGTCTTACCGTGGTCGATGTGGGCAATAATAGAAAAGTTCCGTTTGTGGCGAATATCCGTTGCCATGCGCGCGCAAGGATATAGCATATGCCGCGCAGAGTCAAGCAAAATGTAGCCGCCGCCCATGCCGCGGGGGGCGGCATCTGTGCGGCGGTATCTCAAAGATGGTGATTTTTTTGAAAAAAAATCGCAATATGTAGCCGAGAACCACCCGGAGGCGGCACCGATGCCGTAAAAACACGGCCTCATTTCGGAAGGCGCTACGCGCTCTATGGCCGGGGGGCGGGGGTTACTGTTTTTTCTTGATGAAATCGCTCTTGATGAGGGGGACAGAGCCCTCATTGACGCCTTTGTAGGCTTGGCTCAGGTCCAGGATGGAGTGCTGCTTATCCCACTTGCCGATGAAGGCGCCCGCGCGCGGGCGGCTGTATTTCGACACGATGTATTTATCCGTAAACGCCTGGCCGAAAAGCTGTTTGTATAGGCTTAAGTTCAACAGCGTGACAGCGAGGCGCGCCTGGGCTACATTGACCATCATATCCCTATCCTCGGCCTTCATCCGGGCCGTGCTCGCATCCATGGCGGTGAGGTGGGTCACCGTTTTGTATGCGATTTGTTCCGCCACCCACACGACAGTTTTCATTTCATCGGACCAGCCGGAAGAGAGGATGCAGGATGACTTCCCGTCAAAGGGAGCCGCGATGACGCCGGAAGACTCACCCTGAGAGCTCCAAGAGGCATAGGCTTGGATATCATCGCTGCCGAAGCGCATCAGCTTGTCGTAGGCATCCGGCGGAAGCAGGCTGTATGTATAGAGCAGGCCGAGTGCTCCCGTATTCAGCCGCGTCAAATAGTCCATGCCTTGTTGGACGGGCTCGAGATGAACCCCGTAGAAGGGAGTGCGGACTCTGAGGAGCGAGTAGGAGGTAGAGGGGATAAAGGAGCGGGTATAGACGTAAACAAAATCCGCTCTATTCACGCCATCTTCCAATGCTTGGGCGAGCGGCATGAAGGCATAGCCCTTCTCCATTTTCAATTTCCAATCGTTGTATATTTTGTAATACAGGGAGCCACAGTGATCCTTTTGACTTGTCACCACATTGAAGGCAACATAGCTGTAGCGATTGATGCTGACATCCTTTTCCCGGAATAATTTCTCGTATTTCACCGGCAGCGCATAGAGATGCACCTCCATGGGGAGGGCAGCCATACCGGAGCAGTCGGCATGGTCACACAGCGGGCGCGCCAGGGCTACGACAAATGTGCCCTTATTGTTGTTCAGCAGATGATTGACATGAGGGGCAAGAGCCTCTTCCGGAGAGCAGCTGAGGTCATCTGACAGCCGGCCAAGAGACTTGAGGTGGAAATCCATTTTCTCTGTGAGCTCAGCTCGGCTGAAATGGGCAAGCAGTTTATGCAGCCGGGGGAAGATGTGTTCATTGTAGTATTTTAAGGAAGCGTCCGATGTGTAAATGTTTACTTCCGCATCACCGATGATGAGGCGCTTTCCTGTGCGCTCCGACTTGAGCGTGGCAGTGGGCTGGGAGAGAATCTCCGCCGACTGCTCAAACGGAGCGGGGAGTTTTTGGGCAAAGGCGGTGAGCAAGAGCTCATACTGCCGCTCCGTGCTAGCTTGATCAATGCCCTCCAGCTCTTGCAGCCAATAGGGCGCAGGGGTATAGGCTTGCTGAGCCTCAGGCTTACCTTGTTGGGGCGCTGCGGTATTTGCCTCTTTCCGGGGGGAATCATTTACCCCTTGGGCGGAGGAGCCGCCGCTCAGGTCAAGCAAATGGCGCTGCGGATCCCACGTGCCGATCTGATCTTTCGCTTGGTCGCTGCGCAGCTTGGCATCCAGCGCCTTCTCCGAGCGGGGGCCGGCGCCCACCAGATTCAGCGCGGTGATGGCTAAGTGCGCTTGTGCATATTGGATTTTGTTGCGCTGCTCATCTGTGAAGTCGTGCGGGCTGTCAGGATCCAGCCCCATGAGATGCGTGCAGACCTTGTACGCGATTCTCTGCGCCAGGTAACAGATGGTCAACTCCTCGGGGCTGAGGCCCTGAGATGAGATAAACAGGGGGGCGACATTTTGCGGTGCGGCATAGGAGTCGATGGCGTTGCCGAGGATTTCGCGCCCATATGCCCAATGCAGCTCGTGATCCATGGTATTTCTCAGCTCCTGCTCATAATCAGAGGGCAGGAGATTCTTTTCATAGAGACGATCAACGAGTTGCATGTAGGTGACGGCGAGGTAGTCCTCACCGAGTTTGGTATCCGTGACGGAAAATTTGCTTGAGGACGATTTGAGCGTGAGGTCGCCGCCGAAGATGAAGTTGTCAGACAGGCGGTCTTTGTAACCCGGCTGGCAATCACCCTTGTGGTCGCTTATGCTGAACGGGGAGAACACGATGGCGTTTCTGAGGGGGAGCAGCCAGGTGTGCTCCGGAATCCTGCGCTCGCTGTAGAGGCTGCCGACTAATTCCCGATGTTCATTTCTGATGAGGAGCGCCGCCGTGTCGACATCGCAAAAATTGCCGTTGGGGGGAGCGATTTTGAGGAGGCTCTCATATTTTTTCGGGATGGCGTACAAGGTCACTTCAAGCGGGATGCCGGCCCCGAACCGGAGGCCTTCAAAATCAAATTTCTCCAAGGGCTTCAGCAGGACGGCGGCAAACTCTCCCTTTGTCTCACGCAGAAATGAGGTGATGAGGCCGCCCAAAAGCTGTGTAGGCTCCCAATACAGAAAAATATGGCCATCCCACCCCTTTTCTGCCTTGGCTTTGAAATTGATCGTGACCGTTTTCTGCGCGCTGCTGACACGAGCAAACAGCTTTTGCAAGTGCGGCAGAATCTGCGAGTTGAAGTGCTCCACTGACGCGTGTGACTGATAGACAGGGTGGCTGAAAGCCTCGATGCGGACCAGCTTGAAGCCCATCTTGTCGGCATGGTTCGCCGTGGAAACCTGAATTTTCGGTTGCTTTGACAAGTCGAGGTAATCACTTTGCAGGCGGAAAGGATTGGGCAGCCCCGGAATCATTTTCATGATATCGTCATATTGCTCAGCGGAGCTTGCTTCATCCATGGCTTTCAAGGCGCTTTGCCATCTCTCGCGAGCCTCCGAGCCCAAGAAATCTCCCTCACCAGCAAGGGCAAATGAAAGGAGCAACAGGAAAAAAGAGAGAAAAATCTTCATAGTCAATGATAGATATATCTATCATTAACGGAGAGAGGAGTCAAGGACAGAAGCGCGACGGGACAACAAAAAACGGCGCATGCGCGCCGTTTTCAGTACCCCCGCACGGGCTCGAACCGTGGACAAACTGATTAAGAGTCAGCTGCTCT
>JAFLSS010000091.1 GCA_022510805.1 Akkermansiaceae bacterium
GTTCATCATGAGCCTCATCGTCATGGGTGGAGGAAGCGCCTATGGCTCAGAGGAAATGCTGTCATTTACCCGTGGAGAAATGGGTATAGAGGTGGCTATCAGCAGCGATACCAAAATTGTCCTGATCAGCGGAGGGAGTGGGCTGTGCGTCATGTCCGCCTGTGTCATGATGCGCCGTGGCGAAGAATGGGAGCCTCGGCTTTGGAGGCACCTCTATAGCTATGCGGGAGCCGAGTATAACCCGTATTTCTGTTACTATGACAAGGGTGTGCTGGTGGTATGCAACCGCCACCGGAAAGAGGTGTGCCGAAAGGAGCTCCCGCTGGACGCGTGCACGCCGCAGGAACAGGCTATGGCGAAGGCGTGGCTAGGTGAGCATTTAGTTTTCTACTCATCACGTGACCGCTTGCAGGAAGCGGCCATGAGGGAAAAGGGGCTGCAGTTATTGCGGGAATCTGCCGAGGCGGGGTGTCCTGACGGCATGAGAAATCTGGGGTCAGCGCTTATCCGCCGTGCCAGGGAAACGCAGAACAAGCAAATGGAGGAGGAAGGGGAGGCGTGGAAAAGCAAGGCGGAACGCGCACAGGCCATCCATGCTGAACAGATGATCCGGGATGTTTGCTCAAGCGGCCATCGCATTCTGCCAAGTGAAAAAGAAGTCAGGCAATCACGAACAATGGTTGAATCAATGCGTGGCTGAGCAGGAAAACAAGTTCTGATATCGTTTTATATGAAAAGGAGAATCAATATCATGGCAGCGGGCCTTATATGGCTGGTGCTTTTAGTTTGCGTACCAATAGCTGCGGCAAGGGATGGAGAGGAAAGGCTGGCATCGCGTTATTATATTCTCAATAATAACGAGTTGCATGTGGATGCAAGTACAATGAAGTATGGTGAGTTTACCAGGCTGGCGCATAATGTGATGATAACGCATCCCATAGACTTGATCTATATCTACCGTAAAGGCGAAGTCATCGACGTATCTCCTCATGGTCTATATAGCGTTGTCAAAGTGCAAGTGGCGCCGTATGACGAGAACGAGGAAAGCGACACGAGCTCACCCGGTAGCTCCGTGGTGTTGGAGCGCTTTTGTCCCCGTGAGGGCGCGAGAGAATATAACTTCCTCATTTGTAGTTTTAAGAAGGCCGTTCATCAGGAGGAGTTGCTGAGCTTCCTTCAGGAGCAACAAGGCCGCCTGGAAACTGTCGGGTTACTCATTACGCTGCCGAAAGACGAGGGGATGGATACATTGATCCATATCATCAAGACGATATCAGCGTACGTAAAGATAGAAGGAACATTGTTAGGCTTATAGGCCGCAGTATCCGGCCTCCATCAGGCTTGATCCCTGCCGATTCGCGGTGCCGTATCAGTTGAGTGCGATGAGTTGTTGCTTATGTGGCGGGAATGGCAAGGCCTGGTTGGCGCTGAGTTTGCCTTGCTTTGGGGTCGTGCCTCTCTTCTTGTGGCGCTGAGAGGGGTGGGTGGAGTGCCGGCGGCGTTGCTGCACACGCCCCATCGGGATGAAAAGCCGGGTGTGCCATGCTGCGATGGGCCGGAGGCAAAAGGGAGGTGAGCCCCCCAAAAAATGGTGCGCCGAGCTGTTCGTGCGCGTGCGCGTGCGATTTTGCGCTTGCAATCTGCTGAGGCTTGTATTATAGTCACGCGCGATATGTCAGAGAGAAAAAGTCCGTACCCGTTTGAAGAGTTTGAGCCCGCGTGGCAAAAGGTGTGGGATGATGAAAAAACGTTCAAGGTAGCTAATCCCGGGGAGGCCGGGTTTGATGCGACCAAGCCGAAGTGCTATATCTTGGACATGTTCCCCTACCCGAGCGGGGCGGGGCTGCATGTGGGGCACCCCGAGGGGTACACGGCGACAGATATTGTCTGCCGCTACAAGCGCCGCATTGGCTACAATGTGCTGCACCCCATGGGGTGGGATGCGTTCGGCCTGCCGGCAGAGCAGTATGCCATCAAGACGGGCCAGCACCCCTCGGTGACAACATATGCCAATATCGACAATTTCCGCCGCCAGCTCAAGATGCTGGGCTTTTCCTACGACTGGGATCGCGAGATTGCCACGACTGATCCGCGCTATGTGCGCTGGACGCAGTGGATTTTCCTGCGCCTCTACAACTCATATTACAATGAGGAGCTTAAGAGGGCGTGCCCGGTGGCAGAGCTGGAGGCGAAAGGCTGGACGCGCGAGCAGATCGACGCGGTGCGCCTGGCCTATGTGGCCGAGGGCATGGTCAACTGGTCGCCGGACATGGGCACCGTGCTCGCCAATGAGGAAGCCGAGGAGTGGAAGAGCAAGGGCTTCACCATCGAGCGCCGCAAGCTGCGCCAGTGGATGCTGCGCATCACCGCCTATGCAGAGCGGCTCATCGACGAGCTGGAGCCGCTCGATTGGCCGGAGAGTATCAAGCTGCTGCAGCGCAACTGGATCGGCAAATCCACCGGCGCAGAGGTGCGCTTCACCTGCGGGGAGGACACCATCACCGTGTACACCACCCGCCCGGACACCCTCTTTGGCGCCACCTACATGGTGCTCTCTCCCGAGCATGCCTTGGTAGAAAAGATCACCACGCCCGAGCAGAAAGCCGCCGTGGAGGCTTACCAAAAAGAATGCGCCGCCAAGAGCGACCTGGAGCGCACCGCCGAGCAGAAGGAGAAGACGGGTGTCTTCACCGGCGCGTACGCCACCAACCCCGTGAATGGGGAGCAGATCCCCATCTGGATTGCGGATTATGTGCTGACAGGTTATGGCACCGGCGCCATCATGGCGGTGCCGGCGCATGACAGCCGTGACTACGCGTTTGCCGTGAAGTTCGGCCTGCCCATCATCCAAGTCGTGCAGCCGGATGACCCCGCCACGCCGTGGCGTGATTTTGTGGGCTATGATGGCACCATGGTCAATTCTGCGCATCTGAATGGCCTCTCCGTGCCCGAAGCCAAGGCCAAGATGATCTCCTGGCTGGAGGAGCAGGGCTATGGCACAGGCAAGGTGAATTACAAGCTGCGCGACTGGCTCTTCAGCCGCCAGCGCTACTGGGGTGAGCCCTTCCCCATCATCTGGGACAACGAGACGGGCCACCACTACGCCATCCCCGAGGAGGAGCTTCCCCTGCTGCAGCCTGAGATGAAGGACTTTAAGCCCAGCGGCGATCCCCGCGGCCCGCTGGTGAAAGCCGAGAGCTGGATCCGCTATTCGGAGCACTTCACCCGCGAGACCAACACCATGCCCCAGTGGGCCGGCTCCTGCTGGTATTACCTGCGCTACCTCGACCCGCAGAATGATAACGCCTTTGTCGCGCCCGAGGTGGAGCAGTACTGGATGGGCTCTGCCGGCAACCCCGGCGGTGTGGATCTGTATGTGGGCGGCACGGAGCACGCTGTGCTGCACCTGCTCTACGCCCGCTTCTGGCACAAGGTGCTCTATGATTACGGCCTTGTATCCACCAATGAGCCCTTCAACAAGCTGGTGAATCAGGGCCTCATCCTCGGTGAGGACGGCCAGAAGATGTCCAAGAGCCGCGGCAATGTGGTGAACCCGGACGACATCGTGCGCGATTATGGCGCCGATGCCATCCGCCTGTATGAGATGTTCATGGGCCCGCTCAAAGAGGTGAAGCCCTGGGCCACCAAGGGTGTGGAGGGCATCAGCCGCTTCCTCGCCCGCGTGTGGCGCGTGGCCATGGCGGAGAATCAAGAGGGCGCGTGGGTGCTCTCCGGCAAGGTGGCTCCCACCGGCAGCGCAGAGCTGACCCCCGTGCGCAAAGAGCTGCACCGCACCATCAAGAAGGTGACGGAAGATATCGAGGCCATGAGCTTCAATACCGCCATCTCCAAGATGATGGAGTGCACGAATGCCATGACAAGCGCGGAGAGTGTGGAGCTGGAGGACTATGTGGGTCTGCTGCACGTGCTCAATCCCTTTGCGCCGCACATCACCGAGGAGCTCTACAAGCGCCTCTGCGCGGAGTTCCCGCAGCTTCCGGCCGGCCAGCTGGCTCTGCAGGCTTGGCCCGCGTTTAATCCCGACTTCCTGGTGGAGAACACCAAGGAAATTGTCATTCAGGTGAATGGCAAGCTGCGCGACAAAGTGGTGCTGCCGGCAGATGCCTCCCGCGAGGAGCTGGAGGCCGCCGCCCTGGCCGCCCCGCGCGTGGCAGAGTTCACAGAGGGCAAAACCATCCGCAAGGTCATTGTGGTGCCCGGCCGCCTGGTCAACATCGTGGCCAACTGATACACGCTCTATGAGCCGCTACTGCCTCGCTCGCTATGCCGGCCCCTTGGGGGAGCTGCTGCTGGCGAGCGAGGGGGCGGCGCTGGTGGGCGCATGGTTTGAAGGCCAGCGGCACTATGCCTCCGGCTACAATCTGCAGCAAGCCGCATGGGCGGATGCGCCGCCCCTCTCTGCCGCGCGCTCATGGCTGGATGCCTATTTTGCCGGGCAACAGCCGGAGAAGCCCCTGCCCCTCGCGCCGAAAGGCACACCCTTCCGGCAGGCGGTGTGGCGGCAGCTGCAGCGCATCCCCTACGGCGCCACCACCACCTATGGCGCCTTGGCGGCCGAGCTGCGCGCCTGTGGTCACCGCGCCTGCGCCCAAGCCGTGGGCGCTGCCGTGGGGCGCAACCCCCTCTCCCTCTTCATCCCCTGCCACCGCGTGTTGGGCGCCGGCGGCGCCCTCACAGGCTATGCCGCCGGGGTGGAGAAAAAGCAGTGGCTGCTTCACCATGAGTCTTTACCCGCTGTTTTACCTTGCTTTCCCGCGCAAAAAAGTGTATCATCCTTATCAGAAAATGCTTTACAAATTTGAACTAGTGCAAAATTTGCACATGTTCGATGTTGTTGAAGATGAGGTGTTTGGGGTGAAGAGATGAAAATGGGCTCAAGCGCTGTTTTGGGGGAGTCATAGAAAAGCGCGGCGCCCCCGGGTGAGGACGCCGCGCATGGTTGGGGAGTGTTTCCTTCCCGATTTAGTGGGAGATGAGGGAGCGCCCCGTCATCTCAGCCGGCTGGGCAATGCCGAGCAGGGCCAGCAGGGTGGGCGAGATGTCGGCCAGAATGCCGTCCGCCAGTTTCACGCTGTCCTGATCCGGGCCGCAGTAGATGAGATCCACCAGATTGGTGGTGTGCGCCGTGTTGGGCGAGCCGTCGGGGTTGATCATGTTCTCGCAGTTGCCGTGGTCGGCGCAGATGAGGCAGCA
>JAFLSS010000092.1 GCA_022510805.1 Akkermansiaceae bacterium
ACATGCCGGGCGCGCTTTTTTCCTCCGGTTCCAAGTGGCGCGAGGGGAGAAGATGAGGTGCCTCCCCCAAGGTGTTGTTCCCTCTGCCGAGAAGGCTTCTTCTCCGGTAAGAATTGAGCACCATCAGGCACCTGTGGTGACACCCTTCTGTCTATGAGAAGAGGGCACATCCCGCGTTTTTCGGTTACCTCATTTTGTCCGATTGAGCGTGGTGGCCGGTGGGTGTAAATTATCACGCATCCATGCTTGCCAAAAGTCCGAAGCTGTGGTAGCATGTGCGCACCCTACCCGGATGATCACTACTTACCAACAGCTAGCGGAATGGCACACGCGCGCCAGCGCGCAGCCGGAGGGGCGTGTCGTCATGGATCTGGAGGCCGACAGTTTGCACCGCTACCGGGAGCGCCTCTGCCTCATTCAGTATGCCGATGCTCACGGCGTCGAGATCATTGACCCGCTGGTCATAGATGACATGGGGCCCTTTGTGCAGTGGCTGCAGGGAACGCAGGTGTGGATGCACGGGGCGGATTATGACATGCAGCTGCTGCAGCGCGCCTACCGCACCCTGCCGGCCATGGTGCTCGACACACAGGTGGCTGCCCGTCTGCTCGGTTTCCGGCAGTTTGGACTTGCTGCGCTGGTGGAGCACTTTTACGGCATCAAGCTCAGCAAGAAGAACCAGAAGGCCGACTGGGGCAAGCGCCCCATCCGCGAGGATATGATAGATTACGCCCAGGGGGATGTGGTCTACATGCTCGACATGGCTGACCGCCTGGTCAAAATGCTCCGCAAAAAGAAGCGCTACGAGTGGTTTATCGAAAGCTGCCAGGTCAATATGACCCGCGCCCGCATTCGCTTCACCGGCGGCGGGGATGATGTTTCTGAAGCCGATGCTCCGTGGCGCCTCAAAGGCTGCGGCAAGCTCAACCGCCGCGGTCTGGCCGCGCTGCGCTCGCTCTATGAGTGGCGCTCCCAAGAGGCTATGGAGTGGGATAGGCCGGCTTTCATGGTGTGCAGCAATGCGCAGCTGCTGCAGTGGAGTGCCCAGCTGCAGGAGTTCCGCACCATCAAGGCGCCGCCCAAGATGTTCAGCGACCGCACCCACCGCCTCTACAAGGCTGTGGATCATTTTCAACTGCTGGATGAAGAGGAATACCCGGCGCTGCCGGTGCGCAAGGGCAAGCGCAAGGTGGAGAGCATTGCCAACTTGGTGAACGCCTGGAGCGCGCGCCGGGATGCCCAGGCCGCCAAGCTCGGTGTGGATCCCTCCATCATCGCCTCGCGCTCACAGCTGGAAGATATTGCCCACGATGAGGAAGCCGGGCTCTCGCGGCTGATGGACTGGCAGCGCTCCCTGCTCACCGCCGCCGCTCCCCGCCGCAGAAAATGGTGGTTTTTATGAGCAAGGCACAGCCCACTCTCTTGCGAGAGGAACTCAAGCGCATCCTTGCTCTCATGGTGCCTCTCTACCTTGCTAACCTCATGAACATCGGCATGGGGGTCATCGACACCATCGTGGCGGGGCAGGCCGGCACAGCTGAGCTGGCATGCGTGGCGCTGGGCTGCTCGGTGACCGCCCCCATCATGATCTCCGTGGGGGCGATTCTGAGCATCCTCGGGCCCATGGTTTCGCGCCTGCTGGGGGAGGGCTCCGAATCACGCATCGGCTTGCTGCTCTGCAATGCCAAGGCTCTGGCCGTGGGGCTCATGCTGCTGGAGGCTGTCCTGCTCTTCGGCGGTAGCTGCCTCTTCCCCTACATCACCGACTCCCCCGCCCTCGCAGATGGCGCGGCGGGGTATCTGCACTACGTGATGCTGGCGGTGCCGGCCAGCCTGCTCATGCGCGTCATCCAAGGCTGCTGGGAGGGCTACTCGCAAACACGCCCGGCCATGATCGTGTGCCTGCTGGGGCTGCTCGCCAATATCCCGCTGGATTACGCCTGCGTGTTCGGCCTCTGGGGCTTCCCCGCCCTGGGCGGCGCCGGCTGCGGGCTGGCCACAGCGCTGGTTCACTGGCTCATGGCCGCCGCCCTGCTGGCGCTCATGCTGCTGAGCAAGGAACACCGGCAGCACGCCCGCAGCATGCTCGCGCTGCGCCGCCCGGTCCTCTCCTCATGCCGCCGCATCTTCCGCCTGGGCCTGCCGCTGGGGATCGCCTCCCTGTGTGAGATGGGCTTTTTCTGCGTGGCCACACTCATCATCGCCCCGCTGGGGGAGCTTATGGTGAGCGCGCAGCAAATCGCCATCAACGTCTCGGGCGTGCTCTTCATGTTCCCGCTCAGCGTCGGCATCGCCGCCTCCATCCGCGCCGCCTTCCATGTGGGCGCGCGCAATGAGGCCGCCTTCCACGCCATGGTGCGCGCCACCATGCGCTTCCTCTACTCGGTGACACTGCTCCTCATGGCCGGCACCATCATCTGGCGGCGGGAAATCATCAGCCTCTACACGGCAGACCCCCTCGTGGTGGCCACCGCCAGCCCCCTGCTCATCTACTGCGCCCTCTACCAGATCTCCGATGCCACCCAAGCGCTCATGGGCGGCCTGCTGCGCGGCTGCCATGACACCGCCATCATCACCTGGGCCAACCTCGGCAGCTATTGGCTGCTGGGCTTCCCCCTAGCCTGCATCCTCATCCGCACCGACTGGCTGCTGCCCGCCATGGGCCCCGCCGGCGCGTGGTGCAGCTTCATCGTGGGCCTCACCGCAGCGGCCGCCATCCTCTACTGCCGCTACCGCCGCACCCGCAGGCGCATCTTTACCAACACATCCTCGGCATTTTAGCCTCACCGCCGCCCCGCCAAGGGCAGAATTCGCAAAAAAATCTGCCATGGGACACACAAATATTGTGGCTGAGGATTTTTAAGGCTTGACATTGCCTCAGCTATATGGCAGATTGTGTGGCGACATGTGAGATTATCGTGCTCACTTGCCAAGCTAGCACATAAACTACGAAAACTAAATTACCAACACTATGAAGAAAACAGCTCTGCTTGCAGCTCTGCTTGTTTCCGCCGTTTATGCCGGTGAGGAGCTCGTACCTGCCACTCCCCAAACTGTGGTCACTCCTGCCGCCCCCACTCCCTTCGCTCTGGAGGCGACCGCCGGCTACAACTTCGCTGCTCGCGACATCTTCAAAGACACCACCAAGGTCAGCACCGTCAGCGCTGATCTCACCGGCGTGTGGGCTCAAGATGAAAACAACGCAGTGACTCTGCGCTTCGGCTATGCCTACGGCGACGGCACGGAGCGTTATGGCTATGACTGGGGTGTTTACAAGGCCAAATACCATGTGAACAACATCTACCTGATGCCCGGTTATCGCTACACGACCCCCGTGGCTGACGGCCTGAATGTTTTCGCCGGCGTGAATCTGGGTGTGAACAACATGAACATCAAGGCTCATGACAACTACGGCATCAAGGTTCATGGCTCCAACTGGGGCTTTGCTTACGCTGCTGAGCTGGGTGTGACCATCGACCTGAGCGACACGACCTACATCGTGGCTGCTTACCAGTTCTCCGGTAACACCGCTAAGCCCAAGTTCTCCGAGTGGGGTGAGCCTGCCCGTCAGCAGTACTACCACGGTCTGCGTCTGGGTGTGGGTTGCAAGTTCTAATTTGCAGCGTCTCAACGCCAGTATATTTCCTGAGCAAGGAGTTTTCTCCTTGCTCATTTTTTGTCCCTTCCGCGCGGGCACACACGCACATTTGACTTCACATCCGCGCGAGGTCGTGCTAGAGTAAGGCCATGGCACATCAACCCGTAGTACTCATCATCCGCGACGGCTGGGGCCGCAACCCCCAAGGCCCCGAAGCCGCCAAGCAAACCGGCGATGCCACTGTGCTGGCAGACACGCCCTTCACTGACCACCTTCTCGCCACTTGCCCGCACTCCCTGCTCGGCGCCTCCGGGCAGGATGTAGGCCTGCCGGATGGGCAGATGGGCAACTCCGAAGTGGGGCACCTGAACCTCGGCGCCGGCCGCGTGGTCTATCAGGATCTCTGCCGCATCTCCAACGCCATCGCCGATGGCTCGCTGGCCAAGAACCCGGTCATCACCGAGGCCTTTGCCAAGGCTGCCGGCAGCCGCCTGCACCTGCTCGGCCTCGTGTCCGACGGCGGTGTGCACTCCCACATCGACCACCTCATCGGCATCGTGCAGATCGCCGCTGCCGCCGGGGTCAAAGATATCATGATCCACGCCATCACCGATGGCCGTGACACCGACCCCAAGAGCGGCGCGGGCTTCCTCGATAAGCTGCAGGACGCCATCGCCGGCACCGGCGCCAAGATCGCCACGGTGGTGGGCCGCTTCTACGCCATGGATCGTGACAAGCGCTGGGACCGCGTCAAGATCGGCTGGGATGCCATCGTGCTGGGCCGCGGTGAGCAGTGCACCTGCTCCCCCGCTGACTACGCCCGCGCAAGCTATGCGGAGGGCACCACAGATGAATTCCTCAAGCCCGCCATCTTCTGTGAGGGCAACGAAGCCCGCGTGCATGATGGCGATGTGGTTTTCTTCTTCAACTTCCGCGCTGACCGCGCCCGCGAGCTCTCCCGCGCCTTCCTGTATGAGGATTTCGACGGCTTCGACCGCGAGGTGATGCCCAAGGTGCACTACATCACCATGTCCGAATATGAGGCCTGCTACCCCTCGCCCATTGTCTTTGAGCAAGAGAAGCTCGACAACATCCTCGGGCAGGTCATCTCTGCCGCCGGGCTCAAGCAGCTCCGCATCGCGGAAACAGAGAAGTACGCCCACGTCACCTTCTTCTTCAACGGCGGCGTGGAAACTCAATTTGAGGGCGAAGACCGCATCCTCGTGCCCTCCCCGCGTGAGGTGGCCACCTATGACGAAAAGCCCCAGATGAGCGTGGCCGAGGTGGCGGATAAGTTTGTGGAGGCCATCGGCAACTACGACATCGCCATCATGAACTTCGCCAACCCGGACATGGTGGGCCACACGGGCTACCTGGAAGCCGGTATCACGGCTTGCGAGGCTGTGGACAAAGCGCTCAACAAATGCGTGACCAAGATCCGCGAGCTGGGCGGTTGCTGCCTCATCTGCGCCGACCACGGCAACTGCGAGAACATGATCAACCCCGACG
>JAFLSS010000093.1 GCA_022510805.1 Akkermansiaceae bacterium
CCATCGTCAAGAAAGCCATGAAGAAGTTCGGCGAGCTCACCGGCCGCGTGTACGATGTGGTAGAATACATCGGCTCGCCCACGGCATCGCGCGTCATCATCATCATGGGCTCCGGCGCTGAGGCCTGCCTGGAGGCCGTGCAAGCCATCAAGGAAGACGTCGGCGTGCTCAAAGTGCGCCTCTACCGCCCCTTCCCGGCAGAGGATCTCATCTCCGCCCTGCCCACCACGGTGAAGAAGATCGCCGTGCTCGACCGCACCAAGGAGCCCGGCAGCCAGGGCGAGCCCCTGCTGCAGGACGTGGTGCAGGCCCTGGCAGATGCCAGCGTGGCCGGCAAGCTGCCGTTTGCCATGCCCAAGGTAGTCGGCGGCCGCTATGGGCTCGGCTCCAAGGAGTTCACCCCCGCCATGGCCAAGGGCGTGCTCGATGAGCTGGCCAAAGATGAGCCCATGACCGGCTTTGCCGTAGGCATTGAGGATGACGTGACGGGCAAATCCATCTCCTACGACCCGAGCTTCTCCACCGAGGCCGACACCGTGACGCGCTGCATGTTCTACGGCCTGGGATCGGACGGCACCGTGGGCGCCAACAAGGACGCCATCAAGATCATCGGCAAGCACACGGATCTGTACGTGCAGGGCTACTTTGTGTATGACTCCAAGAAGTCCGGCTCCTCCACCGTGTCGCACCTGCGCTTCGGCACCACGCCCATCCACAGCACCTACCTGATCACCAGCGCCAACTTCATCGCGCTGCATCAGCCCAGCCTGCTGAACACCTTTGACTTCCTGAAGAACGCCGCCCCCGGCGCTACCTTCCTCATCAACACTGCGGTGGAGCCCTCCGCCGTGTGGGACAGCCTGCCCGCTCGCATGCAGCAGCAGATCATTGACAAGAACATCACCGTCTACTGCATCGACGCCTTCAAGGTGGCCAAGGCCACAGGCATGGGCGGCCGCATCAACATGATCATGCAGACCTGCTTCTTCAAGCTCTCCGGCGTGATCCCGGCTGAGGAAGCCATCGGCTACATCAAAGAAGCCATCAAGAAAACCTACGGCAAGAAGGGCGAAGAAGTGGTGGCCAAGAACATCCAGGCCGTGGACTCCACGCTCGAGAACCTGCATGAGGTCCCCCTCGGCTCCACCATCACAGGCCATGCCATCCCCGCCGCCCTGCAGGGCAACCCGCCCGCCTGGGTGCGCGATGTGCTCGGCAAGATTGTCACCGGCGACGGCGACAGCGTGAAGGTCTCCGAAATGCCCTGCGATGGCACCTTCCCCAGCGGCACCACGCAGTATGAGAAGCGCGACCTCGCTCTGGAAATCCCCGTGTGGACTCCCGACTCCTGTATCCAGTGCGGCAAGTGCACCATGGTCTGCCCGCACGCCTGCATCCGCTCGCAGGTCACCGACCCGGCCAACCTCGAGGGCGCGCCCGAGTCGTTCAAGTCCATCGACGCCAAGAAGATGCACAAGGATTGGCAGGGCAAGAAGTTCATCATCCAAGTCTCTGCCTCTGACTGCACGGGCTGCACGCTCTGCACGCATGTGTGCCCCACGGGCTCCATCGTCATGACCCCGGCGGAGCAAGCCCTCAAGACCGAGGCCGAGAACTGGAAGTTCTTCGACGCGCTGCCGGATCCGGATCGCACCATCGTGGGCCGCGACAAGGTGAAGGACGCCCAGTTCCTGCGCCCGCTCTTTGAGTTCTCCGGCGCCTGCGCCGGCTGCGGTGAGACACCCTACATCAAGACGCTCTCCCAGCTCTTCGGCAACCGCCTCGTAGTGGCCAACGCCACCGGCTGCTCCTCCATCTACGGCGGCAACCTGCCCACCACTCCCTGGAGCCATGACAAAGAGGGCCGCGGCCCCGCCTGGTGCAACAGCCTCTTCGAGGACAACGCCCAGTTCGGCCTCGGCTTCCGCGTGTCGCTCGATAAGAAGCAGCAGTACGCCATCGAGCTCTTGCAGGCGGCCTCTGCCAAGGTGGGTGACTCCCTCGTGCAGGAGATGCTGGACAACCCGCAGAAGACGGAGGCCGACATCGCCAAAGCCCGCGCCACGGTGGAGGCCATCAAGTCCGCCTGCGGTGATGATGCTGAGCTCTCCGCCCTCAAGGCGCAGGCCAACTACCTGGTGCGCAAGTCGGTGTGGATCCTCGGCGGCGACGGCTGGGCATATGACATCGGCTACGGTGGTCTGGACCACATCCTCGCCTCCGGCCGCAATGTGAAGGTGCTCGTGCTCGATACCGAGGTGTACTCCAACACCGGCGGCCAGTGCTCCAAGTCCACCCCGCGCGCGGCCGTGGCCAAGTTCGCCACCAAGGGCAAGGATCAGGTGAAGAAGGACATCGGCTACATGGCCATGACCTACGGCAACATCTACGTGGCCTCCATCTCCATGGGCGCCAATGATGAGCACGCCCTCAAGACCCTCGTGGAGGCGGAGGAGTACGACGGCCCCGCCCTCGTCATCGCCTACAGCCACTGCATCAACCACGGCATCAACATGGCCAATGGTCTCAACCACCAGAAAGACGCTGTGGACTGCGGGCGCTGGCTGCTCTACAACTTCAACCCGGACCGCATCAAGGAAGGCAAGAACCCGCTCACCATCAAGAGCAAGGCCCCGAAGAAGGAGGTGAAGGACGCTCTCCTCGGCGAGAACCGCTTCCGCCTGCTGGCCAAGAACAACAAGGCCAACTTCGACCGCCTCATCGAGCTGGAGACCGAGGATATCAAGCGCCGCTGGCGCCTGTATCAGGCCCTGGCCGCCATCGACTACTCCGAGCCCTCCGCCGAGTAATCGCTGCAATACTCCACAGGTTTCACTCCTTTCCCGGCTCGCCCGCTCCCCGCAGGCGAGCCGGTTTTTTATTTGACTTACGGCAGACCATAAGCTAGTCTTATACCCATGAGAACACCCTCAAGATTTGACTGTATCCTTTGCTGCTTGGGCGTCGTCCTCATCGTATGGCTCTACCTGCTGTGCATAGCATCCGGCGGCATTCAGGGCTCCCTCTTCTTCCTTGCATTTCAACTGCCCATCCCCTTGCTCGTCTGCCTGCTTTCCCTAGGCAACAAAGAGAACTACCGGCGCACGGGCTGGGTTATGCTCTGGGTATGGTCGGCACTCACTCTAGCCTTCATCATCGCGTTCCAGTGCAGGCCTAGCATCGATGCGCAGGACGGGCTGGCCTTTCTCTTCTTCCCCATCTACATCACCCTCGCTACGCCAGCTCTCACCGGCTTGTTCTTCCTGGTCAAAAACGCCTGCAAAAGCAAACGCTGACACCATTTTAACGCGCCTTATCAAACCCCAACTTATTGAAAGCAATGAACAAGTCACGCGCCGGCTCATATTCGTCGAACATGCTGCATCTACCCATTGGGCTGCTGCTCCTTTTTCTCCACGCTGCCATGGGGCTGGAAATAGAGGGATACGCCTGCGCCGACACACAGGGCAACTCCATTCTGGTAAGCCGTGAGGCTCTCTACCTCATGGAGAAGACATGGGAAGACTACCAGGTGAAAGAGGGAAGCACAGTAACCCTCGAGGCTCAGCATGAAGAGCCTCGGCTGCTCACTCACGTGGCCATCAAAGCAACCCGCTGCGACAAAACCGCGGCGCAGCACGTTACATCTGAACTCACCCTCAGCGGCAAGCTCAGCTACATCGGCCCCAAGTGCCCCACCATCATGCTGCACATCCCCGCCGGGGCCGGCCGCTCCATCTGCCTATCCATGTGGGATATGAGCGATGCCTCGCTTACCGATGCCGCCAAAGCGCAAAAGGACCTTACCATCCACGCACCCATTCGAGTGATAATCGCCCCGCTCCCCCCACCCCCTGCCGAGCCAAGCACCCAAGATCCCCCCTCCCTGTCTGCAATAGCAAACAGCGACATCATACAGTTGCGCGGCTATGAACTCATCCGCCGCGCCCGTGCATACATTCATAACTCTATTGCTCGCTAACGGAGGCTATTCAGCGTCAAAAATCCCTTCTCCCCATTAACATTTCCACAAGCACACCCACTCCTGTACCTACTTCATCCAAATCTCTGCATGTGGGTATAAAACGGCTATTTGCCCGGGCAATGGCATCCCATACTCGACTTTCCGTTATTGCAGTGGAGTTTTCTACGGATTTTCGTTTAAGAAAATTGGGGAAATATCTCACCAGAGATTTGTCATTTTCCGCATCTTTTCCCGACGGATTATCTTCAAAGTGAAGAAGCAGCCAATATTCAAACCGAGGCACACTCAACGCGACATGCCGAAGGTTCGGCTTTTGGTTTTGCCATTGCTCGAGCTGCGCAAATTGTTCCCGAAACTTATCCTCTTTATCGCGATCCACAAGAATCCATATTTGATCCCGCGCATGGCAATCCTTTTCTATACTTTTTGCGAGCTTCAATAAACTTGCAATCGAGCCATGTCTTGCTGATTTACAGGAAATGGAAAAAGGAAGATTTTTGGAGGGTGTAAATCTCGACAAGGCGCGGAAGTACGATTCCTCGGTGATCTCTCCTTCGGGAAGGATGTAAATGACCGGCTTGTATAAGCGATAGGCTCTCTTGCGCTGCAGTTTATTCATTAGCGATAATCAAGGGAGAGAGAACCGGAACACCTTCCATGCGTCCTTCCAGATAGCTTTTTCTCACATCTTTATCTTTGCGGACGTCAATGTAATCAGAAAAGGCGATAAGCTGTGAAGCGCCATTTTCATCACGCTGGGCAACCCACATTTCATCCTTGCGAATCAGAGCTTGATCCATCAACTGAACATCGTGCGTCGTAAAAATAAGCTGTCGCGGCACACCTCTCCGCGCCAGCTCCAGATGCTGTTCAATAATGAAGCGAGAAAGCTGCGTATGCAAGCTGCGATCCAGCTCATCTATCACATACACGCGCTGAATCGCTTCTCTGTCCAGCAGGATCGGCAGCAGGTGCATCAGGCGCAGGGTGCCGTCAGACTCTTGCTCCAGGTTGAAAGAAATGGTCTCATCATCTTCCGCGGTGTGTATCGTCTTCCACCGATAGGCCTTGATTTCCCCATTCTCCTTTC
>JAFLSS010000094.1:0-2518 GCA_022510805.1 Akkermansiaceae bacterium
GTGAGAAGGGGTGAAAAGGCGTGAAAATGAGGGGGTTGTGGGTGGATTGAGGGAGGCGGTGGTATTTGGGAAATGAGGGGGTGGATGGGGCGAGATTGGCGTGTAAATGGGAAATGCGAGCGAAAAAAAAGCCGCCCTTATCGGGCGGCGGTTTTGTGTTTGGCAGGGCGGTGGCAGGGACGCGGCGGAGGGGCGGCAAGGGTGTCGCCACGATGGTCGGCGAGGCGTGGAGGTGGTATGGTGGAGCGGGAGATGTGTACCTCTTGCGGGGGCGAGGTGTGGGTGGCGGCGGCGGCTTTTTTTGCGCGGGCGCGGGCGCGGGCTTGGAGGGTGTAGAGGAGCTGGCGGAGGGTGGTGGGGTCGAGGCCAGCAAGCATGGTGTCGAGGCTCATGTCGGCGCGGATCCACGGGCGGGCGGTTTTGTCGCGTACGATGGCGGCGACGTAGGCGGGCTCCAGCTCCCAGAAGGCGATGCGGTCGCGGAGTGTCCAGATGAGGGCGGCGGCGTCATCTTTGGGTGTGCGGTCGGCCAGCGGGGCTTTGCCGTTGATTGCGCGGAATGCGTTGAGGAGGGGTATGTAGTGCCGCTGCTCCAAGCGGCGCCAAGATGAGATGCCGCCGCAGATCTGGGCGGTGAATTCGTGGCGCCAGGAATCATAGGCGCCTACCCCCGGCACGCGGGGGTAGGCTTGGGTGGATTCGCGCCCGAGTTGGGCGAGTTGCTTGTGGGAGAGGTTTTTCATGGCTTTTTGGGGGAGATGAAAAATCCGCTGCCCTGCTTGAATGAGAGGCCAAGCTCGGCGAGCTTTTTCTCGGGCAGCGCCTTGAGGGCGGTCTTGTCGGCGGCGTATTTGACGGAGAGCACGCGCTTGGCCAGGGCTTTGAATTGGGTGCGTATGAGCTCCACCACGTCATCCCATTTGCCTGTGGCAGGCTCAAGCGTGGGCTGGGTCTTTTTGAATCCGTAGGTGGCGCTGGTGGTTTCTCCGCTTTTTTTGCCGGGGGCGAGCACTTCGTCCTCGTGAGCGAGGGCGTAGGCTTCGGCGGCTGCTTTGAGTTTGTCCATTTCGGCTTCGGTGGCTTTTTTCTGCTCGTCGATGGCGTCCTTTTCGTTTTTGAGGCGCTCTACCTTGGCATTCAGAATGCTGTAGGTGGCTATGACGTTCTCGAATTCGGTCTTGTTTTTTATGGGTTTGTCTTTTTTCATGGGTTTATTGTTCGTTGGGGTTCATGCTTCTTTTCACCACCGGGGCGAGCTCGGTGGTGGGGAAGAGGGTTGGCTGCTCGGCGGAGGTGGGCGCATCGGGCTTGCGGTCGAGCATGTCAATGAGTTTGGCGTAGACGCCGTAGGTGGCGATGTTTTTCCGTATCCACGCGTCAAGGCGGAGGGGGTCGCAGATCACCGTGCGGGTCTTGCCGAGGGTGTCACTATTATATTGGAGCACCACCTCGTGCGGTTTGCGCGTTGGAAAAGCGTGTAGGCCGTAGCGCACCCAGCGCAGCTCCGCAAAGAGGTCATTGAGCCGCGCGGCTTCATTCAGGCTCATGTAGTTGCTCACTCCGGCCTCCTTCCCACGCGGCGGGCATAGTCCATAAAGTCAGCCCACGAGATGGTGCGTCCCTCGCGCTGGGCGATGCCTGCCGAGTAGCGCAGGCGGGCGGTGAATTGGCCGAAGCAGGTGCCGCGCACCATGGCGCCGATGGCCGCCAGCGTCTCGCCATCCGGCTCCGGCAGTCCGTAGGCCTCCCAGATGGCGCGTATGTCACCGGAGCTCGGTACGTCCGGCAGCAGCTCCCACTCGCCACGGCGGCGCAGTTGCTCCAGCCTCCCGGCGTTTTTGCCCTTTTCTACATCGCGGGCGGCTTTGTCCGTGTATATAAATAGCATGGCGCAGCGGCTCTCGTTGAAGAGCTTTCTCAGCGTGTCAATGGCCGCCAGCCCGGCCTCGGTGTAGAGGGCGCAGTGCGCTTCGTCCACGATGACGAGGTTGCGCTCGGAGAGGTACTCCCGCAGGGCGCAGTAGCGTCCATAGGAGCTCTTTTCGGGCGGCAGGCCGCAAGCTCGCATCATCTCGCGGAGCATGTTGCCGGTGGTAGCGGGGCTGGGCATTTCAAAGAGAATGGTCGTCTCGGGGTAGAGTTTTTTATAGGCGCGGGCGGCGGTGGACTTGCCGATGTGGCTGCGCCCGGCCAGCCCTACGATGAGGCGGGCAATCTTCGCCGCGTCCGCCGCGCGGAAGATGCGGCGCATCAGCTCCGTGGGCACGTGGTCGAGGTCGATGTCGCTGCGGCGGAAGGTCGCCGAGAGACGCTCGCGCTGCTCATCGAGCTTGGCAAGCTGGGCGTCCGTATTCCCGGCGTAAGAGCCGGAGATGAGGGCGTTGAGCACCTTATGAGAAATGCCGAGCTCCTGCGCGGCAGCGGCTTTGCTCATGCCCGGACGGGTCAGGTATTCATTCACCAGCCACTGGCGGGCGGGGTGTTGCAGTTGGGTTTCGGTCATGGTATTCATGGTTGG
>JAFLSS010000094.1:2618-4491 GCA_022510805.1 Akkermansiaceae bacterium
CCGTGGGCGGCAATGCGGTCGGTGATTTCTGCCGTGCGCTGGGCTACGCGTCCCATGGCGCGGGCAGCGGCGTCAGGATCCGCACGCATGAAGCGATCGGCACGCGGCGCCTCGCCCAGCACGCGGTCTTTTTCATCGAGCACGAAAAGCGTCTCGGAGAGCGGGTTGAACACGCCCCGGTACTTGGGGCCGTAGGGCAGCTCGCGCTCGTAGCCCCGGGCATCGCGCACGCGCGTTTCATAGGTGATGTTGGCGAAGTGCCGCCGCTTGGCAGAGATATCGAACACGCCGCCCTTGTGCGAGAGGGGGAACGCCATCTCCGTGCCGAGCAGCGCCAGGCATTCGGTGGGCGTGAGCCGTATGAGTTTGTTCTCCGGCTTCGAGCACTCCACCTGCCAGGCATCATCCGGGCTCATGTAGGCTTGGCGTGCCACTTGCGGCATCGTGAGCGCCAGTGCGCGGGCGGCGGCGGCCATGGGCGGCAGCAGGGTATGGGCTGGCTGCCAGGTGGAGCCGTCCAAGCAGAACTCCTCTTGCACGAAGCCGCACTCGGCCCAGCCCTCCAAGTTGTGATCCTGGCGGTGGTTGATACTCTCCACCACGCCCACCAGCTGCTCGGTGAGCTCGTAGAGGCTGGGGGCGTAGTGCCACAGCGCGGCCTCCAGCTCCGGCGTGAGTTTGCCCTTGTTCATAGCCCGCACCAGCGCCTCCTGCTCGCGGCGTATGCCCCACAATTTCTCAGGCTCCTTGCGGTCGTGCCCGGTGTGCAGCGGCTGGTCGTCCATCTTGTTGTGCAGGAGATTATGCCAGCTCTCCAGCGCCGCCTTGAATTTGAAATTGCCATACCCGCGTCCCTCAAAGGCGCTCACCTGCTGCTTGCCAACGATGCCGCTTCGCTCTACGCGCACGCGCCCGCGCGTGATATCGTAGAGGCGGTCTGCCACTGTCTCACGTATGGCCGCCGTGCCGTGCTCCACCAGCAGCACCGTGCCGCGCGGCGAGTAGCCCACGTTGTACAGGTAATCCACCAGAATGAACAGCATCTCCTGCTCCGTGAGCTGCAAGTGCTGGCCGCTCTCATCCATGGTGCGCAGCTTGGTGCCCCAGCACAGGCGGCGCCCGGTGTAGTAGTCCAGGCAGCCGATTTGCAGCGGGCGCCCCAGCTGCATGCGGCCATTGGGCGCAGGCCCCCACGCGAGGCAGTCCAGCCACACGTCATCGAATACGGTAAAAGCGCCCGGCCACAGCCCCACGCGCGTGCTCTGCACCTGCGGCAGCATGGGCGCCGCCTCGCGCATGCCCTGCCGCGTGATGGTGAGCGTGCGGCGGTCGGGCAGGCACTTGTGCAGGTTGTCATAGCTCCACCCGGCAGGCAGCGGAAGATTGCGCTTGTAGTTCATGCCCTCGTAGCCGGGAATGTTCTCGCCATTTCTCCACGCGCGGTGCAGCTCCTCCACCGCGCTCTTGAGGCTGCGCGGGTGTTTCGCAGCCAGCGCGGCCAGGTGATTGCGGAAAGCAGGCTGCGCCGTGCGGCACTGCCGGGAGAGCGCGGAGAGCTTGCGGTAGTCCACCAGCGTCTGCCAGGTGCGGGGTGCCGCCAGCAGCTTGCCGCTGCCCATGGGGTCAAGCAAGCCGTTCACCCAGTTGCGGAAGATGCGGATCATGCTCTTTTTAGAGATGCTGCGGGCATCCTCAGCCCCGGCGGCGTGGGCTATTTCTGCGAGCTGGCGGTTGGCGTCCTCCGTGGCCAGCTCATAGGCCTTCATGCGCTCCGGCTGCGTTTCAATCCACTGGCAAATGGTCTCCATGCATCGCACTCGCGTCACCTCCCAGAAGTCCAAGTCATCTATCCTCAAGTCTGTTATCAATTCAC
>JAFLSS010000095.1 GCA_022510805.1 Akkermansiaceae bacterium
CACGCCGTGGCCTACCGCCAGGTGTCGCTCATCCTGCGCCGCCCCTCCGGCCGCGAGGCCTACCCCGGCGATGTGTTCTACCTGCACAGCCGCCTGCTGGAGCGCGCCGCCCGCATCAACAGCGAGGGCGGCCGCAAGGGCGGCTCCCTCACCGCGCTGCCCATCATCGAGACCCAGGCGGGCGATGTGTCGGCCTACATCCCCACCAATGTGATCTCCATCACCGATGGGCAGATCTTCCTTGACACCGACCTCTTCTACCAAGGCGTGCGCCCGGCCATCAATGTGGGCATCTCCGTGAGCCGTGTCGGCTCGAGCGCGCAGACCAAGATCATCAAAAAACTGGCCGGGTCCGTGAAGCTGGATTTGGCGCAGTTCGAAGAATTGCAGGCCTTTGCGCAATTCGGCTCGGATCTGGATGCCGCCACCAAGTCCAAGCTCGAGCGCGGCCGCCGCATCGTGGAGCTCTTTAAGCAGGGGCAGTATGTGCCCAAGAGTCTCGGGCTCGAGGTGGTGAATCTCTACGCCATCCAAAAAGGCTATCTGGACGAGGTGCCGGTGGAGGAAATCCAAGCCGTGCGGGCTCGTCTTGAGGAAGAGGTGCTGAGCAGCGCGCCTGATCTCTTGGAGGAGATCGACCGCCTGCGCGAGCTCACCCCGGAGCTCGACTCGCGCCTGCAGTCATTCATGTCCGGCTTCATCTCCCGCCTCTAATCCCGCAGCCTCCCTCTCCCCATGGCCAATCTGAGAGATATCAAACGCCGCATCAAATCGGTGCGCAACACATCGCAGATCACGAAGGCGATGCAGATGGTCGCCTCGGCCAAGATGCGCCGCGCCCAAGAGCTGGCTCTCAAAGGCCGCGCCTACATCAGCGCCTTGGCCAATGTGCTCAGCCACCTCCAAAGCGCCATCCAAGAGGGCAGCTCGCCCCTCATGCAGCGGCGGGAGCAGGGGCGCACGCTCGTGCTTGTCATCAACACGGACAAAGGTCTCTGCGGCGCGCTGAATGCCAACCTCCTGCGCGAGGTGCTCTCCCGCTGCCCGGAGGATGCGGATTATGTGACCCTCGGCTCCAAGCTGCGCAGCACCCTCAGCCGGCTCGGCCGCCGGGTGACTCATGGCTTCAGCGTGAGTGACGGCATGCAGGAGGGCGAGCTCAAGCCCGTGTTTGAGCTGCTGCGCGAGGGCTTTGAGCAGGGGCGCTACAACCGCGTCATCGTGGCCTACCAGAAGTTTATCAACGTGATGGTGCAGCGGCCGCAAGTGGCGGAGCTGCTGCCTGTCACCCCCGAAGAGCTGCTTCAGGTTGCCGAGCAGGATGAGCTGGAGGACTCCGACAACTCCAACTTCCTGCTGGAGCCCTCCCCGCGGGAGCTGCTGGGCTCCATCCTGCCGCTTTATGTCACCAACCTGCTGGTGCAGATGGTGCTGGAGGGCAAGGCCTCTGAGCAGTCCGCCCGCATGGTGGCCATGAAATCCGCCACGGAAAACGCCAAATCCCTCATCGGCGAGCTCACTCTCGAGTACAATAAAGCGCGCCAAACTCAAATCACCAATGAACTCCTCGAGATCACCACGGCCATGAAAGCCATGGAGTGATCCCCCCTCCCTCCCTCCCCCTCAACCTTTTTTACACTCTCATCGCTCTTTTTTATGAATACAGGTAAAATTGTCCAGATCATCGGCGCTGTGGTAGATGTCGACTTCTCCGAAGCGCAAATGCCTGCTCTTTTCAACGCCCTTACAGTCGATTATGAGGTGAACGGCAAGCCGATGTCCCTCACGCTCGAGGTGGAGCAGCACCTGCCGGACGGCTGGGCGCGCACCGTGGCCATGAGCTCCACGGACGGCCTCAAGCGCGGCATGGTGGTCGTGGACACCGGCGCGCCCATCTCGGTGCCGGTGGGGCCGGAGGTGCTGGGGCGCATTTTCAATGTACTCGGTGAGACAGTGGACGAAAAAGGCCAGCTCACCGGCGCCAAGCGCTACCCGATTCACCGCGAGGCGCCCTCACTTGAGGAGCAGGCCACCTCATCCGAGGTGCTGGAGTCCGGCATCAAGGTGATCGACCTCATCTGCCCGTTCCTCAAAGGCGGCAAGGCCGGCTCTTTCGGCGGTGCCGGCGTGGGCAAGACGGTGCTCATCATGGAGCTCATCAACAACATCGCCAAGGCGCACTCGGGGCTCTCTGTCTTTGCCGGCGTGGGTGAGCGCACCCGTGAGGGCAATGATTTCTACCACGAGATGAGCGACTCCGGCGTCATCGACCAAGAGCACCCGGAGAATTCGAAAGTGGCGCTTGTGTACGGGCAGATGAATGAGCCCCCCGGCGCCCGCCTGCGCGTGGCGCTCTCCGCGCTCTCCATGGCAGAGTATTTCCGCGATGAGGAGGGGCGTGACGTGCTGCTCTTTGTGGACAACATCTTCCGCTTCTCGCAAGCGGGCTCTGAGGTGTCCGCTCTGCTGGGGCGCACCCCCTCCGCCGTGGGTTACCAGCCCAACCTCGCTGAGGAGATGGCCGCCCTCCAAGAGCGCATCACCTCCACCAAAAAAGGCTCCATCACCTCCATGCAGGCAGTTTATGTGCCGGCAGATGACCTCACCGACCCCGCCCCGGCCACCACGTTCTCGCACCTGGACTCCACCGTTGTGCTGGACCGCGCGCTGGCGGCGCAGGGTATCTATCCCGCCGTGGACCCGCTGGCCTCCACCTCCCAGGCGCTCACTCCTGAGCTCGTGGGCGAAGAGCACTACCGCGTGGCCCGCGGCGTGCAGCAGACTCTTCAGCGCTACAAGGACTTGCAGGACATGATCGCCATCCTCGGCATGGACGAGCTCTCGGAGGCGGACAAGCTCACCGTGAGCCGCGCGCGCAAGATTCAGCGCTTCCTCTCACAGCCCTTCAGCGTGGCGGAGGTGTTCTCCGGCATCCCGGGGCAATATGTGCCGGTCAAGGAGACGGTGCGCGGCTTTGCCGAGATTCTGGATGGCAAGTGGGACGCCGTGCCGGAGGGTAATTTCTACATGAAAGGCACGATTGATAGCGTAGAAAAGAGCTGATCCTTATGGCACTACACTTCAAGATCATCACACCGCTGCGCACGGTGGTCGACACGGAGGCGCTCAGCATCCTGCTGCCCGCCAGCGAGGGGCAGATGGAGGTGTTGCCCGGGCACACGGACATCATCACCTCCGTTGCCAACGGCGAGCTGGTGTACAGACAAGCCGGCCAGCCGGAGACGAGCCTCTTTGTGGGGGGCGGCTTCCTGCAGGTCGAGTCCGACTATGCCCTCCTCGTCACCGACACCGCCCTGGCCGCGGATGAGATGGATCCGGACTCCATCACCGCCGCCATCGAGCTGGCCAAGAAAGACTTGCGCAACAGCGAGTCCGTGCTCTCCCGAGAGGAGCAAGTGCGCCTCGAAACCCTCATCTCCAAGCAGCTCGCCATGCTGGAGTACCGCAGCTCCCGCCGCCGTTGAGAAGTATGATAATGCTCGTTATTTTCGTCATCAGCATCCTGCTGTTTTTGCCGATATTCTTCCTGCGAGATAAGACAGTGCTCGTTTTTTCCGCCATCGGCACCCTGTTGCCCGTCCTTTTCGCGGGGCTGGCGGCTCTGGTTTCAGGAGAGTCGGATCCGCTGCTTCTGGTGGTGTTCATCCTGGGCTTTGTGGCGGCGTTCCTGTACCCCGTGAGCATCTTCACCAACATCGCCGGCATCATCCGCAAGCGGTACAGGCTAGCGCACATCATCCTCCTGGTGGTCAACTTCCTCATTATTCTGGGCGTCGGCAGTCTCTATTTTGCCAATTAAATGAGGCAGGAAGAGTGTGAATTGCAAGGAAAAAAGCGACAAGAAAGAAAAAGAATGGAGATTAA
>JAFLSS010000096.1 GCA_022510805.1 Akkermansiaceae bacterium
GCTTTTTTTGTTTGCTCTAATCTCTCTAACACTCCAGCAAAACTCAAACAGAGCCTCCGCCGTAGGTCCCAAGACGCGCCATGCGGACAGGCTGCTCCATTTGCAGCATGAACTCAGCTAAAGGGGAGTAAAAGACCACCCCGGCGCTCAATCATTCCACCCCGGACACCATGATTCAGCAGGGCTTCTTTCTTGGCTCCTCCACGGGGGGACTCTATGATGCGGGCTCGCTGCTGCTGATACCGGGCAGCGGTGGGGCTCCCTGCCTTTTTCCCGCGCGGCAGCGCGCAGGAGCCGGGAGCGCCGGAGGGCTCTACCACCCTCTGCTCAACACAACAACATACCTTATCCTATCATGAATACAGACATCCAACGCATATTTGTCCATGGCTTCCCCAGCCTCTACGGCGGCGCAGGTACTGAGCTCCACCACCAAATCATTGTCTGGCGCAAGCTCGGCCTGCAGGTGCACCTCATCCCATCCTGGGAGTGCATCCGCGAGCCCCTCTATGAGGAGATGGTGCGACTCGGCGTCATCATGCACGCCCCGTGCGATTGGGAGTGCCTCCGGCCCGGAGACCCCATCCTCAGCTTCTGCAATGCTGATTTTCTGCGCGCCCTGCCGGAGATTCGCAAGCACACCAGGCGCACCATCTTCGTGAACTGCATGACCTGGCTTTTTAACAAGGAAAAAGAAGCGATGCAGAAAGGGCAAATCGCCATGTTCCTCTACCAGAATGAAGCCGTGCGGCAGAGCGTGATGCCCACCCTCCGCAAGCTCAACGATGACGCGCAGGTGCAGTTCCTCACCTTCAAGCCGTATTTCCATGCGGAGGCATTCCCTTTCATCACCGAGCGCGCCGCGGATTTCTTCGGCTGCGGCCGCATCTCCCGGCAGGATGCCGACAAATTCGCCGCCAACACGCTGCGCATCTACGACTCCTTCGTTGCGCCCCTCCCCAAGCACGGGCTTTTCCTCGGCTTCGACCAGCGCAGCGAGAAGAAAATCGGCCGCCCCTTCGACTGGATTCAGATCGCCCACAACCAGCTCGAGGTCTCGCAGCAGGCGTTCTACAAGCATTGCCGCATCATCCTGCAACCCACCGACACCACGGAGAACTGGCCGCGCATCGGCTTTGAAGCCATGGCGAGCGGCAGCGTGCTCATCGTGGACAACCGCGGCGGCTGGCAGCAGATGGTGCAGCACGGCAAGACCGGCTGGCTCTGCAACAACGAGCGCGACTTCATCTACTACGCCTCCAAGATGGCTTACGAGCCGAACCTGCGTGACGACATGGCCGAAGCCGCCCGACTGCGCGGCCTGGAACTCGGCGGCTTGGAGATCTCCATGGAGAGCTGGAAAGAGATCCTTGAAAAGGTGGCTCTGCTCCCGGAATAATTTTCACTCCCTTCTCGCGCAATGAAAAATCAACTTATGACCAGCCTCTGGGTGGGCGAGGAACTGCCTGTCATGGCGCAGCTCTGCATCAAGTCATTCCTGGCGCATGGGCACTCGTTCCAGCTCTTTACCTACAAGCGCTATGACAAACTCCCGCAGGGTGTCCTCATCCGCGATGCCCGCGAGATTCTCCCGGCGGAGCTCATCTTCCGCGACTCGCATGGCAGCTATGCCCCATTCTCCGATTGGTTCCGCATGAAGTTCCTGGCCGAGGAAGGCGGCTTCTGGGTGGATATGGATGTGGTATGCCTCAGCGAGGAGGCGCCGGCGGCACCTCTGTGGTTCTGCCGGGAGCAGGCACAAGTTGTCGCGGTCGGCGGGCTGCGCTTCCCGGCGCATCACCCCATCCCAACAGCGCTGGCGCTGCTGGCAGAAGACCCGGCGCGGCACGCACCCTGGGATTCGCCGGCGGAGCTGCGGCTCAAGGATGATTGGCGCCGCAATGTGCCGAGCATGGAGCAGCGCCGCCGCCAGGTTCCCTGGGGGTTTTGCGGACCGTCGGGCATGACTCGCGCCGTGAATCACTACGGGCTGTTCACTCAGGCGGCGCCCCCCTCACATTTCTACCCCATCCCGTGGACACGCTGGCGCGATTGTTTCAATGGCTGCGTCCACCTCTCCGGCCCGGAGCTTTCCAACGCCTGGGCGATCCACCTCTGGGGCGAGATGCTCCGCCGCGAGCCGGATGCCTGGCAAACAATGCGCCGCCACAGCGTGGTGGGCGAGCTGCTGGATACCCATCTGCCGGAGCTGACCACCCCGCCCCCACCTGCGGAGAAGAAGCGGGCAAGCATTCTTGTCGGCATTTGCAGCTGTGTCAACGCAGCAAAACGCCGCGCGGCTTGCCGCGAGACATGGCTATCCCGCCCGCAGCCGGGTGTTGAGTGCCGCTTCTTCCTCGGTCACCGCGAACCTCTTGCGGACGAGCCGGATGTCGTCGCGCTGTGGGTGGAGGACGACTATGAGCACCTGCCCGCCAAGGGCTTAGCATTCTACAAGTGGGCGCTGGACAATTACGACTTCGATTGGCTCTTTAAGTGCGATGATGACACCTACCTTTCTCTGGAGCGCCTGCCGAGCTTGTGTGATGAGCGCTTCGACCTCATCGGCGACATGTCAGTCAAGCACCGCGGCTTCCCCAGCGGAGGCGCGGGCTACCTGATGAAGCACGCGCTGGTCGAGGCCATCGTTGCTCGGGGCGCCTCAGTACCCTTGACCGGCCCGGAGGATGTCATCTTCGGGCAGATGGCACGCAGCCTGGGGGCTGCGTGTATGGCATCGCCACGCCTCTATCTGGATCAGACGCCCCCGCCGCATAGGGGAAATGACCGCATCTCCTGCCATTGGTGCTCGCCGGAGCGCCTGCGGGCGATTCACGCATACATGGAGGAACCCCCGGTCGCGGTCATGAGCGGGGTTCATCCCTACTGGAAAGATGAAGTACTGTTCTTCCGCAACGGGCGCTATATGCGCAAGACTAGCGGCTGCACCGGGGATTACCTCCTCCGGGGCGAGAAGAGCCTCATCCTCAAGTGGGATCGCTTTGCCCCGGAAACACTTGAGCGCGAGGGCGAGCACTTCCGCCAAGGGCAGTTCACACTCTCACCGCTAGCCGGGCATCCCTCCCTTCACTCCGCCTCAACAAGTATCGCATGATACCCCATCCCCTTCCCCTCCGGCTTCTCCAAGTGGAAAAGCCGGAGGATCACCCGGCGCGGGCGTTGGTGACTTTGGGCTTCTGGTTGTAGAGGGCTGTCTGCTCGTTGTAGGTGCGGGTGCCGCAGATGATACGGATGTCCAGACCAGATTGCTCAGCAACAGGCTTGGCGAGTTTCAGCCAGCGACGCGCGACTCGCTGCGTTTCCGGAAGCAGGGTGTCAATGTTGCGCTCGCTGCGCTCGTCAAACTCGCCCACCTCGGCTTTGATAGCGGCGGCTTCCTCAGCCCATTTCGCAGCGGCAGCACGCGTCTTGACTCCGATGATTCCATCTACCTTGCCCAGATCATACCCGGCAAAGGTGATGAGCCGCTGCCAGAAGCGCGGCTCTTTCTGAATGTCCGCAAGACAATCAGCCACGGCACCCTCCAGCCTCGTTGTCGTCAGACTTGTCTTTGGTAAGGATGCCCACGAGACTGGCCACCGCCATACCCGCAGCAATGATCTGCTCAGCAAGGGCTATCTCAAGTGTGGCACCACACGCCGTGATCAATCCGATCACACCGAGCCACGTCAAGCGTTCCGTCAGTCGATTGAGTATGCACTTGAACATACCCCGGCTCTGTTCGAGTTTTGCTGGAGTGTTAGAGAGATTAGAGCAAACAAAAAAAGCGACACTCTAG
>JAFLSS010000097.1 GCA_022510805.1 Akkermansiaceae bacterium
GGAAAGAATGAGCGCCGGAGGCACATACTCCTGAACCCGCCAAAAGCGAGAAAGCAGGAGCCCCCCCACCGCTGCGCCCCAGAGAGAACTCCCGCCGCGCCCCGGAAACAGTGCAGAGCCTTGACAATTTGTCAGATAAGGCATACAATGAGCGCCATGGAAGACCTCACTCTGCCCTATATCATCTCCAGCTATGACTGCAGCGCCGACTTGCTGCTCAAACCCGAATGCCTGATGCTGTTCTGCCAGGAGATGGCCGAGCGGCACGCCTCGCTCAATGAGCTGGGGTATGACTGGGTGCTGGCGCACAATATGATCTGGGTCGAGGTGCAGGGGGAGTTCGAGATACTGCGCCGCCCGCGCTGGAAAGAGGAAGTCACCCTGCGCACCAACACCGGCCGCGCATCAGCCCTGCAGGCGCGCCGCTTTGTCGAGATGCGCGATGCCGCGGGCGAGCTGCTGGCGCGGGCGGATCTGATGTGGGTGCTCATCGACATCAACACCCGCCGCCCCATGCCGCTCAAGCGCGCGGAGATCAACATGACCCACGACTGCCCGCCCACCATCCCCGAGCCCCTGCCGCCCTTCCCGGCAGAGGAGGCGCCGGTGGTGGGCGTCTCGCACCTGGTCGCCTCGCGGCGAGATGTGGACTTCAACGGCCATATCAATAATTCTGCCTACCTCACATGGGCTCTGGATACACTGCCCAACCCGCCGGGCGAGAGCCCGCGCCGGTGGCGTGTGCATTTCCGGCGCGAGTCACACGCCGGTGAGGCGCTGAGCATTGAGCACCAAGTGTGGGGCAAGCGCACGCGCCACCTAGTCAGCGGCGCCGGCGCCACCCGCACAGAGCTGCTGCTCGAGTGGGAGTGACCCCGGGCCGCCGCGTGGGGCACCTACACGAATTTGCGTCAGTATGTATTTTTAGCCTTGCCTTTTTCGGCTGAATCTATTATAGAAAGCAAGTCCTTTTAACACCGGGTGGGCGCTCGCGCCTGCTCTACAAAGTACAAGTACCAAGATGGGTCAACAACATCGAAAGACAGTCAAACGCCGCCGCCGCACCGCTTACATCAAGCGCCAGAAAGAACTGCGCAAGAACAGCAGACCCAGCGTCTCTGTGCCCCTTGCCAAGAAAGTCACCCAGCCTGTAGACGCTGTGGCTGACCCGGCGGAGGCTCCCGCCGCTGCCGCTAAGGCTCCCAAGGCTAAGACCACCGCCAAGGCGACCAAGGCAACTGCGGCCAAGGCCACCAAAACCACCGAGGATAAGCCCAAGAAAGCCCCTGCTAAGAAGGCTCCTGCCAAGAAGGCGGCGGCCAAGGAAGAGGCTCCTGCGGCTGAGTAAAGCATCCTTTTTCACGGATTTTTCAAACGGGCGTGCCCGCTGTGGGCACGCCTGCTGTGCATTTTTTTTAGCATGCATCGAGTATTGATCCTCCTTCTTGCCGTGAGTCTGCTGGTGCAGTGTGCGCCGACAAGCGGCAGCCTGTACATGCCGGCGGAGTTTTGCTATGTGGATGAGGTGGCGCCCGGCGTGCGGGCAGACCTCAAATACGCCGGGCACGATAACTTTGTGGGGCGCCCCATCAGCGGCTACGAGGGGCAGCGCCCGCTGCTGCGCCGGGATGCCGCGCAGGCGCTGGCGCGAGCGGCAGAGGCCCTGCGGCGGCGGGGATACGGGCTCCTGGTGTGGGATGCGTATCGACCCTCCCGCGCCCTGCTGGATTTCCGCGCCTGGTCACGCACGGCAGATGACCACACCAAGGCAGAGTTCTACCCGCGCATCACCAAGCAGGAGATTTATGACGGCCGCTACATCGGCGACACCTCGGAGCACACGTGGGGAATCGCGGTGGATCTCACCCTCGTGCATCTGCCGAGCGGCGCCCCGGTGGATATGGGCGGGCGGCACGACCTGCTGGATACCTCCTCCGCCACCTATTCCCAAGAAGTCACGCCGGAGCAGCAGGCCCACCGCCGCTTGCTGCATGATGCCATGCTTGCCGCCGGCTTTGAGAACTACACCAAGGAGTGGTGGCACTACCGCCTGGCGAATTCGAAGCCGTGGAGAGTATACAACTTCCCGGTGCGGGATGACCTGCAGCGCCTCCCGGCGCCGAGCCCCGGCCGGCAGGGCAGCAGCGCCCCCTGAGGAGAGGGGGCCGAGCCCACCAGCTCAGGCGGCAGAGGAGCGCCGATTGTAGCGCACCATCTGCCACGTGTTGAAAATATGCTGAAACAGCAGGTAGAGCGTGGGCCCGAGAAACACCAGCGGCGCCGCATAACACAGCGCGAGGTAGATACCCACCGTCGCATTCTTCTGCCCGAGGCACTGCCCGCACTCCAGCGCGTAATCCCGCCCGCCTATCTTGCGGCCGAGCCAGAAACTCAGCACACACATCCCCAGCACCACCCCCGCATACGGCGCAATCTCCGCCCAAGAAGCCGCCGCCTCACTCACACGCGTCACCCCCTTGGCAGAGACCATGGCCATGCAGAACAGCCAGAACGCCAGCGAGACCAAGCTGAGCTTCCTGGCCCACAGCTTGCTGGAAGGGCGCAGCTTGCGCACCATCACCGCGATGAGGCAGGGCACGAGCAGCATGGCAGTCACATGCTCCAGCACAGCGGCAAAGAGCTCGAGCCGCGAGATCTCACCCCCGCCATAGGGGGTGATGATGAAAGGCACGACCAGGGGAATCATGAGCGAGGCGAAAGCGCTGTTGAGCGCCAGCCCCACCGCGGCAAACTCAGATTTACCGCCCAGCATGCTCACAATCACCGGCGCGCTGGCCGCCTCGCCCACGAGCCCGGCAAAAAAAGCCGCCTCGGCATACTCCTCATAACCCAGAGATTTCAGCGCCGCCCAGGGCAGCAGCCCCAGCACCACATTGGCCACCAAGATCAGCCCGTGGCGCACCTGCGGCCGCAGCTCCCGCACCTCCATGCCGACCAGCGTGATCGTGAGCATCGCCCCCACCAAGTAGGGCAGCGCCCCCACAAAAATATGAAGCCCGGGGCACAGCGCCCCCACGGCAAAAGCTATCATCAACCCCCATGTTTTGATCAAGCGAACCATGACGGCGGCCAAGCATACACCCCTTGCACCGCATGTCAAGTCATTTTGTTGCACCGCGCACGGGGCGGCGAGTCTGCGTGGAAATAGTGCGTATGGAACTGAGAATCAACTAATCCTTAGAGAGAGGAATCGCGCTGAGCACCCGCAGCGACTCGGCATTCCCGTGGCGCGCGATATAGCGCAGCCCCATGCCGCCAATCCCTGATCCACAGGCAAAAACGCCGAGAAGAAGCGCGCCGAAATAGAAGTCCGAGAATGTGTTGGCGCGCGCCTTTTTCGGCGCTCCCTCAGGGTAGATAATCTCGACCCTGTCTCCCGGGCGCAGAGAGGTTTTCCCGGAGCTGAGAGAGCTGCGGAAGCGGTGCTCTTGCTGCGTGGCCACCTCCCGGAACGTGTAGACCGGCGAATAGAGAGTGCGCCCCTCGGAATCAGGCTCCGCTATAATCTCTGCCACCTCCCCCTGCACCTTGACCCCATGCTGCCGCAGCAGCGTGTTGGAGACGGCCATCTCAATGCAGAAGCACATCAGCACCACAGAGACCAGAAGAAAAAAATAGCTGGCGATACGGAGAAAATTCATAGGAGCGGAAAACGCGTGAACAAAAGCATTATAGGGCAGAGCCAAAGCCAAGTCAAGCCGCCCGCAGGGCTGACCAGGGCTGACGCATTAGGATTGACCATTGAGAGATTGACCATTGACCATTGATT
>JAFLSS010000098.1 GCA_022510805.1 Akkermansiaceae bacterium
CGGCTCTTCTTTATCTACAAGCTGCTCAGCCACCTCACCTTCGGGGCGCTGCGCCGCGCTTTCAACAAGCGTAAGAACGCCCTGCGCTACAAGGTCAACCGCGTGCGCCGGCTCAGAAAAAGCTGACCCGCTCTGCTGCACCGAAATGAATGAGGCAAGCGCCGGATACGCGTGGGCAAAACATCACCATATTAGACTTACCCACAGCAGTTAGCGACAAGAGGCCGGAATCTCCTTTCTCGAGAAAAAGCGTTTATCTCTTTTGAAAGAAATAACCTGCCTGTTTTTGATCATTTATTCATTTTCACCCGAGAAAGATAAATCATAATATATTTTATAGCTCAAATCTGATGCCAAAAATGAAAAGCGAAACTAACAGAGTACAAACGAGTCACATAAAAAAAGGCTGGACATCTCTTTCCCAAAGAGAGATGCCACTGCACATGACACAAAACTCTGGCTATAAGTTGTTAGAGCCTGCATTTCCGGAAAAGAATGTGGCTGTGTTTTGCTCCACTTCTGTGGCATATGCGCTTTACTGCGGGGTGATGCTGCACTCCCTGCTCGAGCATGCCTCCCCGGAGTGGAATTATGACCTCGTGGTGCTGGAGTCCGAATTGCCGGAGGAGTGCAAGGCCAAGATAGCGCGCCTGGCGGAGGGGCGGAGCAATGTGTCCCTCCGCTTCTTCAACATGGATCCTGTGGTGGGGGATGCCGAGCTGCCGGTGTATGAGGATTATGGTATTCCGGTCAATGCCTGGTACCGCATATGGGCGCCGGAGGTTTTTCAGCGCTACGAGCGTGTGGTGTATCTGGATTTGGATATCCTGGTGCAGCGGGACGTGGCGGAGCTGGCTCTGCTGGATATCGGCGATGCCTGGCTGGCGGCCTGCCCGGATTATGGGGTGCGCGCGGCGGCGTCGGACCCGAAGCTGGTGGCGTATTTCCGGGATGAGGTGGGGGTGCAGGAGTTTTCCCGCTATGTGAATGATGGGGTGATGCTGCTGAATATCCGCGCGATGAGACGCCACCGGGTCGGCGTGGACCGCCTGCTGGCCGCCGCGCAGAAGCGCTTCCGCTGGCTGGATCAGGATGTGTTCAACCATGTGTGCCAAGGGCATATTCACTATCTGGATGCGCGCTGGAATGCCTTGGCTTCACGCTTTTTTGAGCATCAGTTGTCTGCTGAGGATCTGGCAGAGCTCCTCCATGCGCGGGAGCACGCGGCGATCCTCCACTATGTGGCCGGGACTAAGCCCTGGGCGGCGCCGGAGATCGACTATGCTTCCCTGTGGTGGGCGGCGGCGCGCCGCTCTCCCTATTATGAGGAAATCATGTTCTCCCGGTTCCGGGGGATGCTGCGGGATGCCGCGCACTACGGCTTTTACAAGCGGCGCCATTTCTGGTGCCGCCTGATCTCCCACATCACCTGGGGGAAGATGCGCCGCAAGTGGGAGATGCGCAAGCGTGTCTACCGCGCCAGCCTGCTCCGCGCTGAGCGGGCGCTGAAGGCGCTGTGAGCGGCAGAAGCCGCCTCCTCTGAGCCCCCCGCTACGCCCCACCGGGGCGGGGTGAATAAAAAGCATCCCCCCGTTTCTCCAGGAAGCGGGGGGACGCGGTGAATGGGGGGAGGGGGGCTTTTTAGTTGTCGATGGAGATGAGCTCGTAACGCCGGGTGCCGAGCCCCATTTCCTCACCATACTCCAGCTGGTGCAGCCCCTCGCGGGTCTCGATGCGCTCTTTGAGATCATGCAGCTCCGCTTCCGGGAGCTTGTAGAGCAGGTCGATGCACGCCTGATCGAGCGCGAGGATATCCGTGGACGCCAAGATGCCGATGTCCCGCGCCTTAGGCGGCGCCGCCTCCACACCCGCGCAATCGCAGTCCACGGACATGTTGCGCATCACGTTGATAAAGGTGATCTGCTTGCCGAAGTGGTCGATGGTCGCCTTGGCGGATTCGACCATATTTTCCATAAAGGGCGACTTGTCGCAGGCCCAGGTGTTGTCCGGGGTAGAGCCGTGCACCATGGCCTTGCCGATCTTGCCGTCGGCATTGCCGATGGCGATATTTTTGATGCTGCCGCCGAAGCCGCCCATGGTGTGCCCCTTGAAATGCGTGAGCACGACCATGGAGTCGTAGTTGAGGATGTTCTTGCCCATGCTCATCTCCTTGAAATGCTTGCCGCCCTTGACCGGGAGCATGGTGGCGCCCTCCTCGTCCATAATATCGACCTTGCAGAAGGTCCACCCGTTGATTTTGAGAGTTTCGCGGTGTTTTTCGGTGGTGTCGCGGCCGCCCTCATACAGGGTGTTGGTCTCCACGAGGTTGGAGTTGGGGATGGCGGTTTGGAGCGCCTTGACCATGGGGACGGGGAGGATATTGGGCCCGTGCGGCTCACCGGAGTGCCACTTGATGGCAACGCGGCCGCGGATGTCCTGGCTGACCTTGTTGTATATCTTTAAAAGCCCGGCGGGGCTGATGTCCTTGGTAAAATAGACCTTAGCGACTTGGGCCCCGGGCTGCGGCTCCGCTGCCGCAGGGGTGGTGGCGTTGGTGATCATTGCTCCCATGGCCATGATAGTGAGTAGTGTGCTTGCTTGATTCATCGGTGAAGAGGGGGGTACACCCCGCCGTGTTTCTCTGCACAGCATAAACGCAGGGTGAGGGGTGGTCAAGTTTTTTTTATGCGCAGGAGAAGAAGCGCGGGCAGGGGAGGCGTGCGAATTGTAAATTTCCTGCACATGTGCGAGATTGGCGCTTGCTTTTCGCCGCAAAACGCGCTAAACTGTGCGCGCACGACGTTACTGCACTTATGAACGATATCATTACGACAGCAAGCAAGTTCGTCACGTCATCCATCGGCCGCAAGATCCTTGTGGCGCTGACGGGGGCGTGTCTTCTCCTGTTCCTGGTGGGGCACCTGGCCGGCAACATGACCATCTACGGTGGTGATGCCTGCTGCGGCGGCTTTTCTTGGATCGACTTATACGCCCAAGGCCTGCACTCTATGCCGGCTTGGCTGCTCTGGTCCATCCGCCTGGGGCTGCTGGCCGTGGCTGTGGTGCACATCGTGCTCACGCTGGCGCTCAAGTATGAGAACTACAACGCCCGCACGCATTACCAGAAAGAGAACACCCTCAAGGCGACTCTTTCCTCCCGCTGCATGGTGGTCACGGGGGTGATGATCCTCTGCTTCCTTGTCTTCCACCTCTGGCAGCTCACCTTCAACGGCGACCCGGCTCACTGCTATGAGCACATCGTGAACGCTTTTTCTGATCCCGTGTGCTCCCTTTCGTACATCATCGCCATCTGCTGCCTGTTCATGCACGTGCGCCACGGTGTGCAGTCGGTGCTGCAGACTCTCGGCCTTGCCACGCGCAAGGTGCGCCCGCTCTACAACCTCATCGCCATCGCGTTCGCGCTGGTGGTGTGTGGCGGCTTCATCTCCATCCCCCTGGCGGTTCTCACCGGTATCCTCAAGTAATCTTTTACCCACTCTCTACTCATGAAAGACTCTAAATCCAAAAAGGAATCTGCCGTCATGAAAGACATCAAGTTCCCTGTCAGCGACTACATGCCGTCCTCCTGCATCCCGGAGGGCCCCATCGAGCAGAAGTGGA
>JAFLSS010000099.1 GCA_022510805.1 Akkermansiaceae bacterium
GCGTCCGAGGCGGGGCGTGCGCAGGATTCTCTTTCTTTTTCTTATGGGCCTGTGCAGCCCTCCTCGGTTGGTACCTTTTACACCCGTGAACAAGAGGTCGGGGTTGGCACGCCTGATGCTGCGCCGGGGCAGCTCTTCCCCATTTCGGTGGAGGGTGTGGTGGATGACTGGGTGCATGTTGATGTGGGCCCGCTGAGCTACCACATGCCTGAGGAGGAGGGTGGTGATAATATTCCTTTCAATGTGTCTCTCGGCGTGCTGCCGGCCGGTACTTACACGCTGCGCATTCGCCAGTTTAACAAGGATTTTGCAGATATCAACGGCAATGAGTCCTACCTGAGTCTCACGGTGTACGGTGTGCATGAGGTGTCTACTCCGGACCCGGATCCGGATGATGAGCCGGTGGGTTTCCCGGGGGATGGGAAGCCGAAGCAGGGTAGCTGCTCGCGCGAGGATGGTGACTCTAATGATGGCGGCGACCCGGATGACCAAGGGGAGGCGGCTGCTGCGGCTGCTGTGTCTCGGAGTCTTTTTGACTGGGCGTCCACTTCCGGCGGGAGTGATGTGCAGCGCAGCGTGAGCGCGCAGGGTATGAAGTGGTCCGCGCGTTTCGGTACGTTCCGCGGCATGGCGGACATGCCGGTGGGGCGGCTGGTGATCTCTGCTCCCGCTCTTGGGCCGGATGCCTCGGCGGATGATGTGGCTGCGCTGTGCGCGCGCCTCAGCAGCCCGGCCGGCCTTGTGTGGGACCACCCGCTCGCCTCGTGGCTCGCGCTGCCGGAGGAGGGGGTGCAGCCGGGGAGTGTGGTCGGGCTGTCCATGGGGGCGCAGTTTTCCTCTTTTATCCTGTCGGGTGATGGGTTGAGTCTGCTGCCGCTGGGTGGCGCGATGCGCTCGGCGCTGCAGCTGACGCCTGTGCGTGAGCTGAGCCGTCAGAGGTCGGCCGGCTGTGCGTGGGCGGAGGCGCGCTATATCCGCGCTCTCTTTGTGGATGGCTCTGCCTGTTTTTATGATCCTGCCGGCGGGGAGTGCCGGGCGTATGTGAGCGCGGATGCGCTGGAGCTGCCGGAGGGCACGGCGGAGAGGTATGTGGCTGTGGTGCGCGATGCGCAGGGCGTGATCCGCCAGGTGTGGAATGCCTGGGACGGGCTGGCCGATGTGGTGACCGAGAGCGCGCAGGCCTACAGTATCCGCATCTACGCGCCGTCGCAGGTCGTAAGTGCTCCCGGTGAGGAGGGGCGCGAACTCTTTGAAACCACGGGTGATCCGCTGCGCGTGTTCCGCGTGCAGGGGGATGCCGCCGGGCATGTGCTGCACCTGCTGCAGCAGGACAACTCGCAGCAGCAGCCGCGCGCGGCAGAGCTGCACTCTTGCTGGAGCTGGGCGGACGGCGCGTGGAGCATGACGCTGGGTGAGGGGGAGAGTGCCATCGAGACTCACCAGGAGGTGCTGCGCGCGGATGCCGAGCATGAGCAGGTGGTGCGCCGGGTGTCGCAGGGCGGGCACACGGCCTCGTGTGAGATGGAAGTTTACGAGCTGAGCTCGCGGGGGCGCCTGCTGCTCCGCCGCACCATCGGGTACGACCCGCAGGACCCCGCCGCCGGGCTGAGCACGGAGTATGAATATGACAACCGCGGGCGCCTCATCTGCGAGAGCTCGCCGAGCAGCGGAACCCGCCGCCTGACCTATGATACGGAGGGGCGCGTGCTCACGGAATCCACGCCCTGGGCCGGAGAAAACGGCTGGCAGCGCGTTGTGGTCACCACCTACCGCGGCAGCAGCGCCATCTTCAGCGATGAGCCGGCGCAGGTGCAGACCTACTACATCACCAACCGCCGGCAGCAAGTGTGGCGCCGGGAGAAATTCAGCTACAGCGAAGCAAACCACCTGCGGCGCGTCGTCACCGAGGTGAGCGGAGCCGGCAGCAAGCTCACGCGCACCGGCATAGTGGAGACTTGGCTGCCCGGGGCACCGCAGCCCTACGCCCGCGGCCGCGTGAAGCTGAGCGTGGCGGAGAATGGTGTGGAAACTCACTACAGCTACGCCTCCGCCGCAGGAAGCGGCGTGGAGGGCGCTCTCTACTGCGTGAGTGAGGAGACCCGCGTGGGCGGGCAGCTCGTGCCGGGGCAGAGCCGGCGGCGGGAGAGCTTCATCTCGGCAGAGGGCAACACGCTGCGGGAGGTGGAGAGCGCCCTGCTGCCCGGCGGACAGTGGGCCACCCTCAGCGACACAAGCTATGAGTACGACGCGTTCAACCGCCGCGTCGCCACCCACCAGGCCAATGGGCGCAGCAGCCGGCGCGCCCTCACCTGCCAGGGCAAGCTGCTCTGGGAGGAAGATGCCGACGGCGTGCGCACCGATTACGCCTACAACAGCGCGCGCCAGCTCATAGAGACCACGCGCAGCGCGGTGTATGACGGCGATACCTGCATCACGCCCGAGACCATCACAGAATACACGCGAGACGCGCTGGACCGCATCACGCAGACCACCGTGCGGGAAGGCGCCCTCACGCGCACCTCTCGCACCGAGTATGACCTGCAGGGGCGCATCACCCGGCAGGTGGATCCGCTGGGGCGCATCACCACCACCTCCTACAGTGCAGATGGGCTCACCACCACAGAAACCACCCCCGGCAGCGCCACTCTCATCACCCGGCGCAACACGGACGGCAGCACCGCAGAGCAAAGCGGCAGCGGGCAGCGGCACCTCAGCTTCCGCTATGACTTCGACAACGGCCTGAAGAGCAGCACCTACGCCGGCAGCGCCGCCACAGCGCAAAACCTGCTCGCGCAAAGCATCACAGACGCCTTCAGCCAAGAGTACATTCAGCACGCGCCCACCACCTACAGCGGCGTCTTCCTCACCACGCGGCGGGAGTTCAACGCCAAGGGTCAGCTCGTGCAGGAAAGCACCGGCAGCCTCGCGCCGGTCACCTATGAATACGACAGCATGGGGCAGCAGTCCCGCGTGACCACCCTGCTGGATGCGTCCGCCCCGCAGGACCCCACGCGCAACATCATCGCCACCACCACCTACAGCTACGAGAAGGGCGGGGATGGCGAGGTGTACCAAGTGACCACCACCCGGCGCAACAACGCCGCGGGCGAGTGGCTCACCGGCACGCAGAAAACCCTCATCTCGCAGCTCTCTCCCACCCTGGAGAGCAAGCAGATCAGCACCGATGAACGCGGCCACACCACCACGGCCTGGACAGAATACGGCAGCGGCACCCAGCGCATCA